>CAYONM010000115.1:0-12142 GCA_964405325.1 uncultured candidatus Brocadiaceae bacterium | reverse complement strand
CTAATCATCCAGACCAGAAGGGCACTCGCCCCGACCGGACACCTGCCCTTATTTCCGCTACTACAATGATAGAGTTCTACGTAAGGAGCCCTGCATGCCAAAGCAGATCGAAACCCTCTTGGAACATTTGAGCCTGACGGAGAAGATCCTACTCCTGGGCGGATCACGCCTTCATAGCGGCACCCATGCCCTCTCCGATCACGCTCTTCCCGCCCTGAGCTTCGCCGACGGCCAGAGCGGCGTACATCCGCCAGGCCAGACCGCGCCCGCGTATCCGGCCAGCATCTGCCTGGCCGCCTGTTTCGATCAAGCCCTGGCCCAAGCCGTCGGCGCAGCCCTGGGCCAAGACTGTCGCAGCCGGGGCGTGCAGGTCCTGCTGGGGCCGGGCGTCAACCTGCAACGCCTGCCTCTGTGCGGACGCAATTTTGAATACCTGGGTGAAGATCCAACTTTGTGCGCGGCCCTGGCAGCGGCCTTCATCCAAGGCATGCAGGCCGCCGGCACCGCTGCCTGCATTAAACATTTTGCCTGCAACAACCAGGAATTCGACCGTCACGGTTGTTCCAGCGATCTGGATGAACGGACCCTGCGCGAGGTCTACCTGCGGCCCTACGAAGCCGCCGTGCAGGCCGGCGTGGCGACGGTGATGACCGCCTACAATCCCGTTAATGGCGAGCACGCCGCCGAAAACCGGCATCTGATCCAGGATATTCTCAAAGGCGAATGGGGCTTTGGTGGCTTGGTCATGTCCGATTGGACCTCGACCTATCAGGCGGTGCAATCCGCCAACCACGGCCTGGATCTGGAAATGCCCACCGGCAAGCATTTCAATGCCGAGCAACTGCTGCCGGCTCTGCGCCAGGGCACCGTCAGCCCCGCCTGCATCGACGACAAAGTCCGCCGCCTGCTTCAGCTGATGCAACGCTTCGACTGGCTTGACGGCCTGGAAACAGCACCACCGCCGGACAACGAGACCAGCGCCAAGGTGGCCCTGACGGTAGCCCGGCAGGGTCAGGTGCTGCTGACAAACGACGGCCTGTTGCCGGCGGATCCCGCGCAGCTGCGGCACGTGGCGGTCTTCGGTTATCAGGCCGGGCATCCGGTGATCGCCGGCGGCGGCTCAGCCCACGGTCGGCCAGAATCATCAGACACCCTCCTGGATGCCATTCGCGAACAGGTGCCGGAAACCTGCCGGGTAAACTATCACTGCGGCCCCGATCCGCGGCGCTTCCAGACCACCTACGACACCGCCACCTTTGTGCATCCAGATGGCGGGCCGGGCCTGCAGCTGGAATTGTTCAACAACAACGCTTGCGAAGGCGAGCCGAAACTGACGCAGCGGGCCGAGCATCTGCACGCCCGCTGGATGGATGGGGCCGCTCCGGATCCCTGCATCACAGCGGAATTGTTCAGCGCCCGCTGGCGTGGCGCCATTGTCGCCGAACACAGCGGTAGGCATCTGATCACCAGCAGCTGCATGGACGGTGGCTACCGGCTCTATCTGGATGGCGAATTGGTGGTCGATGCCTGGCTGAACGAGAATGCCAAGCCGCTGACCACCGTGCGCGAGCTACGCGCTGGCGACGCCGTGCAGGTGCTGGTGGAATACCGCAAGGTCCGCCACTGGGCCTGCATGCGCCTGGGTTGGGAGCTGGAACCGGCCGCGGATCCAGACTGGCAGCAGGCGCTCACCCAGGCGGCCGAGGCCGATCTGGTGGTTGTGGGCACGGGCTTCTGTCCACAGCTGGAGAGCGAGGGATTTGATCGGGACTTCGATCTGCCGGCGGAGAGTCTGGCCATGCTGCACGAGGTGGCGCAGGCGAATCCACGCACGGCGGTGGTGCTCTACGCTGGCGCGCCGGTGAACGTGGAGCCCTGGCTCGACCGGGTCGGCGCCCTCTTAATGGCCTGGTATCCGGGCATGAATGGCGCCAGCGCCAGCGCCGAGATCCTCTTCGGTCGGCAGAATCCCGCCGGGCGCCTGCCCATGATCTGGGGCAAACGCCTGCAGGACTACGGCGCCGCCAAGTGCTACGCACCCAGCGGCATCCATCGCCGAGTGCACTACGCAGACGGCCTGTTTATCGGGCATCGCCATTTCGATCGCGCCGACATTCCGGCCCGCTTCCCCTTCGGCTTCGGTCTGAGCTATACCAGCTTCGAACTCACAGCCGACAACGGCGCTGCCATCGACGCGAACGACATCCAGATCCGGGCCCAGCTGCGCAATACCGGCGCGCGTGCCGGCACCGAAACCGTTCTGCTGTTCATCGCCCCGCCTTCGGACGGCCCCGTGCGCCCGCTCAAAGAGCTGGCCGACTGGCGGCGATGGCACCTGGAGCCGGGCCAGGACACGACCGTCCACTTCCACATCACTCCGGACATGCTGCGCTGCTGGGACATCGACGCCGATTGCTGGCAGGTCCCGCACGGCCGCTATACGGCCATCATCGCCCGACACAGCGAGGATCCGGGCCTCCGCATCCCCTTCGAGGTCTGAACATGCCGAAAAACAATCTTATTGTCATTCTGGCCGATCAATTGCGCAGCCAGGCCCTGGATGTATTGGGGACATAGATGATGTATTGGAGACACTGGTTGGGGCTCCTGCCCGAGTTGAAAACCGGGCTTGTTTTTTCGCTCACTATTTGCATGTTTGGCCAAAGAGCTAAGGAGTGAACCATGAGCTTCTCGTGGCGTGATGACGGCAAGGTGGCGCTGTGGATGGCCGGGATCTTCGCGGTCTTCTATTTTGCGCCGATCGATCACCCGCGCGTGGCCGGAGCGGTGCAGGAGGCGGTGGCGCTGACCGCCTGGTATGCGCGCGAGCATGTGCTGCTCTGCTTGGTGCCGGCCTTTTTCATCGCCGGCGCGATCGGCGTCTTCGTCAGCCAGACGGCGGTGATGAAATATCTCGGGGCCGGCGCCAAGCGCTGGATGGCCTATAGCGTGGCCTCTGTCTCGGGCACCATCCTGGCGGTCTGCTCGTGCACGGTGCTGCCGCTCTTCGCGGGCATCTACAAACGTGGTGCCGGGCTCGGGCCGGCGACCGCCTTCCTCTATTCGGGGCCGGCGATCAACGTGCTGGCGATCGTGTTGACGGCGAGCGTGCTGGGCTGGGAACTGGGCTTGGCACGGGCCGTCGGCGCGGTGGTCTTCGCGGTGGTGATCGGTCTGTTGATGGCGCTGATCTTCCGCAAGGAGGAAGCCGAGCGCAGCGCGACGGCGGTGGCCATGCCCGAAGAGGAGCCGACCCGCTCCTTGTGGCAGGAGATCGTCTTCTTCGCGGCCATGGTCGGCATTCTGGTGTTCGCCAACTGGGGTGCGCCCAGTGAGGGCGCCGGTGCCTTCTGGGTGGCGATCCATGCCTGGAAGTGGGTGATCACCGGGGCCCTCGGTCTGGTTTTCGCGGCCGTGCTGGTGGCCTGGTTCGCGGTGCGCTGGTGGAAGGTGGTGCTGGTCATCATACCGACGGCAATCCTGGCCCTGCTCTTGCCCGAACATCCGGTGGCGCCCTTCGCTTTGGCCTCGCTGGCCCTGGCCCTGATCACGGCGACCGGCAGCGAGGAGAACCGCGACTGGTTCGATGCCAGCTGGGGTTTCACCAAGCAGATCATGCCACTATTGTTCGGCGGTGTGCTGGTGGCCGGCCTGCTGCTGGGCCGCCCCGATCACGAAGGGCTGATCCCCTCGGGCTGGGTGGCTTCGATGGTCGGCGGCAACGGCATCGGCGCCAACCTCTTCGCCTCGGTGGCCGGGGCCTTCATGTACTTCGCCACCCTGACCGAGATCCCCATCCTCGAGGGCCTGATCGGCGCCGGCATGGGCAAGGGCCCGGCCCTGGCGCTGCTGCTGGCCGGGCCGGCTCTGAGCCTGCCCAACATGCTGGTCATCAATTCGGTCCTGGGATGGAAGAAGACCGTCACCTTCGTCTGCCTGGTGATGATCATGGCGACCCTGTCAGGCCTGCTCTATGGGGCGATCGCAGCATGAACAGAAGCGCGATCATCGTTGTGGCCTGCGGGGCCTTGTCGCTGCCGCTGATCGGGCAGGAGCCAGCCCAACCCTGGACCGTGGAGCGCTGTGTGCAGGTGGCCCAGGAGCGGCATCCGCGCGTTCTGGCCCAGGAGGCGCAGCTCGGCGGCGCCCGCTCACGCACGGCGATCGCCCGCGGGGCGCGCTGGCCGCAGCTGGCGGCAAGCCTCGGCTATGCCCATGCGCTCGATCCGCAGCGTCTGGTGCCGGCCACCGCCAATGGCGAGCCTGGTGAATTTTCAGACGACATCCTCAGCGCTGGCCTGGTCGCCAGCCTGCCGCTCTACACCGGGGGCCGCCTGTCGGCCGCAGTGCGGGCGGCCCTGGGCGAGGAGGAGGCCGAAGCAGCCTCGGTCGAACGGGCCCGCCAGGAGATTGCCGCCCAGGTTGCGGTGATCGCCTGGCAGCGCGTCGCCCAGGATGACCTGATCGCGGCCGTTGAGAGCAATCGGCGGGCGGTCGCCGCCCGCCGGCGCAGCGCCGAACTGCTGCTCGCCCAGGGCAAGGCGCTGCGCCTGGATGTGCTCAAGTTCGACGCTCGTCTGGCCGATCTCGATAGCGCCCTGGCCGACGAGCGGGGCCGGGCGCGGGTGCTCGATCGTCAACTCGTTGCTGCCCTTGGCGGCGGATTGGAGCAGGCGCCGGAGATCGACCAGACCCTGCCGGTGATCGATGAGCCGGCCCTGGAGCCGGAGTCGGCCTGGCTGCAGCGGGCGCTGGCTCAGCGAGCCGACCTGCGTGCCGCCGAGCAGGCCATCGCCGTCGGCGAGGAGCGCGTGCGTGCTGCTCGGGCCGCGCATCTGCCGCAGGTGACCGCCTTTGCTGCGCTCGATGTGCGCAGCGGCGAAGATCTCGATGGTTTCGACGACGACCATGCCGTCGGCTCGCTCGGGCTCAAACTGAGCGTGCCGATTGCTGCCGGCGGCCAGATCAGCGGCGAGGTGGAGCGCCAAGGCTGGCAGACGCTGGTCCGACACGAACAGCGGCGCCAGGTGCGGCTGCAGATCGCGGTTGAGGTCGGCGAGGCCTGGATCGCGCTGGCGACCGCCCAGGAACGTCTGGTGGCGGCGCGCAGCCAAGCGGCGGCGAGTGCTGAGGTGGCGCGGATCGAACGCAGTCGCCTCGATGGTGGTCAGGGTACGACCAATGATGTGCTCGATGCCGAGGCCGCGGCCCTGGCTGCCGAAGCAGCGGTGATTCGCGCCGCAGTGACGGTGCAGATAGCGCGCTGGCGGCTGCGTCTGGCGGTAGGGGATATGTCATGATGAGCCTGTATCAACGCGTGTTTCACGGTGTTCCAGTCCTGCTGGCGATACTCGTGATCAGCGCCTGTGGATCGGCGCCACCGTCAACAGCAGCCAAGGCCAAGCCGAAAGATGTGCGCGTCGCCACGGTTCAGGTCGAGGATCTGACTCGAGTGATCGAACTTACCGGCGAGGTGGAGGCTCTGCGTGGCACCACGCTCAGCTCCCTGAGCGAGGGTTTCGTGCGTGATTGTCCGTGGCGCGAAGGTGATGTGGTCGAGCTCGCGGCGGATGGTCCAACGGTGATGGTGCGTCTCGATCGCGGACTCCATGAAGCCGACGTGGCTTCCGCCCGCGCCGGCCTGGCGGTGGCCGAGGCCCGTCTGCAGGAGCTGATCGCAGCCCCGCGGGCAGAGGATCTCGAACAGGCCAGGACGGCCGTCGCCCAGGCCGAGGCGCGGCTCGCCTACTGTGCCAGCGATCACCAGCGTCTGCAGGCATTACTCGCCCAGGAAGCGGTGAGCACAGAAACGGTCGAGCAGGCCTGGGTGACCAAGCTCGAGGCGGTCGCCAGGCTGAGCGAGGCCCGCAAGCGCCTCGCGGTGCTCGATGATGGCCCGCTGCCGAGTAGCCGGGCGGTGGCTGAGGCCCAGGTTGCCGAGGCCGCCGCCCGCCTGGCGGTGGCCGAGGCGCGGGCCGCCGAACGGCTGATCGAAGCCCCCTTCGCCGGTATCGTCGGTGCCGTGCATATGAGTTGCGGCGATCTGGTCAGGCCGGGCGAGCCCTTGTTGTCGATGTACGATCCGCATTCGCTGGTGCTGCGTGTCGGTGTGCCGGAGCGGCTCACGGCCGAGCTGGCGGTAGGGGCCACGGCCGAGGTCGTGTTCGATGCCCAGCCCGGCAGAGGCTACGATCTGCGGGTTGAACGTATCTATCCGCGCATCGAGAAGGTGAGCCGCACGCGCACGGTCGAATTGGCCTTGCCGGCGGATCAGGGCCTGCTGCCGGGCATGTTCGCCCGTGTCAGCCTGCTCATCGCCCGCGCTCCAGAGGCCCTGACGCTGCCGCGCGAAGCGCTGCTCACCATGCCCAACGGCAAGACGCGCGTGGTGGTGATCGAAAATGGGCAGGCCCATCACAGACGGGTCGAGCTGGGCATCGAGTCGCAGGGGCGGGTGGAAATCCGCCACGGCCTTGCGCCCGGAGACAGCGTCGCGGTGGCTGGTCATGGGCGGCTGCAAGACGGCCAGCCGGTGCGGGCGCTGCCCGCCGCAGCGGCCTCGACCGTGCCGGAAGGCCTGGTGCCATGAGACTAACCGAGCTCAGCGTCGGCCGCCGCGTCGCCACCGCTGCCATCGCCTTGGCCTTGCTGGTGCTGGGCGCCTACAGCTTTACGCGCCTGCCGGTCGACTTCCTGCCCAGTATCAGCTACCCGATGGTCAAGGTGCACATCTGGTGGCGCGGCGCGACCCCGGAGGAGATCGATCGCAGTCTCGCCGATCCGATCGAGCGCCAGATGGCCACCGTCGACGATCTCGATTATATCGAGTCGTCATCGATCGAGGGCATGTACACCCTGCTGGTCAACTTCCGCTATGGGGTCGATATCAACGTCGCCTATCAAGACTGCCTGGCGGCCATGGCGCGGGTGGCGCGGGTGCTGCCCGCCGACATCGAGCCGCCGGTCATCATCAAGGCCGATCCCTCGCAATTGCCGGTGGCGCAGCTGACCGTCGGTCATGCCGACTGGGATCCGGTACGCCTGCGCAGCTGGACCGAGGAATGGCTGCAGGATCAACTGCAGGCCGTGCCCGGGGTGGCTGGCAGCGAGATCGTCGGTGGCCTGGAACGCGAGATCCGCATCCTGCTCGATCCGCCGGCCCTGGAAAAATACGGCCTCTCGCTGCCGGCGGTAGCGACCCGTCTGCAGGCCGAGAACATCGACCAGTTCGCCGGCCGGGTGACCGCCGGTCCGCAGGAATTCATCGCCCGCACGCGCGGCGAGTTCGCCTCCCTGGAGGAGATCCGCAACCTGGTGATCGACGATCGCGGCGCTGCCCCCGTGCGCCTGGGCGATCTCGCCACGGTGGTCGATGGCCATCAGCAGGAACGGGTGATCACCCGTCTCGACCAGGGGGCCTGCGTCAAGCTCAGCGTGCTGAAGCAGTCGAGCGCCAACACGGTGGAGGTGGCCGAGGGGGTGAGCGCCCGTCTGGCCAAGCTGGCCCCGGACCTGCCGGAGGGCCTGGAGATCGGCATGGTCGAGAACCAGGCCGAATACGTCACGGCAGCGATCAACGGCGTGCGCAATGCCGCCATGGTGGCGGCGGTGATGATTGTGCTGGTGATCTGGCTCTTCCTCGGTTCCTGGCGCCAGGTGAGCGTGGTCGCCCTGGCCCTGCCGGCGACTCTGATCATCAATTTCGGTCTCATGCAGTGGGGCGGGTTCTCGCTCAACATCTTTTCGCTCGGCGGGCTGGTGGTCGCCATCAGCGTGCTGCTCGATAATTCGATCGTCATCATCGAGGCCATTTCGCTGCGCCGAAAAGAGGTTCCCAGCGAACCGGTGGCGGAGGCCTGCATCCGCGCCAGCAGCGCCCTGGCGCCAGCGATCATCGCTGCCACGGCCTCTTTTCTCGCCCTCTTCCTGCCCTTCCTCCTGGTGCCGGGTCTGGTGAGCCTGCTGTTCCGTGAGCTGATCCTGGTGATCGCCGGGATCGTGGTGATCAGCCTCACGGTCGCCCTGACCCTGACCCCGACCCTCAGCGCCGTGCTTCTGGGGCGCGAGACGCGCACCCAGGGGCCGAGCCGCTTTCAGCGCGGCTTCGATCGCATCGCCGTCGGGTATGGTCGCTTGCTGAGCGGCGTGTTGCGCTGGCGCTGGCCGGTGATGGTTGCTTTCGTCGTGGCTCTGGCTGTATCCCTGCCGCTGATCGGCAGTCTGGGCAGCGAATTCCTGCCGAAGATGGACGATGGCCGGATTATGATCAAGGCCCGCCTGCCCACCGGTGCCAGCGTTGCCGAAACCGATGCCGTGCTCCGTCGAGTCGAAGAGGTCTTGCGCGATGAGCCCGCGGTGGCCAGCATGTTCACCCTGGTTGGCGGCAAGGTCTGGGGCCTCTACACCTACGAGATCGCCAACGAGGGCGAGGTCGATCTGCAGCTGCTGCCGCCAGATCAGCGCGATGAGAGCACCAAGCAGTTCCTGGCCCGCATCCGTCGCAGCATCGCCCCGATCGCGGTGCCCGGCGGCAAGCTGATGGCCATGCAGATGAAGCTCAAGGGCATTCGCAAGCTCGGCGATGCCGATATCGAGATCAAGGTGCGGGGGCCGGATCTGGATGGCATCTTCGCCGATGCCAGAACGGTCGCCGCGAGCATGCGCGGCCTGCCGCAGTTCACCAATGTCATGGTCTCGATGGATCCGTCCAAACCGGAATACGAGATCCGTATCGATCGAGCGCGTGCTGCCGAGATGGGCCTGCAGGTGGCCGATATCGCCGGCTCGCTGCGCACCCTGGTCAGCGGCGCGGTGGCCACGCGCTATCGCGACGGCAACGATTATTACGATATCCGGCTCTTGGTTGACGAGGCCACGCTCAGCGGCCGCGGCGATCTCGCGGAGCTGCCGATCAGCACCCGCGATGGCCGCAACGTGCGCTTGCACGAGGTGGCCGAGGTGCTGCCGGGCACCGGCCCGGTGGAGATCGTGCGCGAGGATCAGATCAAGCAGGTCATCGTGCGCGGCGATGCCATCGCCGGGGTCAGCATCGGCGAGGCCCGGGCCGCGCTCCAGGATGCTCTCGCGGCCGAGCCGCCGCCCCTGGGCTACGAACGACGCTTCGGTGGCCAGGCCCAGATGATGGACGACATGCAGGCCAACCTGCTCGCTGTGCTCGCCTTTGCCATCTTCTTCGCCTTCATCACCCTGGCCGTGCAGTTCAACCGGCTGCGCCTGCCACTGATGATCCTGATCTCGGTGCCCTTCTTCCTGCCGGGGGCGATCGCCGGCCTCGGCCTGGCCGGGCTGCCGATCGGGGCCACGGTGGTGATCGGGGTGCTGGTGGTGATGTACGCCACCGTCAACGATGGCGTGCTGCTCTATACCTACGCCAACGAACTGCATGCCGAGGGTATGAGTCGGCGCGCGGCCATCATCGCCTCGGCAACGCGGCGCCTGCGCCCACGCCTGATGACCACTTCGGGCGCCCTGGTCGGCTTTCTGCCGCTGGCCCTGGCCTTCGAAGACGGCGGCGATCTGCTGCGGCCGATGGCGGTGGCGGCGGTCGGCGGCTTGAGCATGGAGATGCTGGTGTCGATGCTGCTGATGCCCTGCCTGTATGTGTTCGGCGATAAGCGCCGGCCGGTGACGCATGGCGAGGCCTCTGAACCAGACCGTGAGAAAGACGAAGGGCTGTCCTTCGTCTCAACCTAAACCCACTTTGCGCTCTGCGCGAAAGGACCGACTCATGAGCGACTGTTGCTGTTCAGGAAGCAATCAGAAGACCACCCTCATCTACGCCTGCTCCGGCGGCGCCAACGTGGCTGAGGCGGCCGATCTTGCCGCCCGTCAACTGGCGGCGGAAGGCCAGGGCGGCATGTTCTGCCTGGCCGGCATCGGCGCCGGTATCCAGGGCATGGTGCAGACGGCCAAGGATGCCGACGTCAATCTGGTGATCGATGGCTGCCCGATGGATTGCGCCAAGAAATGCTTCGATAACGCCGGTATCGAAAATTATCAATACATCCGGGTGACCGATCTTGGCATCGAGAAGCTGCCCAAGGGCCATCGTGCGACGCCGGCTGAGGTCGAACAGATCGTCGGCGCTGCCAAGGCAGTGCTCGGGGCGACGGACTGCGCATGAGCGACGACGCGACCCAGGATCGCCTGCGCCGCTGGCTGGCGCCGCCGCTGATCGTCTTCGTGCTGATCAGCATCGGCTTCGCGCTGGGGCGACTGAGCGCGCCGAGTGGCGGCGCCGGCAGCGCCAGCGCAGCGCCGCCAGGCGAGGCCACGCGGGTCATCGTGCGGTATTTTCACGGTGATATCCGCTGCGTGACCTGCAACGATCTCGAGCGCGTGCTGCAGTACACGCTCGAAAAACACTACGTCGAAGCCCAGCGTGCGGGATCGCTCGTCTATGAGGAGATCAACTTCGACCGCGATGCGACCCTGGCCAAGCGCTACGATGTCAGCACCAGCATGCCGGTGATCGCCTGGGAGATCGACGGCGCCGAAGCCGGAGCCGAGACCCTGGTGGCGGTGTGGGAACGCCTCGACGACGAGCAGGAGTTGGAAACCTTCCTGGTGGCGGCCATCGACCGTGCCGCCGCGGCGGCCGGCCTGGGCGAGCTCACAGGAGGTGGTTCGTGACCTGGTTCGCCATCTTCACGGCTTGCTGGCTCGGGCTGATGACCGCCATCAGCCCCTGCCCGCTGGCCGCCAACATCGCCGCCATCTCCTTCATCGGCAAGGATGTCGAAAACCGCAAACGGGTATTGCTCGCCGGGGTGTTCTACAGCCTCGGGCGCAGCCTGACCTATGTGCTGGTGGCCGCGATCCTGGTCTGGGGCCTGGTCGCCGCCGGCGATCTGAGCCGTGCCTTGCAACGCTACGGCGCCGCCTTCCTGGGGCCGGTGCTGATCCTCATTGGCATGGTGCTGCTCGGCTGGCTCGGCAGCGGCTGGAGCCTGCAGGCTGGCTCGCAGGAGCTGCGCATGCGCCTGGCCAAGAACGGCCTGCTCGGGCCCTTCGTGCTTGGGGTGTTCTTCGCGCTGTCGTTCTGTCCGGTCTCGGCCGGGCTGTATTTCGGTGGCCTGCTGCCCCTGGCGACCGATCAGGCCTCGCCCTTCCTGCTGCCGGCGATCTTCGGCCTCAGCACCGCCGCGCCGGTGGTCGCCTTCGCCCTGTTGATCGCCTTTGCCGCCCATCGCGTGGGCAGGGCCTACAACAATCTGCGCCGGGTCGAACGCGTGGTGCAGGTTGTTTTTGGAGCTGGGCTCATTCTCGCCGGCATCCACTATACCCTCCAGTACACCTACCACGTCTATTGAAAGGACTCGCCATGCAGATCCAGATTCTCGGTACCGGTTGCCCCAAGTGCAAAAAGCTCTACGCAGCCGCTCAGGCCGCCGCCGAACGCACGGGCAAGGAATTCACCATCGACAAAGTCGAAGACATCAACGAGATCATGGCCATGGGGGTGATGATGACTCCGGCCATGGTGGTCGATGGCGAGGTCAAGGTGGTTGGCAAGGTGCCCGACGCGGCGGCCCTGGAGGGGATGCTGGCATGAGGCTGCTGGTGGTCATTCTCGCCGTCGCCGTGCTGGCGGCCTGCTCCTCGAGCGAGCAGCAGACGGGCGCCCAGGATGCCTCGCCGCCGGCCGCTGCAGACGATTCGACGGCGAACCGGTCGACTGCGCCGGCTGCCGATGCCAGCGAGCAGAGCACGGGCATGCCGGGCATCTCCAACGGCCTGCCGCGACTGGTCGATCTCGGCGCCACCTCCTGCATGCCGTGCAAGATGATGGCACCGATCCTGGACGAGTTGGAGCAGGAATACGAAGGTCGGCTGGAGGTCGTGTTCATCGATGTCTGGGAGAACCGCGCAGCAGCCAAGACCTACGGCATCACCACCATCCCGACCCAGATCCTCTACGATGCCGAGGGCCAGGAACGCTGGCGCCACGTCGGCTTCATCGGCAAGGCCGAGATCCTCGCCGCCATCGACGAAGCTGGCGTGGAGATCCCCGAAGCAGCGACCGAATAAGTGACGCCTCCATCAGAGCCCCCGCCGGCCCTGCGGGCCGGCTGCGAAGAGCCAGGAACAATCCATCCATGCGCGGTTCACGGAGGGTCGA
>CAYONM010000114.1:0-12460 GCA_964405325.1 uncultured candidatus Brocadiaceae bacterium | reverse complement strand
GCCCTTTGGCTTGAGCCAGCTCCGCCAGCCACCATGTCGTTGGCCGGCGCCCCGCCCCTGAGCCCAGCCTGCTGGAGCTGAGATCGAGCCCCAGTTCATCGGAGCTGTACAGTGCAAATCGGTTTCATATGGAATTAACCAAGCAGCCTGCAACGTAACAGACAATACCTTACCTAGCGTTGTATCTAGCCCGAAAGCACCGCCGCCTCCAGCAAGCATTTGAATCAGTACCAGCAATAGCCAAGTTAATGGAATGCCGACTATTGTTGAGACAGGATTAGAAATGGTGGTTGTTTTAAATGCACTGGAGGTAGTTAGCTCTAGTTTTTTACTCAGGAACATTGCCTCAATGATAATGATCGGGAGGATCGACAACCCAAGCGTCGGCATAGCCAAAAAAATAATGGGAACACCAGCATTTGCTGATGCCACGCTAGAAATACACAATAATATGCACAATGACAATAATGATTTTACTATGCGTTTATGTACTGCGTTTCCTTTTAGCATTTAACGTCAAAGCTGAGTAGCGCGACGAAGCCGCGTCCGCTCAAGCGACTTGTTAGGTACTTTTGATTCAAAATAATGATAGGTATGAATCATATCGACTACAATATGTTTGTTGTGCATCATTATGTGCTGGGATTCTGCGTGTTTGCAGAATCCAGAGTCTGCCAATACTTGGCTGAGATTGTATAGATCTACAGCATTTGGATGGGGTACTGCTGCTGGGTAGATATGAATGATGCCAGATGGTTTGAGTATGTGGCAGACTGATTGGAAGAAAGTTTGCCAATCATCGACATACTGGAGGACATCAAATGCCAAAAGGGCATCCACTGTTTTCTGTTTGATTGAGACTGGGAATATCTCATCTGTGTGAAGGCATTCGATCGGGGCCTTAGTTGGGTACTGGGTAATTCTCTCATTGAGAGTTTGGATCTCATCCTTGTTGCGTTCGATTGCAGTGACCCTGCCGGTATTGCCAACTGCCTGAGAGAGCGGTATTGTGTATCTGCCAACGCCGCATCCGAAGTCGACTACGGAGTTGCCATTTGATAGGCCAAGCGTTTTCATCATTTGCACGCCATTTTTGATGAGCCAGTTGTGCTCATGTTCGGAAATCTGCATGTGTGGCTTCTCTGTGGAGTGTCGTGAAACCTAACGTCCGAGGCAAGCCGACCCTGGGGCGCGAATTGCCAGTGATGATTGAATGCGGGATCGACTTGGGACCCCGGTTCGCCCGCCCCAGGGGTCGGCTTAGCCGGATTTGTTGTCGGCAGGATATCGGCCATCGTGGCGATGGCGTTAACGCGCTCACCGCGATGCCGCTCACCACGGTCGCAGGGCGCCCGCACGATGAAGGGGATGCGGGCCGAGCCCTCGTACATCTCGCCCTTGGAAAGCATGCCATGGTCGCCCATCATGTCGCCGTGATCAGAAGCGAAGATGATCAGCGTGTTGTCTTTGAAGGAATACAACTCGTGCGGGCCAGTATCCTGCACGGCGCCCATGATGCGACCGATGCCGTGATCGATCTGGGAAATGCAGCCGTAGTAGGCGGCCCGCATGGCGCGGATGTGCTCAGGATGCATATCGATGACACCATGACCGTGGCGTTTCATGCGCACCGCCTCAGGTGCATCGTCACGCTCTGACCAGTCGGATCGCATGGGTTCCGGGATCGTATGCTGCTGATACATGGAGTAATAGGGCTCTGGCGGATCGAGTGGCGCGTGCGGCTTGGAATAACTGACCCAGCAGAACCAAGGCTTGGTGGGATCCCGGCGGTACGACAACCAGTCAGTGGCCCGCTCGGTAATCCAGGAGGTAACGGTGAGGTTCTCCGGGCAGCTGGCCTTGACCGGATAGGGTTCGTTCTCGCCCAGGCCGTGGCGCCGCGGCTGCACTTCAGGGCCATAATGACGCGCGATCCAGCGATAGTATTCATCGAGCGGTTCGAAGCACTCGAAGCCGTGGCTCTTGTACTGGGGATCGAAGTGCGCCTTACCGAACGCCGCTGTCTGATAACCGGCGGCGCGCAAGACCGTGGGCAGGGTGCCATCTTCATCAAAATAGCGGCAGGTGCGCTGGTTCAACCCCATCTGATGCCGGAAGCAGGTCTGACCGGTCATCAGGGCGACGCGCGAGGGCACGCAGATCGGGCAATCGGCGTAGGCCCGGTTAAAGGTCATGCCATCGGCCACCAACATATCCAGATGCGGGGTGCGCAGGATACGTTGCTTGTCGGGCCCGCAGGTATCCCAGCGCTGCTGATCCGTGGTGATGAGAAGGATGTTGGGACGGTGGTCGGTCATGTTTGTTCTCCATTCCCCATGAGGAAACCCACAGGCACCAGGGCTGCCCTGTTATGTTGCTGGGTGTCATGGTATGCCGCCGGCTTCCGGGCGGCAATTGCAACTTCATCACCTGATCATAGGATTCTCACCTATGACCCGGGATATACTTCCCACCTTCACCGCCTGTGACGCGGCTGATATTGTCGAGTACTGCAGTTTTCTACGCGATACGGACTGGCTACAGCGCTGTCACTGCTTCACTGATACCACCTGGCATCATAGCACGAAAGACACCAGCATGACCGCCACCCCTTTCATGATGTGCTGCCTGCAGGGCCGTTACCGCGTCTGCGGCATGCGCGATGGGCAGGTGCAGCAGCTGGCGCTGCGGCCGGGAGAGGGCGTTTTGTGGATGCCCGGCTGCTGGGTGCAGGCAGATGACGACAGCCCCGACAGCCTGCGTCTGCGGCTCAACATCGCCCCCGACTACCGCCTGCTGGCCATGCGACGCCGCCGTCGCGGCCGCTCCGGCGCCTTGCTGGCTCGTTTGCAGCCAGGGCCACGCAGCGCCCTGCAGGAGCAATTGCTTGCCGGCGGCACCGCCGGCGACGACACCCGGGCCCTGCAGCTGCTGCGCTGCCTGCTCGACGATGTCACCCGCGAGTGCCTGCGCCCCCTCCCCGGCGCCGACCGCGCCCGGGCCACCTTTCTCGCCATCTGCCATCAGTTGCAGGACAATGCCCAGCTGGCCCCCGACCGCAGCACCGTCGCCCAGGCCCTGGGTATCCATGTCGGGCATGTCTCGCGTCTGGTGACGCGCTTCGCCCATTGCTCCTACAGTCAGCTGCTGCAGCGCTATCAACTGCAACTGGCCATGCCCCTACTGCGCGACCACGCCGATGACATCGGCAGGGTCGCCACCCTCTCCGGTTTTTCGAGCAGTACCTATTTCATTCGCATCTTCAAGGCGGCCCAGGGCTGCACGCCTGGACAGTGGCGCACGGCGCAGCAGGCGGCGTCAGCGAGTGCTGTGTCCCGTAAATAGCTGATAGAATTCGAGGCGCCGTAGATGCTGAACCCGCAAAAACTTCGAGTAGAAAAAGTTGTTTTTTGCGGGCTCAGCTTCGGGATCCGAGGGGCTTGCCCCTCGATGTAAGGGTGCGGAAAGTCCCATAAACAACGACGTCCGAAATTCCGGGATGGAGATGGCGCCGACGTTCCTGATAGCGGCATGCGTTCACCGGGAGAGGGGCCCGAGCGAGAGCTCAACGACGGACGGTGATCTCCCGTCGGGCGATCAGAGTGTCGCCGTCGTAGAGCAGGGCTTCGACCACGCTCGGGAATTGCGCCACCGCGATTGTGTGGCTCCAACCTCCGTCATCTGCCAGGTCAACCGTGGTCCCAGCTACCTCCAGACGTGGTGCGACGAGGCCAGGATGCAGGATCAGATCGTACTCCACCAGGCCAGCGTCTGTGCCCTGGCCGCTGGCGCCTACCGGCGATGGCTTACGGGTAATTTTCGCCGCTAGCCCAGATCGGCTTGCATTTGCAGCCGGGCCAAGCCCTGCTCGGCAACCATGCGGAAACCAGAACCAAGGCTGGAATGTAACAGGCGGTAGGCGTGGATCGCGGCTTCGCGGTGACCGAAGCTTTCAGCCAACCAAGCGGCAATGGCTTGAAGATCGGCGTTGTTGTTGAGCACCGCAATCGGTTCCCAGGCGACATCCCAGGGCAGATAACCCAGGGCGAACATGGCCAAGCGGGAAATGGTGGCGATCTCGATGTCGGTGCGCTCGCTCTCGATCTTGTCCATCAAGGCGAAGCAGGCCTCCAAGCAGACGGCGGCGGCGTCTTCGCGACCGTTGCGGATCAACAGACCGGCTTCCAATAGTTTGATACTGGGGCGGTCGGCTTGCTGCGAGGTCAGATAGAAGACCAGTTCCTGAGAACAGCCGTAAGAGCTGAGGCAGATCAGGTCGCGAACGCTGCGATACTGGCCAAGGATTTCGCCCAAAAGCCGCTGATCCAATTGATCGTTCAGATCCAAACTGCGCAGCTGGCGGGCGGTGTCGATATATTCCGATGGCGTGTGTAGCGAGGGCAGCTCAATGCGATAGCCGAGACTGCAAATAATGCCGATACGTTGTTGGAATCGATACAGGTCCTCAAAGGCCTGCAGGTCGAAGAGTTTGACCGCGAAAGCCTGCATCGGCCGCGACAACAAGAAACTGGCGGTGTCCAACAAGAGCCGTTCGTCGGAAAAGCCCTGGATCAGGTGTTTGAGCAGCTGCAGCGATTCTTCGACGTCGGCGGTGATGCCGTCCTCGCGAATGGCCTCGGACAAAACCTGCACCGCCCACATGGAAAAACGGCTGCGGCTCTGGTCGCCGGTTTCCTGGTAGCTGAGCACCACACGTACACCCGGGCCAATATTGCTGGAATCGCCAACGCGCAATTTCGCCAATTCATAGACGGCGTCCTGCGACAGGGCGTGCTCCAGGCGTTCCATGATGAAACGATGCAATTCCTTTTCCGCCTGCTCGGCATAGCCGGCACGCAAAAAGGCCAGGCACAACATGAAGTGGGCCTCGGAGCGCAACTCCTCGTCTTCCTGATGTTCGGTCAGGAAACGCTGGAAGAAGGTGATCGCCGGCGGATACATCTGCTGCCGTAACAACTCGTTGGCAATGTGGTAGCTGGGTACCATCAGCGGACTCAGGCGCCGTTCGACGATCAACTCGTGGATGATCAACTGCGAGTCCTTGGTGGCGATACCGATCTGCTGATGCTCCGGCCCCAACAGTGGGCAGGGATCGTGGTAGGTCAGTTCTTCTTCATCCAACTGCATACGCAGGCTGGAGCCGACTACTTCCAGAATCAGGCGTCGACGCCGAATATGATCACGCCCACTAAAAGCGGTGCTCTGCCGGCCGGAGGAGATCGGCATCATGGTCAGACTGGACGGATAGAACAAATCCTCCAAACCACAGGTCTGGACGATGGAGAACCAACGGCCGTTCCAGGCACCGATACGGAAGGCATAGGCACTCGTCGGCGGTACGCCGCGCATATACACCCAGAATTCACATCCGCCGGTGATGCTGAAATCAATGATCACGCGCGTGTCGTCGGCAACGTTGAGCGACACCGGATAGACCTGCATGCCGGTACCACCAACGAGCAGACCGCCCATTTCCGGGTGCAGCACCTGGCCGACCGGCTCGCCCTCGTAGGCAGTCACTGCCTCGGAAAAGGGCGCGGTGTCCATCTGATGCAGGTAGCTCCAGTGGCCCACCGGCAACCACGCCCCCTCACGTTCACGCTGCAGGCGTTGCCGTTCCAATTCACTGAACGAGGCCGACAACTGGTCCAGCACGTCGGACAGCTCGCGACGGAACTGCTCGCAATGGCGGTACCGATCGTCCGGATGATACGCCAGGGCCCGCTCGCAAATGCGGCGAAGGGAAAGAGGGGCCTCAGGCCAGAGGTCCTTCAGGTTCCGCCAGCCATCGTGCTGGCGGACGCGCTCGATAAACTGCAGCAGCAATTCACCCTGAACCTGCTCCAACGGCGGATGCAGCGACAGCAATTCCACCAGGAGCACACCCAGGGCATAAACATCTGCGCGCTCATCGGCAGTGCCGGCCTCACCGCGGGCCTGCTCGGGGGACATGTAGACTGGCGAGCCGAGTACGTCGCCATAGCGGGTGCTGCGCCCCGAGTCGCCGATGGACGAACCGTAACGTCCACTGCGGGTGGCAACGCGATAACGGGACGACGTGCCAGTCTTCCGCCGAGAACGCGAGGTGCTGTCTTGCCGATGTCGGGACGAGGTCTCCTGACGACCAGTATCGCTGCGGTGATGCACGCTGATGCGTGCGGTTTCGCGGCCGCGTGAACCGGTGTTGGAACCGGGATCGGTCGACTGATGCACGGTTTCGGCCGCACTCTCGGTCCGGATCAAGCGGCTCGGTTCTTGGACCTTGGGCGGCACCACCGGCCGCGCGGCCGAGGAGGCATCGAAACGCGTAATGCCGTCTGAAAGGTTGCGCTGCAGATCATCGGGATGGTAGTCTTCATCGCCAACGGTGGTCATCCCGGTGGTCCGGGTGCCAGTCTCGTCGGTAATGGCGGGCAGACGGTCGGAGGATCGCCGCCGAATGCTGCGATCCGAGTGCCGACCGTCGACCACCTCGTCCACCAGCGTGTCAGCACCGCTGATGTCCATGGGTGGATGCCGCTCCGACAACGGCACGGCTTCCTGACCTGCTGTCGGCAAGGCATCGAATTCGAACAGATCCTCGTATTCGTCGACCTGCTCTTCGTCCTCGTCCACCAGACTGCGGGCCAGACCCCAGTCGAGCACGTGCACCTCACCGTATTCACCAAGGACGATATTCGCCGGTTTCAGATCGCGGTGCACCACCCCCTGCGAGTGCGCATAGCTGACCACGTCCAGTACCTTCAAAAACAGCGTCAGACGATCAATCAAGGTCGCGGCGCGCCAGTGATCCTCCTGACGGCCGAGGGATTCGATATATTCCTCCAGAGTCTCGCCGATAGCCAGACTCATGACGCAGCATGGCAGACCATCGGAGGAGTCGGCCTTTTCGAACACCGCCACCACGCCCGGGTGCTGCAGCCGGGCGGTGATCTGGATTTCCCGCGCAAAACGGGCTACGATATCGCTATTGGCAATGGCCTTCTCGTTCAGCAACTTGATCGCCACGTCGCGATCGAGCTGGGTATCGTAGGCCAAATACACCGTACCGGTGCTGCCTCGACCCAGCACGCGCACCAGGTCGTATCGGTTGTTGATCAGCACGCTGCCAGGCTGGGTACTCACGGTTCTCCCGTATCCAATGCACTACATATCACGTCGCACACCGCCTGATGCAAGTCTTGTTCATGACGCCGACTAGCAGCAGACGCCTGCTGGCCTCAGAGGGAGCGCTGCCCCCGCGCAACCTCCCCCGCTGCGCGTACGTTTTACGGCGGCGGCACGCGCTATGGTCATCGAAAACCGGCCCTCACTCGGCGGATCTTGCGCTTGCCTCAACAAACGTGGACTTTGCTCTCATGCGGTCTCTTATGGGCCCGTCATGCATGAGGCCTTCGTTCCCGATCACCACACCCCCCTTCCCCGCCTGGGCCTGGACTGGCAGGCGTATCGGCACAGCAGCGGGGCGATGCACGTGCATCTGGCCTGCGACGACCCCCACCGGGTCTGCTTGATCGGCTTTCGCACCCCAGCCAACGATGGCCGGGGCCTGCCCCATATCCTGGAGCACTGCGTGCTCTCGGGCAGCGAACGCTTCCCGGTACGCGACCCGTTCTTCCACATGCTCAAGCGGTCATTGCAGACCTTCATGAATGCCTTTACCGGCCCCGATACCACCTGCTATCCCTTTGCCAGCACCAACGCCATCGACTTCGGCAACCTGCTGGACATCTACCTGGACGCGGTGTTCCACCCCCTGCTCCGCTCAGAAGACGTGGCCCAAGAGGGCTGCCGCCTAGCCGCCGACGAGGTCGGCCGGGTGCGCTGGGATGGCGTGGTCTACAACGAGATGCTCGGTGCCACCGCTGAGCCGGACGAGCAGCTGTATCAGGGCCTGCTGCAACATTTGCTGCCGGAGACCGGTTACATCCACAATGCCGGTGGCGAACCAGCGCTGATGCAGATGATCGATGCCAATATCTTGCGCCAGTACCACCAACAGCACTACCAGGCCGGTAACTGCTGCCTGATCAGCTACGGCGCCATCGATCCGGCCTGGCTTCAGGAGCGCTTCCTCACCGCCAAGCCTGCGGCAGGTCCGGCCTGTGCGCCCAGCCCACTGCAAACGCCCTGGATTAGCCCACGCCGCGCCCGCATCGCCCTGCCCACAGCCGACCACCATCAGGCCAGCCCGCTGCTGTTGGCCTGGCTGGGGCCGGATCTGCGCGAGGTCAGCACGGCCCTGGAAGGCGCCCTGCTGGAAGAGCTGCTCTTCGGCCACGTGGGCGCTCCCCTGCGCCAGCGTCTGGAACGCAGTGGTCTGTGTTCCTCGGTCGACGGCAGCGGCTTGCTCGGCCATCTGCGCCAAGCCGGTTTTCTGGTGGAGGCCAAGGATGTGCAGCAGCCAGATGTCCTGGAGCAATGCTGCCTGGACACCCTCAGCCAGCTGGGGCAGCAGGGCTTCAACGCCGAAGCCATAGCCACCGCCTGTCACCAGCTGTCCCTGAGCCTACGTCGAATCCCCGGCGACCGGCAACCCTACGGTTTGAGCCTGGCCGAACGGGTGTTCCATGCCTGGAGCATCGGCGCCGATCCCCTGCCGCACCTGGATCCCAGTGCCGAAATGGATGCCATCAGCCGAGCCTGGCAGGACCCCGGCCAGGCCCAGGCCTGCCTGCGACAGTGGCTGCTGGACAACCCGCATCGGCTCAGCTTGCGCGGCGAGGCGGAACCAGAACTGAGCGAGCGCCTTCGGACCGGGCGCCAGGCGGCCTGTGATGCCGTCAACGATATTGCCAGTTTGCAGGCGCAGGAGCGCAGCCTGGCCGCGCATCAGGCCGACAATGGCGATCCCACTTGTCTGCCGCAGCTGGGCCGCGACCAGATCCCGCGCCAGCGGTACTGGCCCAGCGGCAGCTGCGAGGGCCCGATACATCGTTACGCCGTCCCCAGCGCGGGGCTGCTGCATGCGGTTTTCAGCACCCGACTAGCCATCGATACGACCAGAGAGACGCTGCTGCCGTTATGGAGTGCACTCTGCGGCGATCTGGCCGTGGGTGACCACGACGATGCCAGCTGGGCGGCTCGAGTCCACGCCTGCTCCGCCGGGATCCACGCCAGCCAGCAGTGGTGCGACAACGGCGTGCTGGTCTGCCTGGATATCTGGGGCCTGGCTGAACGCGGCCCGGAATTTCTGCCACTGATCGCAGAACTGCTACAAGGCCAACGCTTCGATGACGTCAATCGTGTTGTCGAAATATTGCGTGAAGAATTCCGGCTGCAGCAAGACGACGTGCTGCATCGCGCCAGTGCTCTGGCTCTGGACGCCGCTGGCAGCACCTTGCAGGGGCCGGCGGGTCGCGCCCACCAGCGCAGCGGCCTGGGGCATCTGCTGAGCCTGCACGACCTGCTACAATCGGACTCACAGCGCCTGAGCGCGGATCTGGCCACGCTGCAGCGGCAGCTGCTGACGGCCCCCTGGCAACTGGCCCTGATCGGCGATATGCCCGCAACGATGCCAGCTGCGCTGGCACCGTTGCTGCAAGAACAGCCCGATCCCACCACCACATCCGTGCAGGCCCCAGCCCTGACCGGCTCGGCGGATTATGCCGGCGTACTGCCGGCACAGGTGGCTGGCAACGCCCTGGTCCTAGCCGCCCCCCGCCTGGGGCACCCCGATGCCGGTGCCTTGTATCTGGCAGCGCAGTACCTGAGCCACGGCCCGTTGCATCATCATCTGCGCGAACGCGGCGGCGCCTATGGTGGCGGGGCCGGCTACCGCGCCGGCTCGGGCCTGTTCGCCTGCACCAGCTACCGCGATCCGCATCTGGACGTCAGTTTCACCATCATGCAGGAGGCGATCACTGAACTTGCCCAAAGCGGACTGGCTCGTCAGGCCCTGGACGAAGCCCGTCTGACGGCGATCGCCGCCCTCGATCGCCCGGCCTCGCCGCTGACCGAGGCGCGCGAATACCACCTGGGCGAGCGCAGTGGTCGCAGCAGCGAACGTATCGACACCTTACGTGCCCAGGTCCTGGCCTGCGATACCCGACAGCTGCAACGCGCGGTTGCCGAACATCTGTGCGGCCCGGCGTCCCGCGGCACGGTCTGCCCACCGCACCTGCTCGCCAGCAGCCACCTGCCCTGGCAACGGCAGGATATTCCAACCGGACTGCCGTAGAACCACCGGCAGCGCGCGCTTGGCGGTCCATTGTCTTCGGTCACGGTCACCTCGGATACGGAACCAAAAAGGCGAAGGGCACTACACCTGGAAGGTCGATTGGGTCAGCTGTTCCATGACGGTGTTGTAGTAAGTCGGACCGATGCGCACCGTGACATGGGCAAACACGGTCTTGGCGACCTGGACCTTGGCATGCTCCCAGTCGGCATACATATCAGATTTGAGCTGCTCGAGCTGCTCGACGGAGGCCTTCTGTTCCGCAAGCACCTTATGGTACTGCTCGATGGTCTCTCGACATTCGACACCTACGTTGTCAATCTGATGTTTCAGCTCGCTGTTCTGCTTTACCATGAAGCGCTTGGCCAAGCGGTTCAAATGTGCCTGCACCAGCTGCACCCGCTCCTTGCCCTGTTCGACCTCTGACTCCATTTCCTCGGCGCGCTTGCGAGTCTCTTCCACCAGGGAACGGATGAAGGGATCGACGCCGACGTGCACCAGGGTCTCGGCCTCAATACGGCCACCCAACTCCTCGCATATCACCTGATTGGCGGCCTTGACATGACCACCCAGGATCACCTTGGCCGTCACCGAACCAGTGGCCAAGACGTCGCAATGTCTGATGGATTCGTAGATCACCAGATCGCAGCATTTGACTTCGCGCTCCCGCACAAATGCGGCGCTGATGGTGCCGTGGGCTTTGACACGATTTTTGCCCGGCAGGATGCCGCCTTTGACATCCAGATTGCCCTGAGCGGTAACCCGAGCGTCCTCGATAACCCCACTGACCTGGATATCCGCTCCACTCTTCACCTTGAAACCCTGCTGGATATCGCCCTTGATAATGACCGCGTAATCCGTCTCGATACTACCGGAAGCGTGATCAACGTCACCATCGATAATCATCACCTGCGCCACCTGGATCTTGCCGTCCTTGGCTTCCTGATAGATACCAGCTCGTGTCGCGACAATATTTTTGCCATTTTCCGGATCGATAGCAGTCCCCTCCCCGATGAAGCGATCGATAGGCACCTCGACACCGGGTGTGGCTGGCAGAGGCTCGCCCACCACGTTCATGCCAGCGATCCCCTCCGAGGCTCTACCCACCGAGGCCAGCGCCTGCCCCTCGGTTACCTGGACAATGCTGTTGTAAGCGTGGAAATCCAGATTGCCGCGCTCATCCGGTTGGAAACTCGGTCGTTTCTCCACCAGATGGTCCAGACGGGCATCGCCGCCGTGCTGCGGTGGCGATTCGCGTGCCACCACCAGGACACGGTCTTCCACGGAGACACGCGCTGCGGCCTTGATCGCACTCCCGTCAATACCATGACTCACCCCGGTCTGGGCGATGGCCTCGCGCATCACGATCAGTGGTACGACGCAGCCGGCCGGGACATCCACCGAAGCTCGACTCTTGTTGGTCGCTACTGTCACCGGCACCTCGTCCGCGGTCATGACGCGGCCCTCGGTCTTCACGCAGAGCGATCCATCGGCATCGATGAAGAACCACCCATCCTGCGTCGCACGAAGATGACCATCCGCTTCGTGCACCAGTCCTGGCCCCAGATCCAACAAGCGATCCTGCAACCGCGCCGGCAAGCTCTGGCCGTTCACCCCCATGCCGTCCTGCGGCTGGTGAGCCGGGGTGTATCGACCCAATTCTTCACCCTGCGCCACCCAACGCGGCAAATCGTCAGGGCGCGGCATGGGGTCCAAACGACCGACCTTGGCATGGGTTGGCGCTTTGCCGAGCGCGATCACCACCTGCCGATCGCGCCCCTCGGGGACGATGGTCGTCTTCAACTCGGCGGCCTGAATACCATAAACCACCCCCGCGTCGGCCAATTGCGCTTTGACTGAGGAGATACTCAGCTCGCTCCCAGCTGGAATATACAGCAGGGCCTTCAAGCGATCGGGCGTTAGTTCAACGCCTATTTTCATGATGGTTCCGGACTGGGCATAACGAGTCTTGTAGCCAGTGTACCCCAGCTCGACTCCGTCAGCCAGTGCCAGTTTGGTTGTCGAATGGTCCTGCTTCCCCTGGCCTGAAAGCGCCGAAAGCGGCCCCCTGACGTGAATAAGAAGCATTACTCGAAGACGACGTGCTGCAGGCGACCTGCCAGCCAGTCCTGGTCAATGGTCACGCCGAGCCTCGGCGTATCAGGCAGCGGTATTCAGACCCAAAGCGCCGTTGTGCGGCTGGAAGCCGGTTCCGCGCCCAGCGGCATACTGCGCCATCAAGCGCGAAGCCGTCCGACCGAG
>CAYONM010000113.1:0-12555 GCA_964405325.1 uncultured candidatus Brocadiaceae bacterium | reverse complement strand
TCTCTCGGCGCTGCTCCATGCCGTGGAGCGCGAGGGCGAAATCGTGGTGATCACCCGCCATGGCAAGCCGGTGGCGAGAATCGTACCGTACGAGCATCCCAATGTCGCGCGGACCGAGGCCCTGGCAGCCCTACGCCAACAGGCACGCGAGGAAGGCATCGTATTGGACCCCGCCGAGGCCGTAGCGCCCTTGCCCGAGGATGTCTGGGGCGCGTTCGCCGCAGCGCCGCAGCGGCGCGTGGCGGAAGATGCGGAATGAGCGCAGTGCTCGATACCTGCGCCCTGCTGCACTGGAGCCTGAGCGACTATGCGCCGCCGACGGATGTGCTCGCTGATGACCTGCTGATCTGCGCGGTCAGCTGGTGCGAGATCGCCTGGAAGCATCGCCTCGGCTCCCTGGCCCTACCCGGTGGCTATCATGGCTGGCAGGGACTGGTCGACCGTCTCGGCCTGCGCACCATTGCCGTGGACCGTCAGCTGTTCCTGGCGGCTGTGTTCTTGGACTGGGAGCACCGCGATCCAGCCGACCGGCTGATCGTGGCCGCAGCGCAACAGCAGGGTGCCGACTTGATCACCTGCGATCGCAGCATGCAGGGCTACTACGCCCGCTGCCGCTGGTAACCGCTACAACTGCTTCCGACGCATGACCATGCTGCTGATCCCGACCAGCAGGATGATCCAGAGCGTGCACAAGACCGCGCCGATCAGCTGTTCGCGGCCGGGTGGCTGACCGTAGACGGCATCGTTGCGATAGGCGAGGCCGCCCAGGTCGGGGATGAGACTGGCGAAGGTGACGGCGATGGCGTTCTGCCAGCCCTTGAGGTGGTGCATGAAGTGGGGCAGCTCGTGCACGGCGTGGCCCAGGGCGTAGACCGCCAGGGACAGGGCCGCCGCCAGCAGCGGGCCGGCCACAGAGGTCAGGCAGAGACTGATGGCGGCGACGATGCAGACCTCCAGCCAGATCAGAATGCCGGCCAGGACCAGGTACCAACTGGCACCGACGCCGACCAGCTCGGTGGCGCCCAGGGCGACGATGAGCATGGCGGCCTGGCCCAGAATCAGGGCGCCGCACAGGCCCAGGTACTTGCCGATGATGAAGTGCCAGCGCTCGATGGGGCGCGAGAGGACGGTGTAGAGGGTGCGCTGCTGGATCTCGGTGTGGACCAGGGCGGTGCCGGTGGCCACGGCGACCAGGACGCCGATGATGGACAGCAGGCTGAAGATCAGATCGGTGTTGACCACCTTGCCATCGGTGGCGCTGATCCAGCCGATCACCGGCGTCAACAGCACGCCGATGGCGTAGAGGATGATCAGCAGCAGAAAGCTTTTACCGCGCAGGGCTTCCTTGCTGGTGGCGTTGGCGATGATGAGCAGGGGGGTCATGGGTGGTCTTCTTGTCTGTCGATGAAACGTTGAATGTGTTGGATGAGCTGGGGCAGCTCCTCGCTTAGGGTGCGGAAAGAAATAAAGGTAGCAGATCGCGCAGAGATTTTGTCGATCCTTCAAGGCGCGAAGAGCGAGCATATCGAGTATATGTAAGCGATAAGCAACGCAGAAGGGCGGCAAAAGATCAAGTGAGACGCTACCTTTATTTATTGACGGACCCTTATGACCTGATAAATGATCGGGGTGCTGGCATTGGCGTAGTCATGGCTGAGGCGCTTGCGCATGCCGTACATGGCATGCCATGGGATCTTGTGGCAAGACCGCTTTGACGGAATCTGAAATATATCTGCCAGCTTCGCCGATGATTTCACAGCAGCGCTCCATGGCCAATATCAGGACCCGATTGCTGGCAAAATTCTGATAGCTCATGCCGTTCATGGCATCGACCGCCTCCTGGCTGTATCGGAGGATGTTCTGCAAACGAGTCAGATCGCGGTCATCAAGCCGCATGCAGCACCTGTGCCGTGTTCAGCATGCGCGCTCGCCGTGCCGGCAGCGGATCGTGTTCGACGCATTCGCGTAACAGGAGATCCACCGGTTTGCCGAATAGCTGTTCCAACTCGCGGTGCAGGTCGAAGAAGGCGAAGCCGGGGGTACGGCCGGGAACAAAGGTGACCAGCAAGTCGACGTCTGATTGCTCGGTGGCTCGGCCATTGGCTTGGCTGCCAAACAGCTCCAGCTGAGCAATGTGGTAGGCGGCGCAGATGCTGGCCAATTGGGCCTCTTGCTGTTGCTTGAGCTGCATCAGCCTCGTCCTTCAATGGTGTCGATGTCGGCTAAGTCGCGGTGGCGACCAAGGGCGCGCTTGTTGGTGATGTAGTCGGCTTTGCTCAAAATGGGTATTTCCAGCTTGTCCATGCTGACCATGTGGGCGCGTTGGTGGCAAGCTGCAAAGTCAGGCAGGCCGGTGACGCTGGTCAGCAAATCGATCCGACAGGGAGCGACACCGATTTGGAAGACGTTTTCGTTGGTTTGAAAATATTCAGCATCGATGTCCGAGATTGGCGCACCAAAAGTGGCGAGGGCGGATATGACTTTGGGGGCGTTCTCAGGCGACGCTTCGACCCAGATGTCGATATCGCCGGTAGCGCGGGGAAAACCGTGTCCAGCCAATGCGTAGGCACCAATGACAAGAAAGTGGACCTTACAGGCGATGAGTGCGGACAACATGTCGCAGTAATCGGAATTGAGCATCGCGTTCAGCTCCTCCTTCCAGGTAGGCCGGGGAGAGGCACCAGCAGTCCTTGGTTATCTCCCAGATGGCGGCCAGGCCTTCGTTGGTGTGGAGTCGGATCTCAGGATTGTGGGTCTGCAGCTTGCACAGACGGCACATGTTTCGATCGACACGGTGACTGATCATGAGTTTCCATCGTGTTTCCCGGCCGCATGGCTTTGCGCCACCCGCTGGACAAAATAATCCTCCAAGGCCATGCGGTGCCGCTCCAGGCGCAGTAGTTCACCGCCAGCGGCTTGAATGGCAACCAGGGCCTGGGCGCGCTGGTTTTCATCGACGGTCCAGGTCCACGTGCCGTCGTCGGCGGTGGTGGCGCCGTCGGGTGTCGGACCCTGGCCGATCAGCTGCAGCGGCGCCTGGGCGAACAGGTCCTGGATGGCACCTTCTTCCAAAATCTTGCCGTGGTCGATCAGGCAGTAGCGGTCACAGAGATCTTCGACATCGGAGAGGATATGGCTGGAGAAGAACAGGGTGGCGCCGCGTTCGCGCTCGGCGCGGAGGATGTCTTTGAAGCGGGCCCGCCACAGGGGGTCCAGGCCGGAGAAGGGCTCATCCAGAACGATCAGTTCGGGTTGATGCAAAATGGCCTGGGCCAGGCCGAAGCGTTGCCGCATACCCTTGGAGAAGCTACCCAATTTGCGCTTGCATAGATTGCCGAGGTCCAGCTGCTGGTAGACCCGCTCGCGGGCATCGTCCAGCGGCTTGCCGCGTAGGCCGGAAAGCTTGCCCAGATAGGCCAGGTACTCGCGCACCTGCAGGTTTTCATAGAAGAAGGGTTGCTCGGGGAGGTAACCCAGCTGCCGGCGCAGGTGCGCTTTGCCCAGGTCCTGGCCGAAGAGCTGCACCTGACCCTGGTGGCCGTGTAGCAGGCCGGTGAGCAGCTTGATAGCCGTGCTTTTGCCGGCGCCATTGGCACCCAGAAAGCCATAGGCGCTGCCGGCTGGGACGGTGAAATGGACACTTTGCAGCGCAGGAATGCGTTGCAGCCAGTCGCCACGGTAGCTGTAGCTGACGTCTTCGAACTGAAGCAGATCGGTCATGGGCGCATGGTAGCTACCGCTCGGCAGCCTCAAGAAGCTGCCGAGTAGGGCACGCTGGCAAGCTCAGAACTCCGCTGCTAGAGACAAAGAGAGATGGCTTTCGGCTGGAACATCGGTGCCGTCGTAACTGCTGGATTCGAAGCTCATGCCGCCGGCCAAGTCGATGCGCATCAACCAGAAGTTTAAGCCGGCACCCAAGGTGAACAGTGGCCCGATGTCGCTTTCCGCCAGGTTGGTCATCAAACCGCCACGCAAGGCCAGGAAATGGAGCAGATCGATTTCAGCGCCGACAGCGGCCATCTGGGTTTCGTATTCACCGAACACGGTCTTGTTGCTGGTCAGGTCCACGGCGGCTTCCAGGGTCAGTTGGCTCCTTGGAATCCAGGCTGCTCCCAGGGTGGCATCGGGCTCCAGCTCCAGGTCGGGAATCTGCGTGCCGGTGATCTGGTCCTGGAAGCCGTCAAAGGTGGGGGTGTTCAGGTTGCGGATGGTCAGACCGGCTTGGAAATTCTCAATGCGGCCCAGCACGGCCAGATCGATGCCGAAGGTGCTGCTTTCCTGGTAATTGTCTTCGACGTCTTCGGCTACTTCATCCAGCTCATCCTGAAAGACGTCGATCCGGGTGCCGTACAGCCGGCCGATCATGTATTTGGCGGTGGCACCAAAGGACAGGTGCTTGTTGATAGCGTAACCGTAACTCACGGGGATTTCGGCGTAAGTCAAGCCGCGGACCAGGAGCGAGGTGGTATTGTCGTCCAGATCGCCGCCAGAGCCGATACCGTCCAGATCGGTGGCGATATTCTCGATTTCGGCCACGGCGACGTCGGCCAGGCCGGCAGAAATGGTTCCGTCGTCGATGGCCTTGCCGATTTCGGCGTCCATGACCTTGATGGCGTTGGCATCGAAGCCCAGGTCGACCAGGCGCTGATTGGTTTCGTCGCCGATATATTCGCGATTATAAGTGTCGAAATCGCTGATGGTGTTGTTGTTCGTGTTGTATTCGAGGAGTTCGTCGGACAGGTCGTCGGCATCGTCGAAATCGAGGCCCAGATTGTTGGTATCGATGTCATGGAGGATGCCAACGGCTTGGCCATGGACGCGAGCACCAATGGCCAGATGGCCTATGCGGATACTGGCACCGCCATTGGCGAGAACCTGGAGTTCGTCGCCGCCATCACGCAGATCGCCCAGCAGTTCCGCAACGCGGATAAAGGTCTGAACATCATTGGAGGTGACATTGTCCTCATCGATGCGGTCGAGATCATCCTCCAGGTCCTCGATATCGTCGATCAGTTGCGATAGCCGTCCGGTCAGGCGGTAGCCGACGGTGGCATCGGCCTGGATGCCGAATTGCTGGTCGCCCAGGCGTTGATTATCGGTGTCGTAGTACTGCGGATCGACTTCGGTGGGTTGGCCATCCTCGCCGGGGAGTTCCGTCTCCTTGCTACCGAAGAAGCCGAAGGTGGCCGGATTGTAGTATTGTGCGGTACCATCGCGGGTACTGGCGACATTGGCGCCGGCCATGCCCAGGGCGCGGGGGCCGACGATGACATGATCCAGGGCTGATAGGGAACTACCACTGGCCAAGAGTGCCAGACAGGGGACCAGGGAGCGGTACATGGGGATTCTCCTCTCCACTTGGGGAAGTGGATGTCTCGGGTTTCTGATCGGATGTATGACATCGGATGTCACCGCAAGCAAGATGCTGAGAGAGCGTCTACTGATTGTTCAAAGACTTGAGTGTATCACTGGCTGGCTTATTTGAGAAGGTCTTTCTGGCTGGCTACCTTGAGAAAGCGGTTTTTCCCGTCAGACTTATACATTCGCCGGTTTTCATTCAGTACCGGCATTCCATTCACTCGGCCCACCTCGTGGGTGCGGCCCGGATCCATCCCAAAGGAGGTGCCCTATGCGCACTCGAAATCCCAACCAGGCCTTCACGCTCATTGAGCTGTTGGTCGTCATCTCGATTCTGGCTTTGCTGGCGGCTATGTTGATGCCGGCTATTGCTGGGGCGCAGCAGGATGCGCAGCAGACCACAGATGGGCAGAATGCCCAGGGTCTGGCAAAGGCTTTGTTGGCAGCTCAGACATCTGGGCGCAAATTGTATCCATTTAAAGGATTGACGCCAGCGGAGTTGGGGCTTGGTGATGGTGGTGCTGTTGCTGCAGACAGCGCCTGGGCATTATCCTGCAATATAATGTGCGGTTTGTCACTGGATGCGGATCTGCCGCCAAAATTGTTCAACTCACCAGTTGGTGGTGAGGGCGTTACACGAGTGACCCAGCCCGCAGATTTTGCCGACAGTGCCTACGCACTCGACTGGTCGGTTCGCCGTGGTGCTGGTCCCATTCGTCCATTAATTGCAAACAATATGACGGATGCATCGGGGACTCGAGCCGCCTACCTTGGCTTCAACCCTTTCGGTACGGATACCGTTAACGTTGTATTTGCCGACGGACATCTTGAGCGTCTTGATATTGATGATACCGATGCAGAGGTATACAATACGGCGCTCAGTTCAGATGAGGCTGATTTTGTGCCGGACAATATCTACGATAATACAGGTGATGAGATTGGTGTGGGTGACAATTCTTCACTGGACGGAACGCTGCAGATTGGCCGAGGTCATAAGCGCCGCGCATATATCAAAACGGGCGACAATACTTCAGCACCGGGTGACGGCACGCCCTATAACCGCACATCAGATGACGAAATTCCTGATGATTCTGGTGATTGATGGATTTAGGGATAGGCCCTGACAGCCCCGCCCCGGCCCCCATAAGGGCTGGGGTTTTTTATCCCACTATCCGCCCATCCTCAATGGTGATTCCGGTCAGCTCCGCCTTCAATTCCTCCGGTTTTGGCGAGGCCCGCAGCGCGGCGATTTTACTGACATAGCCCGCCCGGATCAATTCCGCCAGACTCTGGTTGTAGGTTCGGCTGCCATGGTTGTGATCTTGTTTCATGGCTTCGGGGATGCGAACGTCTTTGCCCTCTAGGATCAGTTTTCTCACCAGTGGGGTGACATAACACGTTTCTACCACCGGGATACGGCGGCTGTCGTCGCTGGCATCGGTGACCAGCTGCTGGTTCAAGACCGCGCAGAGATGGAAGGCCAGGGAATGACGGATCTGATGATGCCGGTTTGGTTCGAACAGATCCAGGATCCGGTTCACCGTCTGCGCAGTGCTGCCGGCATGAACCGTGGCGAACACCAGATGGCCGGTTTCTGCGGCACGGAGGCCCGCTTCCACTGTCGCGGCGTCGCGGAGTTCCGAGACCAGCAACAGATCCGGGTCCTGATGCATGGCATCGCGGATTGCCGTGGGCAGGTTGTCGAAGTCGATGCCCAGCTCCCGCTGGCTGACGATGGCTTTGCCCTTCGGTAGCAGATACTCGATGGGGTCCTCAAGGGTCACGATGTGACAACGTCGGCTTTGATTGTAGTGATTCAGGATGGCGGTCAGCGAGGTGCTTTTGCCGGTGCCGGTGGCGCCACCAATCAACACCAGGCCGCGGCTCAGGTCCAAGAGCGGGCGTAAGGTCGCCGGAAGGCGCAGGTCCTGAATGCTGGGGACCTGCAGCAATACGCGGCGGGCGGCCAAAGCCCAGGTCCCCGATTGTCGGAACCAGTTGCAGCGGAAGCGGCCCACTTCGGGCACCTCCACCGCCATGTCATGGCAGGAGCGGCGGTCGACCAAGGCGGCATCGCCCAGCATATCCGCCAGCAGGAACTGTAGCTGCTGCGGCTCCATGGCCGGCAGGTCCTCGATTTGGATGACTTCGCCATTGATGCGCACAGCCGGGATTTGGTGCGGTTTCAAGTGCAGGTCGCTGGCGCCCTGCTGGTGCATCAGACGGAAAAGGGCGTCGAGTTCCATGGGGCTGGCTGGTCGCTTTTAGTGGCCGTATTGACGAAGCTTGGCGTAGAGGGTGCTGCGATCGATACCGAGCATTTCGGCGGTGGCCTTTTTGTTGCCGCCGCAATGCTCCAGCACTCGCAGAATGTGATGGCGTTCGATCTCAGCCAGGCTCAGGATCTGGTCGATGCTCTCCTGGCCGCTGTCGCTACTGCCGATGGATTCTGGCAGATCGCTGGCTTCGATCAGGGGGCCTTCAGCCATGACCACGCAGCGTTCCAGGACGTTGCGCAGCTGCCGGACGTTGCCGGGCCAGCGGTAGCCCAGCAAGAGCGCGCGGGCTCGGTCGGACAAGCCGCGCGGCGGTTCGCCGCGGGCTTCGGCCGATTTGTTGAGGAAGTGGTTGATCAGGGCCGTCAGATCCTCGGGGTGATCGTGCAGTTGCGGTAAAACGCAGGACAGCACGTCCAGGCGGTGCCGCAGGTCGGAGCGCAGGCGGCCATCGCGTTCGGCCTGATCCAGGTCTTCGGTCGTGCAGGCGAACAGCCGCAGGTCCACCCGCCGGAGTGCGCCATCGGAGACCCGGTGGAGCTCACCGTTCTCCAGCACATGTAACAGTCGTGCTTGCAGCGCCCCCGACAGGCCGGTGATCTCGTCGATGCAGAGGGTGCCGCCATCGGCCAGTTCCAGCAGACCTGGCTGGCCGTCGTCCGAGCCGAACAGCGCGGTTTCCAGGTGCTCCAGGGGATGCGCGGCGAGGCGGAGGGTCTGGAAGGGCTGCAGGGCGCGTGGACTCAAGTGATGCAGCTGACGGCAGACCAGATCCTTGCCGCAGCCCGGCTGGCCAACCAACAGGACGGGCGCGGTGCTGTCAGCGGCGCGCTCGATAAAGCGGCGGACCCGCTGCAGATCGGCCGAGTTGCCGATCAGTGGTGGTGGTGGCGGTTTGCTGGCCACCTGCCGCAGGCGAGAGACCTCGGCATCCAATTCGGCCAGGCGATCGGTGTCCAGCAACCGGACCGCCAATTGGTTGGCCACGGCGGTCAGGAACTCCAGGTCGTCTCGACTGAAAGGCTGATCGCCGACGATACGGTCGACGTACAGCAAACCATGCAGCTGTTGGCCGGTGCGCAGCGGTGCGGCCATGGCACTGCGCACCCCCGCGCGCACCAGGGTGGCGTTCAGTCCGCGATCGTCGGCTGTGGCCAGCAGGCTGCGTTGCTGTTCCCGAGCGCTGGCCAGCAGGGTGCGGGCAAAGGGAACACTGCCGAAACGGGCTCGTAGGCGACGCTCGTGCGGTGGCCACAGGGCCCAGCCGCCTTCATCGGGCAGGAAAACCGCGCAGCGATCGCCCTCCAGAGCATCGGCAGCGATATCGTCCAGCAGATCAAACAGGTCGTCCCGACTCTCGCACTGCCCCGAGCGCAAGACGATGCGGTACAGCAGGGCCAGGTACCGGTTGGCGCGGGCCAATTCGGCCTGGTTGCCATGTTCGCCGGTCAGAAAAGAGCTGTCTTCGGCCAAGGTTTCGATGCGAGTGGGATCGCGCCAGGCCTGGGCATCGTCGGCCAGGGTGCCGGCGGTGGCTGGAGCCTGGGCGTCTTCATAGCGGAAGTAGGTGGCACCGATGCGGAACAGCGTGTCGTTTTTCAGCGGCAGGCGATCAATACGACCGGCATCGTTCCAGGTGCCGTTGGAGGAGCCCAGGTCCAGTAGTTCGTGCCCGGAACCGGTCCAGGTGATGCGGATGTGGGTCCGGCTGGCTTTGGGGTCAGCGATCTGGATGTGGTTGGCTGGATCGCGGCCAATGGTTATGGCGGTTTCGCCGAGTTCGCGTGCCAAGCCTTGGCCGTAGCCTTCGATGATGCGCAATAGGGCCATGGGAGGTGGAGTATCATTCCCGCTGCCTGTGCGTCCAGCCGGGGGTTCGTTCAGCTGATTTGTTTGAATACTTCGGGGGCAACCTGCTTGGGGTTGGCCTGACCGCCGGAGAGCTTCATGACTGCGCCCACCAGACGGCCGACGGCTTTTTTGTTGCCGGCTTGCAGGTCCGCAACGGCGGCTGGTTCGGCGGCGATGGCCTGAGCAACCCAGTCGGCCAGGGCGCCGGCATCCTGGGCCTGGATCTTGCCGCGAGTGGTAAAAAAGGCGGTTGGCCTTTCGTCACGAGCGAACAGCTCGTCGCAGTATTCCTTGGCGACCACACGGGCCACCTGACCGCCATCCACCAGGGTGATCAGTTCCGCCATCACCGGTACCGGAGCGGCTTCGACCAGGGACTGTTTTTTTTCCGCCGCCAGGCGCAGGGCCTCTTCGCGGGTCCAGTTGGCGGCCAGTTTCAAGGGTGCACCAGCGGCGACCAGGGCTTCGCAGTAGTCGGCGATGTCCTTTTCGGCGGTCAGCTCGCTGGCCACCACCGGCGACAGGCCGGCGGCCATCAGGCGCTCGCGGCGGGCGCGTGGGAATTCCGGCAGGCCGGCACGGATGGCTTCGATGCGTTCGGGCAGAATATGCAGCGGGGGGAGGTCGGGCTCCGGGAAATAACGGTAATCGCTGGCGCCTTCCTTGCCGCGCATGCTCTTGGTGACCTTGCGATCGGGCTCCCAGAGCTTGGTCTCCTGCATCACTTCGCCGTAACGACCAGCCCGGTGCAGAGCGATCTGATGCTGGGCCTCGTACTCGATGGCGGCTTCCACGGCCCGGAAACTGTTGAGGTTCTTGATCTCCACCTTGGTGCCCAGGGTGCTTTGTCCCACCGGTCGGATGGAAACATTGGCATCGCAGCGCAGGCTGCCCTCCTGCATTTCGCAGTCGGAGACCCCGCAGTATTTCATCAATTGCCGTAATTCCACCAGGTAGGCGTAGGCCTCCTGGGCTGAGCGCATGTCTGGCTCGGAGACGATCTCGCAGAGGGGCGAACCAGCGCGGTTCAGATCCACTTCGCTGAACGGGCCGCGTTCTTGGTGTACCAGCTTGCCGGCATCGGCCTCCATATGGATGCGGGTGACGCCAATGGTCTTGCTGCTGCCATCGGCCAGGTCGATCTGCACGGTGCCGTCCAGGCAGTAGGGCTGGTCGTACTGGCTGATCTGGTAATTGTGCGGCATGTCCGGATAGAAGTAGTGTTTGCGATCGAACTTGCTGATCGGCTGGATGTCGGCTGCAATGGCCAGGGCGGCGCGGATCGCCAATTCCACCGCGGTGTCGTTGATCACCGGCAAGCTGCCGGGCAGACCGCCGCAGGTGGGGTCCACCTGGGTGTTGGGCTCCTGGCCGAAGGCGCAGGTGGCGCGGGCAAAAATCTTGGTGCGCGTGGCCAGCTGCACGTGCACTTCCAGGCCGATGATCGTCTCGTACTCGCTCATGATCAGGGAGCGTATGAGACCGTTCCGCTGGTCCAGTGGACTGCCGCGCTCGCGGCACTAGATTCTGGCATGAGTAAGGATATTGCCCCTGCTGGCGTCCCCGGCGAGTTGGTCCACCTTTTGGCCTGGAACGAGCAAGGGCTGGTTCCGGTGGTCACCCAGGACCGCGAAACCGGCGATGTGCTGATGGTCGCCTACGCATCCCGTGAAGCGGTGCTGCAGACCCTACAGACCCGCGTTGCCACCTATTACAGTCGTTCTCGCCAAGGCCTGTGGGTGAAGGGAGAGACCTCTGGCTGGAAGCAGGCGGTGGTGGAAGTGCGCACCGATTGCGATGGCGATGTGCTGTTGTACTTGGTGGATGCGCCAGGTCCGGCCTGCCATCAGAACCGACGGAGCTGCTTCTCACATCGCATCGACGCCGATGGCTCGGTGCATACCGACAAGCCGGTGATCGCCTGAGGTGCGTGAGCTCCGTATCGGTCGGGCTAGCGCAGGTTTCATCCGTCGGGGGCATCCTTGGTTGCGCGTTGATCGTTTCACCCGTGGTCTGGATTGCTGCCAGGATGGCGAAGCGGTGACCCTGGTGGATGAGCGCGGTCAGGGCTTGGCCTCGGCGCTGATCGACCGGCAGCACGCCAGTATTTGTGCGCGAGTCTATCATCGCCGGCCGGGTATGGCCTTCGATGTCGAGGCTGCTTTCGATCGGGCCTGGCAGCGTCGTGCTGCGCTGCTGGCAGATCCGACCACCGATGCCTATCGCCTGGTCCATGGCGAGGGGGACTTCGTGCCGGGTCTGCGGGTCGAGCGCTATGGCCCAGTGGTGGTCCTGGTCGCTTTCGCCGCCACCATCCTGCCGCATCTGCCTGCAGTAGCAGCGGCGGTGCAGGCGCGCCTGCCTGAGGCGGTGGTGGTGATCCGTGAGCATCTGGATGATCTGCGGCGCAGCCCGGTGCGTAGCTCTGCCAGCGATGGTCGTCCCTTGGATCCGCAGCAAAACGTTGCGTGTTGCGAATTGGGTGTGCCGTGGCAGGCGCAGCCCTTCGGTGGTCTGGCGACCGGTCTTTATGTCGATCAGCGGCCCACCCGCGCCTGGTTACGGCAGCGCTGCGATGGTGCGCGGGTGCTGAATCTCTTCGCCTACACCGGACTGTTTTCCATCAGCTTGTTGCAGGCGGGGGCCGCTGCTGCAGTGGATGTGGACCTGGCGGCGCCGGCCCTGGCGGTGGCGCAGGCGCAGGCGCAGGCGATTGGCGTGGCCAATCGCCATCGCGTCGTGCAGGCGGATTGTCGGGCTGCGTTGCAGGCTGACACTGACGAATATGACATTATTATTATCGATCCGCCAACTGCGGCCCGTGGTGGTAGTGGTTGGGTGGGTCGGCGGGATTATCCGCAATTATTACGGTTGATCCTACCTCACCTGGCCGCAGGTGGCCTGGTGGTGGCGATCAGCAATAGCCAAGCGAAGCCGGTGGACCTCCCGCGTCTGTTCCGGGAGGTGGCACCGCGCCTGCAGCCAGAAACGGGCCCGTCGCTGGGCGAAGATCTACCACAGTTGCGGGGCTTTCCGGAAGGTCGGCCATATCGGCTGGTTGCAGCCTCCC
>CAYONM010000112.1:0-12591 GCA_964405325.1 uncultured candidatus Brocadiaceae bacterium | reverse complement strand
CAGCGCCTTGGCAGGACCAAAAATCGTCTGCGCCTGGCTCGACCTGAGTTTATAGTTTATAGAGGTGTCCTTAACCCTGTCATCCATGGCTTTTCCGCAAGCAGGTGCCTGAGATGACCGGCATACGGTACAATGACGGGAGAACCGGCAAGGCAGGCGAGCCAGTATACGCCGGAGAAAGGCGTTCTGGCAAAAATGGCAGTCCAACGGTAACAAAGCAGCGGAGGCCGGAGACCTCCGCTGCTTTGTTACCATTGGGGTGTCCTGTTTTACTGCAATTCGATGGCGCCGGTGGGGCACTCGTCGACGCAGGCACCACAGTCGGTGCATTCATCGGCGTTGATGACGGCTTTCTCGTTTTGCATTTCGATGGCGCCGGTCGGGCAGGCATCAACGCAGGCTTCACAGCCGGTGCAGGTTTCGGGATCGACGACGGCAGTCATGTGGAGCTCCTTCTTGTGGGGTTGTGGAGTGCTTGTGCGCAGGATTCTTGAGATGAGGTCAGGTCGGATCAACCGCTTTTTCCGTGCGGTATAGGCGTGAGACTGCGGTGGCGGAAAGACCACAGCATCCTGATGTGCTGGCAACCCCTCTCAATGGTCTCGTTCGGGCCGAGAACCCGAGGGCCGGAGCCCGGCTGGCGGGCGCAACAGACCTCGCGAGGGGGCAGGTTGCGCTTCCCTTGATGGGAGCACTCTTATTCGATATCGAAGGTTTCCAAGACCGTGATTTGTTTATTCAGGATGGAGGGGATCTGATCCAGTCGGAATTTGAAGCAACAGATCTCTTCGCCGACACGGTCATACACACCGAAACAGAAGGCCATTTCCGAGGCGTCGAAGCCACCGCAGTAGCGATCCGTCAGAAACGTATCGCAAGCTTCGCGATCAGCCCACGTGTCCTCGTCCAGCCCCCGAGATACGATATCCCGGCAGAAACGGAGGATGGTATCGTCGATCCGGATGCGATTGATCATCGCGCGCACTCCCGTCATCGAATTCGCGCGATGATGCTGCCAATTCAAGGCTGCCAAGTGTCAATTGCCTGCGCAACTTGCGCAAACATTTGTCAGCACATGACTTGCGCGGAGCGTCTTTGGTTGAAGGGGTGTCATTCGTCTTGCTTGCTCGCTGGCGACGCGCGGGAGCTGACGGGGTCGTGCCTATTTCAAGGCAGCAGGCAGCGGAGCCACCAGAGCAGGCTCCGGCCGCGCCAAGCAGCCGAGAAGGCTCGTTTGCGCTGCCCGTCTCGCAGGAGTGGGCGAACGGCGTGTCGACAGCAAATGCGTGCGGTGAACAGGCGGTTCTCTTGGGACGATTGTGCCCCCAGGTGTAGCCAGAGCGCTGCGGCCAGTTGGTGTTTCCCTTGCTCGCGTAGTCCTGTGGCGATCTGTTCAGCACAGGTCAGCAACAACGGGACACTGCCGACATCGACGATCTCGGCTGCCGGCAGCTGGCGTCCCCAGACCCCTGGCCAAGCCGTGCCGATGAGTCGGGCCAGGCCGTGTTCGCCATCGGCCAGATGCCGATGGTGTCCGAGCCAAGCAAAGGCGGTAGCCTTGTTTTCCAGTTCCAGGAACAGGCTGGTGGCCAGGAGCACTCGGTCCAGACCAGCGCGCACTGGCAGGCTGTGCAGGGTAAGCACCCGGAGGGCCTCACGGTGCGAGCCGATTGCCAGCATGACCTCGGCCAGCAGGACGGAATTGGCTTCGTTGGAAGGATCGGCGGCGAACAGCTCTTTGCTGGTCGCCAAAGCCTGATCGAACTGCTGTCGACCGAGTAGGCAGCGGACGCGCAGACGATCAGCGATTTCGCGCTGTGAGCCATCACTGGCATCGAATGTGTCCAGCAGTCCTTCGCAGCGATCGAATTGATCGCGCAGAAGGGCGCATTGCGCGGCCAGCAAGATGTTGGCGGGTTCCAAATAGCTGCGGTAGTGCAGGAGGCGTTCCAGGGCCCGGTCGGCCTCGTGTTGATGCACTTCATTGAGACACAGCTGATAGAGCGCGCGTTGGAAGATGGCCTCGTCGGGCTGATGGTCCTTCAGCAATTGCTCCAGGCCACGATGGCCGGCTGGTTCCTGATCGCTGCGGAGTTGGAAACAGTGGTATTCCAAGCGGATCTCAGCACGTTTGCCGTACCGTTCATGCAAATGCTGCCAGTGCTGCCTGGCTTCGTTACATTTGCCGGCTCGTTCGGTCAGATTGGCGATTTGCTGCAGGAGGGCCGCCTGTTCCAGCGGCTTTTCCTCGTCATCGTCGGTCGAGGCATCCAGTAGATGTTTGACTTCCAGCAGATGCTCCAGGGCGCGATCGTATTCGCCCTCCTGATCGGCCAGCATGGTTGCCAGCAGTCGAGCGGGGACCAAATCTGGCTTAAGTGCCAGGCTCGTCCGCAGCGCTTCGCGGGCTTCGGTTTGTTGGTGGTTCAGCAGCAGGCTTTCAGCGAGCACCAACCATGCGCGTGCAGCGCTTTCGGCATCCGTGCCGCATTGGTTGATGTGACGGTAGGCAGCCCGGCGTACCGAGGCCATGTCACCACCACGGGCAAACAGGGGGGTGACTTCGTGCCAGGGCAGGTGACCGGGGTGGTCCAACAAGGGGCGCAAGCGATCCAGGGCATCGTCGTGGCCGAGGTCCAGGCGGAGTCGGGTGTGTCGGATCAGCAGGCGAGTGCCGTTGGGAAAATGTTCCAGGCCCTGTTCACACAACTGCAGAGCATGCCGTTTATCGCCATCCTGCTCGGCAAACTCTGCCGCCAGCTCGTAGGGGACCGGAGAGATGGGATCGGCCTGGCAGAGCCCGTTGAGCAGTTCACGGGCTTTGTCGTTCTTGCCGCATACGATCAGACACTGCGCCAGCAGCACCCGGTACTCCGGGGCATCGGAGAAGTCGCAGGCCTTGTAGGCTGCTTGCAGTGCTTCGGCACGATTGTCTGGCAGGACCAATTCGGCTTTCATGGCCCAGAGCTGGGCCAGCTGATTGTCTTCCTGCAGGCCGCGAAGCACTACTTGCAGGGCGTCTTCGCGACGGCGTTGCTGACGGAGTGCTTCCGCCAGCATGGTCAGCAGCGAGGTGTTGTCGGGCAGATGCTCCAAGCCGCGGCAGCAGATGCGTTCGGCTTCGTCGAAATCACCGCGACGGAGATGGTAGTCGGCCAGTTCCCGCCAGGCCCAGAAGTATTCCGGTAGTTTGGCAACAGCGCTTTCCAGGTAGGGCAGAGCGGCTTCGCGTCTGTCCTGGAAGCGGAGCAGGAAGGCCTTCAGACCATCATTGATGGCCTCGCCTGGCTCCAGTTCCAAGACCTGCTCGTAGGCCGCCTGTGCCTTGTGGTGCTCGTCAGAGATGGCGTAGAGCTCACAGAGTTCCCGCCAGGCCCAGGTGTAGTAGTGATCCAGCTCGACGGCTTTGATCAGAAAGGCGATCGCTTCTTCGTTGCGTCCTTCGTTGCGTAGGAGATCGGCATAATACCCGTAGGTGATCGGATCAAAGGGGGCGACATTGCGGGCGTGTTCCAGATGTGTGCGTGCTTCCTGAAAACGACCCAATTGCCGACAGACGTCCGACAATTCATGCATGATCCACAGACTGTGAGGTGATGCGCTGAGTGCCTGCTGATAAAAGCGGCGGGTCTCCTCGGGACGGCCTGCCAAACGGGTCAGGTAGCCCAGCTGTGCATAGGCCCAAGGATAGGTGCTGTCCTGGTCAAGGGCTTCCCGGCAGAGTTGCTCGCTGCGAGCGGGATCGATATCAGTCAGGACCTGGGACAATTCGATTCTTGCCCAGATGGCTTGGGGTTCTTGCTGGAGTACCTGCTCATACAGGGCGATCGCGCGTTCGGGCCGATTGTCCTCGAATTCGAGATTGGCTAGGCGGCCACGGCTCCACAGATCGTCGGGCTCCAATTGCAGGGCGTCTTCATAATAGTGGCGAGCCGACTCCACCTCGCCTAGCGCACGTTCGGTTTCGGCCAGCTCGGATAGGATCCAATGGTTTTGTGGGTCAAGGTCCAGTGCCTGCCGGAGATTGCCGCGAGCCTCTTCTATTTCGTTGCTCTGACGTAGGCAGGCACCCATTCGCGCTAGGACGCTGGCCCGTGCTTGGTGGTCGGTTGGCGCTTCCTCGCGGAGGATCCGTTGCAGTTCGGCGTTGGCCTCGTAGTAGCGACCTTGGTTGAAATACAGATCGGCCAGTTGATCGGTCGGATCGTCATCGAACATGGCGCCGAAGCTGCGCAGCACTTCTTGGCAGCGTTGCGCACGCGACGTATCTTCGCGACGAACGTAGAAAAGTGCGCAGAAACGCTGTACGTGTCGGTTGCTGTGATTGTTACTGGAGACTTCTTCAATGACCTTGGCGGCTTCATTGATCTGTCCGTTGCACTCCAGCGCGCTGGCATAGCCGAGTTTGGCCCAGGGGTCGGCGGGCACGAGGCGACGGAGGTCCGCGTAACGGGTGACCGCATCTTGATAGCGGCCTTGTCGCATCAGGTCCTCTGCTTCCTGGCTGAGGCGATCTTCCTCGTCAGGATGCTCGTCAAAATTCGGTGGTTGAAAATCGGACATGACAGGGGCCAGTCTAGGAATGAGCGGCGCACTGTCCATGCATCGCCCGCCGCCAACCGGTGCTGGAGCCGCAAGTCGGATTGGGTAGAACCCGCGCCATGAGCACATGGGAAGAGCATTCGCAAGGCTTGGCTGCGGTTTCCGGTTTTCGCAGCGCCGGCGCTGTTGGCGGCATCAAGCCATCGGGCAAGCCGGATGTCGCTGTTATTGTTGGCGATGGCGCCTTGGTCGCCGCTGGTTGCATGACGCGCAATCGTGCGGCTGCCGCCTGCGTCCAACGGACTCGAGCCATTCTCGCGCGGGCAACTCATCGGGCGGTGGTGATCAACAGTGGTAACGCCAATTGCTGCACGGGCGCTCAGGGTGTGGCTGATGATGCTGCCATGGCCAAGGCGATGACGGCCGGCCTGGGTTGCGAGCCCGAGTCGGTGTTCACCTGTTCCACCGGGGTCATCGGCGTGCCGATGCCCATGGAAGCCGTACGCCAGGGAATCGATACCGCGGTGGCCAGTCTGGCGGAACCTCGGCATAGTGCGGCGGAGGCGATTCGTACCACCGACTTGGTCAGCAAGGAGGTCGCATTGGTGAACGAGAGTGGCTATGCCATTGCTGGCATCGCCAAAGGCTCTGGTATGATTCATCCTAATATGGCAACCATGCTGGCATTCATCTGTACCGATGCCACCATCGACAAGCATCTGTTGCAGGAATTATGCAGTGCGGCGGTGTACGACAGTTTCAATGCGATCAGCGTCGACAACGATGAAAGTACCAACGATACCTGTCTGGTTCTGGCGTCCGGGCGATCGGGTGTCGAAATCACCGGTGCGGAAGCGATCGGCACCTTTGCTGAAGGACTGGCTCGGGTCATGCGTGATCTGGCTCATCGGATTGTCCGTGATGGGGAAGGTGCGACGAGTTTTATTACCGTAGATGTGCGTGGTGGGCGCGATGCCACCGAGGCAGATCGGGTCGCGCGGTCGATTTGCGACTCCATGTTGGTCAAGACCGCGATCGCCGGACACGATCCTAATTGGGGTCGTATCGCCTGCGCGGCTGGTTACAGTGGTGCTGATTTTTCTTTGGAGCAATTACAGATCCGTTTGAACAACGTGCTGATCTTCTCTGACGGGCAGGGGCATGACGATCGTCGCCGGCCTTTCCGTCGGCCTGATGGTGACGTCTGTAGTCGTCGCGATCTGGCGGCCAGTATGCGTGGCGGTGAAGTCCACATTGAGCTGGACCTCGGTGCCGGCACGGGTGAGCGGCGACGTTGGACCAGCGACCTCACCCATGGTTATGTCTCCATCAATGCGGACTACACCACATGATGCGGATTCTGGTGTTGGCTTTGTTCCTTGGGCTGATGGGTGCCGAGGAGTTGCTGAGCAGTGCGCAGGGGCGCTTCGTCTATCATCTTGGCGACGCACAGCCGGGTCATTTGCTCGATCTGCGCTTGGGGCCAGATGGAGTCACTGGGACGGTTTTGGATCAGGTCACCGACCAGCGGCAGCCGGTGCATGGGGTGCTTGAGGGAGGACGAATCGCTGTTTTGGGGGAATCGGGGTCGTCCTGGCTTGCCCAACTCGGTCGAACAGCCATCGAGGCGCTCCACTGGCCGACTGAGGGTTCGCTCAATCGGCTCCACGGGCCGCTGGTGGCGGCCTACCGTAGTGAGGAGCATCGACTGGGCGATCGTTTTCGACTCCGGGTTGCCTGGCCAGTCTTGGATGTCGCTGGTTCTGCTTGGCAGGATTGTAATGCGCGCATCGCCGCCTTGGTGCGCGGCCGTATGGATCGCGACCTGGCGGCCGCGGCCGAGGTGGATGCCGGGCCAACCTGGCAGCTGACGGCAGAGTTGGAACTCTGGCATTGGGGGCCTGGCTTGGTCAGCGTGGCTGGTATTTGGCGACGTGCCACTGGCGGTCCGCAAGCGGCGGAGAGTCTGATGGCAGCCTCATGGATCATCACCGAGCAGAAGGCCCGGCCATTGACATGGAGTGATGTCACGACTGGAGATGAAGAACTTCGCGCACTGATGTTGGAACAGCTCCGGCAGGCGGCGTTGGAAGCCGGGGCCAGCGATGTGCCGAAGCTACTGACCATGGATCAGTTGCCGCCACCATTTCTGACCGCCACTGGTCTCCATTGTTGGTTTGCGCCCTATGTCCTGTCTGGCACAAGCGATCGTTGGTACCGAACGTGCTTGAGCTGGAACGCATTGCGGTTTCTGAACAGTCCCTTGGTGACTTGGGAGGATGTCCTGCTGCCACAATGAGAGTGTGTTCGGCTGAACTCATGCATACATTGCATGGATAAATGCCTCCTTGAGCTGGATTGGTGGCGGAGCGTGAAAAAGGTACTGGGAATCGCCCAGGTACCATGTTATAGTTTTCTCACAGGCCGGGCATGTGCGTTATTGGCAGGAAGGCTGTCTCATGGGGTTCGCACGGGTGTTCTGCGCATGCCCGGCCGCTTTCCCTCCTCCGAGTCGGGTTGATCGCCCTTGGGCGATCAACCCGACCGGCTTTAACAGGGACGGTATCAAGGCCGAGCTGCTTTTGCTGTGGTGGCTCTGGTTTATAGCCTCAGAAGCCAATTCTCCGTGTGGCTCCCTTCGTTGAGGCCAGATTGGTCGATGGCCGCGATGGTCGGGCATCTTGTCTGCGTCACGAAAAGCGATGGTACCGGGAAGGTCCAAGTGTCGCCGAAGCGGCCTTGCGATGATGGCTCGACCGCGATGCTGCCGGCATGAGCATCGACCCTGCCTACCTGGTTTTCGATATCGAAACGGTTGCCGATGGCCGGCTGATCCAGCGGATTCGTTATCCGAGCGAACCGCAGTTGAGCCCGGCGGAAACCATTGCCAAGCACCGCCAAGTACTGCTGCGTGATAAGGGGAGTGATTTTATTCCCTTGAATTTTCAGCTGCCAGTTTCGGTGGCGATCTGTTTGGCGGGTGCTGATTTTCGACTGCAAAAAATTACGAGTATCGATCGACCGCGCTTTCGGCCGCAAGTGATCACCCGTGATTTCTGGCGAGGGTGGCGCAGCTATGGCCGTCCGACCCTGGTGACTTTCAATGGTCGCTGTTTTGATGTGCCGGTTTTGGAGCTGGCAGCTTTCCGCTACGGTCTGCCGTTGACCGGTTGGATGCTGGAGGGGGCCAAGAGCTGGGAGGACCCCCGCAATCGGTATCAGACCAAGGCCCATATCGATCTACAGGATCTCCTGGGCAATTATGGTGCCGCCTGGATGCATGGTGGTCTGAATCTTCTGGCTACGGTGTTGGGCAAGCCCGGCAAAATGGCGACCAAGGGGGATATGGTCCAGGACATGTGGGATGGTGGCGAGCATCTGGCCATCGATGATTACTGCTATTGCGACGCCTTGGACACCTACTTCGTCTTTTTGCGCAGCCGGGTCCTGCTGGGGCAGATCGACCTGCAGCGCGAACAAGAACTGGTCGATCATGCCGTGGAACTGATTCGAGAGCGGCAACAGGATATTCCAGCTTTGGCAGGTTACTTGTCGCATTTCCGGCATGGGTCGCCAGTTGGCGATGACGATCAGCCGTTCCTGTCGGAAGACGAGTAATTGCGGGTGCGGAGCCGATCGGCAGTGGACGAATCCGGATCGACGCCAAGGGCCTCAAGCGCGACCCGGTGCATGTGGTGGGTGGGTGCCTCGATACCACACCAGCGTTCGAATTGGCCGATGGCCTGCAGGCTGAACATGGCCAGGCCGCAAATGGGTTGACAGCCTTGGGTTTGCGCATCGCGCAAGAGGCGTGTCTCCAGTGGGGTATACACGGTGTCGAACACAACTGATTCCGGTCGATGCCAGGCCGGTGGCCAGGGGCTGTCGTCGGTGTTCATGCCGACCGAGGTGCAGTTGACCAGCACTCGGTAGACCACGTCTTCGGCTTCGTCCAGCGCGCAGGCTTGGCAGCCGATTTCTGCGGCCAAGGTGTCGGCACGGGACCGCGTCCGGTTGGCGATGGTGACCCGTGCTCTCTCCCGGTGGAGCGCGAAGGCGATGGCCCGGGCAACGCCACCGGCACCGAGGATCAGTATCGGGCAACCCGAGAGGTTGCCGGTTTGGGAGCGGATGCAGCCCAGGGCAGCGTCGGCATCGGTATTGGCGCCGACGGTGCGGCCATCCTCGCGGCGATAGATGGTGTTGATGGCTCCGATGGCTTCGGCCAGCGGCTCCAATTCGTCGACTTCATTCAGGAGCGCGGTCTTGTGGGGTATGGTGATGGAGAGCCCGTCGATCCAGCTCTTGCAGGATTGCCAGAAGGCGACGGCGTCATGGGCTTGGAAGGGCACATACACCGCATCGATGTTGCAGCTGGCCAGGGCGGTATTGTGGATCAGAGGTGACAGGCTATGGCCGACAGGATTGCCGAGCACGCCAAAGATCCGGGTTTCGGTTCCATGCTGCTTGATCCGGTACAACTTGAGCAGTTCGCGCACGGTTGGTTGTCCGGGTGCCGTGCCGGCATCGTCATCGAAGCGAGCAAAGGTGAAGGGAGCGTTCCAGGCGCTGGCCAGCAGGCGGCTAGGAAGGCCGTAGGGGCCCATGCCAATGGCCAGCAGCTGATAGGGTTCGCAGCAGGCACTCAGGCGTTCGAGCTTGCCAAGATCGGCGGCATCCTGAGGAGTAACCACGAGTTTGGCGATATCGGCACCCCGGTCGAACATCGCTGCGGCGATGCCTTCGAGGTCGTCGCTCATGCCATCGAAATTGTGATGGCTCAGGATCAGAGCCCCGTGGTGTTCGACCTCGGGCAGATCGGCGCAGTAGGCGAGCTCGACGTCGATCATCGCGGCGCCAGCGGCATCGGCACGCAGGAGCCAGTCCAGGCGTTCCTGCTCGGATCCGGTCCAGCTGCCACCTTCGAGTGGATGCCGGTTGGTCACGATAGCCGGGAGCGGCAGGCGGACGATGCTGTCGATGACATCGGCCAGTTTGGCTCCGGCTGCAGTGCAGCGATCCAGGCGGACTTCGACCATGTCGGCGTGTTCCAGGTGGGCGCGACGGGCGAGGTCGCGCAGGCTGGCGGCGTTCTTGGCGTGGATGGGGATCACGACTTGAGTGTGCTGGCTGACGGACATGTGCGGATGGTAGGGGTGGTCGGCATGGGGCAATTCCTGAGCCGGCAGGCAAGCCAAGCCAGTCCAGATAGGAGCGCTGAGCCCCCAGCTCGGCACTCCTTGCCTCATCTCCATCTGGATCATTTCAACAGAAGGTCCAGGAGTAACCAGCTGGTGTCACCCGGATGGAGATGAGGCATGGTCCATTCTTCACGCTTCCCTCAGAGGGGGCGTTGCCCCCTCGCGCCTCCGGCGCCACCGCCAGCCGGGCTCCGGTCCCACGGCCTCGGTCGGACCTTGCTCGCTTCGCGAGCATTTTTGGCGGCGCTCCGCGCATTTTCCGCCAAAAACCGGTCCTCGGTCGGAGGTGCGGACCGCAGGTCCTCGCGCTTGGACGCGCTCGCCTGGCTCTTATCGGATTCGTGCCGAATTCGACCTCTGAGGGACCCGTCATTCTTCATGAGCAGCACGCGGCCTTGGCAGGGGAGGCTGCTGTATGACTGTGGTCCGATTTGCATTTGGCAATTGCCAGGCCAATAGCAGCATCCGGACCACCATTTGTAGTGCTTACGAGGACGACTCGTCATGAAGATCCACGAATTCCAGGCCAAGTCCTTGTTGGACCGGTATCACGTGCCCATCCAACGCGGTCGTGCATGCACGACTCCTGGCGAAGCACGCCAGGTGGCTAGTGAGATCGGTGGGCTGGTGGTGGTGAAAAGCCAAATCCACGCCGGCGGTCGCGGTAAGGGCGTGCTCTATGCCGATCCCGAGTTGCAGACCGAGGTGCTGCGTGGCGGCGTCAAGCTGGCCGATAATCCCGATGCCACCGAGGCCTTGGCTCAGCAGATGCTGGGTCGTTATCTGCAGACCGTGCAAACCGGCGCCAACGGCAAGCAGGTGGGATATGTCTACGTGGTCGAGGCCTGCGATATCGCTGACGAGCTCTATCTGTCGATTCTCTTGGATCGTGCTTTGGCCCGGCCGGTGTTGATGGTGTCTTCGGAGGGTGGTGTCGATATCGAACAGGTTGCCGAGCAGACACCGGAGAAGATTCACAAGCTCCCCTTTGATCCCTTTCAGGGCCTTCAGGCCTGGCAAGCCCGTCGGCTGGCTTTGCAGCTGGGCTTGGCGCCGGCATTGATCAACAAATTCGTTTGCATCGCACAGGATCTGGTGCGGTGCTTTCTGGAAACGGACGCTGAACTGCTGGAGGTCAATCCGCTGGTGGTGACCGAGCAGGAGGGCTTCCTAGCTCTCGACGCCAAGATGAGTTTCGACGACAATGCCCTGTTCCGGCACGCCGATATCCAGGCGATGCTCGATCCGACCGAAGAGGATCCGGCCGAATTGGAAGCGACCGAACACGGCATGGCCTTCGTCAAGTTGGATGGCAACATCGGCTGCTTGGTCAACGGCGCCGGTTTGGCCATGGCGACCATGGATGCCATTGCCGTTTATGGCGCAGGACACCAGGCCTCGCCGGCGAATTTTTTGGATGTGGGTGGTGGTGCTTCCGCTGAGAAAGTCTGTGCCGCATTCAAGTTGATCCTGCGGGATGCCAATGTGCATGCCATTCTGGTCAACATTTTCGGCGGTATCATGAAGTGCGATGTGATTGCCGAGGGGGTGCTCACGGCGGTGCGCGAGGTCGGTTTGGACCGACCGTTGGTGGTGCGTTTGGAGGGCACCAACGTCGAGACGGGGAAGCGCTTGATCGCTGAGAGTGGTTTGGACGTGATCGCAGCCGAGGACCTGCGCGATGGTTGCGAGAAGGCCGCTGCCGCCGCGGCACAGTACAAGCATGAAGGGGGGTTGTGATGTCGGTCTTAGTGGATTCTCAGACCCGATTGATCTGTCAGGGCATTACCGGCAAGGTCGGCACCTTTCATGCCAATGGCGCCATCGCCTATGGCTCTGGTTTCGTTGGTGGTGTCACGCCCGGCAAGGCTGGCCAGTCGTGGCTGGATGAGTCCGGTCAATCCTATCCCGTATTCGATTCCTGCCATCAGGCCGTGGCCGAGACCGGCGCCAATGCCACCATGGTCTTTGTTCCGCCACCATTTGCGGCTGACGCGGTGTTGGAGGCGATCGATGCTGGTATCCCACTGATCGTCTGCATTACCGAAGGCATTCCGGTGCGCGACATGTACGCAGTCACATCGGCGCTTAAGCACAGCAATAGCCGTCTGATCGGGCCCAACTGTCCGGGCATCATCACGCCGGGTGCGTGCAAGATCGGCATCATGCCTGGCTATATCCATGTACCGGGCTCTACCGGCATCATCAGTCGCTCGGGCACGCTGACCTATGAAGCGGTCAAGCAGACCACGGATGTCGGTTTGGGGCAGAGCACCTGTATCGGCATCGGTGGTGATCCGATCAAGGGTACCGATTTCATCGATTGTCTGAAGCTGTTCCAGGCAGACGAGCAGACCAAACAGGTTGTCATGATTGGTGAGATTGGCGGTGACTCAGAGGAGCGGGCCTGCGAATACATCAAAGAGCATGTCACCAAGCCGGTGGTTGGTTTCATTGCTGGGACTCGGGCGCCCAAGGGTAAGCGCATGGGGCATGCCGGCGCCATTGTTTCTGGCAATACCGGTACTGCTGAAGCCAAGCTGGCGGCCATGCGGAGGGCGGGGGTGCATATCGCCGATACCCCGGCGGTGATTGGCGAGACGCTTTTGCAGGTGGTGTAGAAGCTGAGCCCGCAAAAACTTCGAGCAGAAAAAGTTGTTTTTGCGGGCTCAGCTTCGGGGTCCGAGGGGCCTGCCCCTCGATGTAAGAGCAAAAACCGGGCGCCGACCGATACGATTGAGCCCGTGGGCTTCGGGCGGCGCCCGGTTTGTAGGCTGAGCCCGCAAAAACTTCGAGCAAAAACCGGGCGCCGACCGATACGATTGAGCCCGGATGGGTTCCGGGCGGC
>CAYONM010000111.1:0-12606 GCA_964405325.1 uncultured candidatus Brocadiaceae bacterium | reverse complement strand
GCTCCGCGCGCAGCCTCCTTGCCCTTTGGCTTGAGCCAGCTCCACCAGCCACCATGTCGTTGGCCGGCGCCCCGCCCCTGAGCCAAGCCTGCAGGAGCTGAGATCGACCCCCAGTTCATCGGAGCTGTACAGTTCAGTGAATACCACCTTCGGAATATAGTTTCCGCCTGACCTAACCAGACCGTTATCCGAAAGCCTTTTCCAAAATGCGGGAGGGAGGCTAGAGCCACTGAGGACCTGGCCATTACCCACAAATCCGACCGCCGTCTCTCTCATATTTCTCGCGCGTAGAACGCGGAAAATGCTTGATCAGCCTGTTGAATCATTAATCCGTTTGGATACCTCTCGCCAAGGCGCCAAGACTGCAAAGGACGAAGAATATCTTTGCGGTCTTGGCGCCTTGGCGAGAACAAAAAAAAGCGAGATGAAAGACTTGTGGGTAATGGCTAGCACTGAGGACTGGTCAATAGCAGATGCCTCAGACACACGCTTTCCTGCCTACCCCAAACATGATCGCACCGCCGCCACATCCGCGGCAATCTGCTGCTTCAGCGCATCCAAGCTGCTGAAACGGCGCTCCTCGCGTAACCGCTTGGCAAAGGCCAGTTCCAGAGGCTGGCCGTAACAATCACCCTGCCAGTCCAGCAGATGGGCTTCGACACTCAAGGGTCGGTCGGGACTGATACTGGGAAGATGGCCGATATTGACCGCTGTCGGCCGGCTCTGGCCATCGCCTAAACGGGCGTGGCAGGCATAGACACCGGCAGCCGGCAGCGCCACAGTGATGCCGCTGCAATTGGCGGTTGGAAAACCAAGTTGTCGTCCTCGACCATCGCCAGCGATCACCGTACCGTGGATCTGATAGGGCCGGCCCAACAGGCGCTGCGCCAACGGCATATCGCCAGCACCTAAAGCCGCACGGATGCGGGTGGTGGACACCGGCTGCTGGTCCTCCACCACCGGCGGCAGAATCTGCACACCCAGGTCGCGCTTGCGCGCCAAAAAGGCCAGATGCTGGGCATCACCCATGCGATCACGGCCGAAACGGAAATCATCGCCCACCACCAGGCCAGCAATGGCGTATTCGTGTTGCAGCAGATCGAGAAAATCCCCAGGTTCCATGTGCCGGATGCGCTCGAAAGCGATACGGATCACGGCAATGGGCTGACCAATCTCCTCCGACCACTGCTGCAACACGTAGCTGCGCCCACTGGCATCCAACAAAGGGCGTCGACGTTTCCAGCCCAGGCTCGCGGCCATGCCACGAAAATACACCAAGGCCGGCCGCCCTTCAGCGGCGGCGGCATCGACCAAGGCCCGATGGCCGCGATGCAGGGCATTGAATTTCCCGAGACACAGCCAAGTACTCATGGCGCCTCGTCCAGCCAGTGGATACGCAGGGTCGGGACCGACTCGCGCCACTGTGTCGGATCCGCCAGGGCCTGGTCCAAGGGCGCATAGTCCAGCCGCCACAGATCCACCACCAGTGCGTCGGCCTGCTGCGTGTCCTGATGCAAACGCCGGATCAATTCCGCCAAGCGACGCCGAGCGCGACCGGCATTGCGCTCGTAGCTCTCCAGGGTCAGCTTGGCATCGATCTGACGATGCAGATTGTCTGGCTCCACACTCCAGCCCAATACCGCATCCCAGCTTTTGACGCACTCCAGATACCGCCGGCACGCCTGCAGCGGCTGATCCTGCTCCAACCACCAACGGGCATCCATTTCCTGCATCAGCGCACCCATGCGACGGATGAAGGCTGGCATGGGGATATCCACACCATCGGCCAAATCGATGGCAGCGAAATAACAGCGTTCGGCCAGGGCATAATTGCTGTAACCAGCACCATTGACCATCAGGCTGTCGTCATAGCGGCTCAAGATCGGATTGAGCAGTCCGCTGAAATCCGTGGCGACGATGCGGTCGGTGAAGCTTTCACCTTTGTGATGAAAGAGCCAGGCAAGTTGCTTCAGCAGACGCCTGCTTTGCGGATTCTGCTGGGTGCCCCGTGCCTGCACCTCCACCCCGGCCAGGAACCAGGACCACTTGCCGTCGGGATCGTCCATCTCGTGCGCGATGTTGTAGGCCAGATCCCAGGACATGTATTCCCAGACCCGCTCGAAGCGCGGCTGCACCCGGCTGATCAGATCGAACAGGGCGACGCTCTCGAAAAACCGGCCTTCATCCTTGGCATTCACGGCCCGTAACCACAGCAGATCGATGGCCAGACCGCGGAAACCGCCCAACATCAATAAACCCACCTGCTCGCCAGGCGGCAGATCGGCAAACCAGCCTTCTGGTAGCGAGCTGCGCGGCTGCTTGGGCACCACGCCGAAAGACAACACCACCTGAGCCAGGACCAGACAGGCAATCCCGAGGGCAGCGAGGCGTTTTCCGTTCATAGCGCCTCCCGTCGCCGCAGGCTCCACCATGCCAACACGATAAAAATCAGAGCGTAGCCACCGTACCAGGCCCAGGAACCGAGCACGCTGGACCACGGCACCGCGCGTCCGCCGGCCAATTGCGCATCGATACTGAAGCGCTCCAAATCCGGCAGCAGATCGCGCACCAGAACCAACAAGCGACCACTCAACTGACCATAACTGCCCTTTTGCAGCACGCCGTCGATCAGGGCATGACTGTGGCCAGCAAAAAACAGCACCAGGCCGCCCAAAGCACAGGTGCCGATATGACTAATGGTGGCCAGGCAGATGCCCACCGCGGCAAACAAACCGGTTTGGGCCCAGATGGCCAGTCCCGCAAACACGAGATTACCGCCAAGATGACCACCGGACTGTGCCACATAGACGCCATCGCTCAGTCGCAGACGAAGATTGCTCTGATCTTCCAGGCGCAGGATCTGGACCGTCACCGCTGCATGCAGGCCGTCAGGCAACTGCAGCCGCAGATAATCACGACCCAGATCGCTACGACTGCTGGCCCGGTCGTGCAGCAGGACCTGGCCAGCAGCGGCGTCAGCCAGGGCACCATAGGGCGAAGTCGGTGCCACCGACAGCGGCTGGCGCTGCTGTGGCTTACCGGCAGGCCAGGCACTGATCGCGACACGGGCCCGGGCGATGGACCAGGAGGGATCCGCTTCCTGAACCCGAGCCCGCAGCAGCAGGCTACCGCCGTGCACCTTGGAAAAATCCAGACGCACGGCATTGCCCGCGCGCCCGGCCAGGGTGACCACCTGGCGATGCACCGTGCTGACCTCGCCAAAGGCATCGACCACGGCCACCTGATGTGGCGCCATAACCTGCCGTGGCTCCGGCAAGGGGCCGATACCCAGGCGCATCGACAGTATGGTTGTCAGACACAACGATAACAACATGGCTGCCACGACCAGTTGCGCACCACCCCAGCGGCCCAGAACATAGGCCATACGGGACAGCGGCTTACTGAACAGCATCAGACCGATACGGCTATCGAGATCACGGCGCAATTGCGCCGCCGGCAGGAGCAAAGCCAGCAATTGCCCAAAACCGGCCATGCCCGCCAGGGCGCTGACCACCGCCAAACGCTGGTGGTCGGCCACATCCACTGCCTGCAAGGCCGGCAGACTCAGGCCCACGGCCAGCAGTAGCGCTAGCAACAACCAAACCAGGCCCTGCCGCCAATATTCTTGCAGTCCCACCAACACCACCGCGACCATGCCTTTAGCCATGCTGATCCTCATCGATGATGCGGCGGAAAAATTGTTCCAGACGCTCACGCGGCGGCGCTTCCGTCACCAGTTTATCACCGGCGGCCTGACGCAGAGCCTGGGCGCAGGCGGCATCGGGATCGTCAACCGTGAACACCCGACGTTTGTCATTGGTCAACAGGTCATCCACCGCACCGCAGGCCTTCAAGCGGCCCTGATGCAGGATAGCGATGCGGTCACAGACATCCTCCACGTCCGCCAGCAGATGACTGCACAGCAACACCGTGGTGCCCTGCTGCCGCAATTCGCGGATCAGCTCTTTGACCTCAGCGGTGCCGAGCGGATCCAGACCGGAGGTCGGCTCGTCCAAAATCACCAGCTCAGGCTGATTGATCAGCGCCTGCGCCAAGCCCAAGCGACGAGCCATGCCCTTGGAGTACTCGCCCAAGCGCCGATGCCGGGCATGCCCCAGGCCAACCCGGTCGATCAGCGCATCGGCCCGCTGGCGCAACTCCCGACCAGGCAAGCCGAACAGCCGGCCATAAAAACGCAGCGTCTCGCTGGCATCGAGGAAGCGGTACAGGTAGGTCTCTTCTGGCAGATAGCCGAGACGTTGCTTGACCGCCCGGCTGCTGGGATCGCTGCCAAACAGGAAGGCATCGCCCTGGCTGGGCCGCAGCAAGCCCAGCAACAGTTTGATGGTGGTGGTCTTGCCCGAGCCGTTGGGCCCCAGCAGGCCGAAGACCTCACCCGGTTGGATGTTGATCTTTAGCTCGTGCAGGGCGCGAACCCGCGGCCGGCCCCAGAAATCGCGATAGGTCTTGCCGAGCTGATGCGTACGGACCACCGATTCGTCAGGCATGCCAACATGACATCTTCTGGTGTCACCTCTGCAAGCCGGTCCCCCCAAGAACGGCTCAGCCCGGGTCAAACGACCAAGCCCAGACCATGGGACTCACCCTGAATCAGCAACGACAGCGCCCACCGAGCCCTCCTTGTGGTATCAACCGTTTGCCTATCCTGCTGCGCCCGCCGCCACGGGGCCGCGGCGGGTTGTGCTTCCGGCCCCCAAACGATGGAGAATAGCGATGCCTCTGTTGACCCTGCCTGACGGCAACACGCTCGATTTCGACCACGACGTGGACGGCAACGAGATCGCACGCACCATCTCACCCGGTTTGGCCAAGCAGGCCATTGCCATGACGGTTGACGATGAGGTGTGCGATCTTGGCCGCCTCGTCACTACCGATGCGGCGGTCCGAATCCTGACCGCACGCGATGACGATCCCGAGGCCCTGTCGGTGTTGCGCCACAGCTGCGCCCACCTGCTGGCGGAGGCGATCTGCCACATCAAGCCCGGCACCAAGCTGGCCTACGGCCCGGCCATCGAAAACGGCTTCTTTTACGACCTGGCAAGCTCAGAACCGCTGACCGAGGGCGATCTGAAAGCCATCGAGAAGGAAATGGCCAAGCTGGTCTCGGCCAACAAGCCCTTCGTGCGCTGCGACTATAACGCCGAGGAAGGCCTGGCCCGAACCGACGGTGACAAATACAAGACCGACAACGCCCAGCGTGCCCTGGAACGCGGTGCCCAGGTGCTGAGCTTCTACGTCAGCGGTGAACCGGGCAAGGATTTCGAAGATCTCTGCGCCGGCCCACACGTGCCCAGCAGCAAATTCTGCCGACACTTCAAACTGCTCAGCGTCGCTGGCGCCTACTGGCACGGCGACCAGAACGCCGATCAGCTGACCCGCGTCTACGGCACTTGCTTCGCCAGCAAAGACGGCCTGCAGGCGTATCTGACCATGATGGAAGAAGCGAAAACCCGCGACCACCGTCGTCTGGGCAAGGAGATGCAGCTTTTCCACCTGGAGGAGGACAACCCCGGCCAGATCTACTGGCACCACAAGGGTTGGACCCTCTACCGCACCATCGAGCAGTACATCCGCGACCGCATCCTGGCCGCCGGTTATATCGAAGTGAGAACCCCCAACCTGCAGCCGCAGGTCTTGTGGGAGAAAAGCGGCCACTGGGCCAAGTACCGCGACAACATGTTCATCACCTATGAGCAGGACCGTGGTGTCGACCGCAGCCACGCTGGCGAAACCCACGGCCACGCCGAGGGCGCGGAAGCAGAAATCAAACAGGTCAACCGCTGCTTCAGTTTGAAACCGATGAACTGCCCCGGCCACATCCGGATATTTCAGCAGGGCCTTAAAAGCTATCGCGAGCTGCCGTTGCGCATGTCGGAATTCGGCAGCTGCGTCCGCTACGAGCCCTCCGGCGCCCTGCACGGCATCATGCGGGTACGAGGATTTGTCCAGGACGACGCCCACATCTTCTGCACCGAAGATCAGATTGGCAGCGAGGTTGCCGATTTCTGCGATCTACTCAAAAGCGTCTACGCCGACTTCGGCTTCGATGCCGACCACATCAAGGTGAAATTCAGCACCCGTCCAGAGCTGCGCGTCGGCTCCGACGAAGACTGGGACCGTGCCGAGCAGGCCCTGGAAGCGGCCACCACGCTGGCCGACCTCAGCACCGAACTGAGCCCTGGAGAAGGCGCCTTCTACGGCCCCAAGCTGGAATTCACCCTGGTCGACTGCCTTGGCCGTGAGTGGCAGTGCGGCACCATCCAGGTAGATTATCAGCTGGCCTCCAAGGAGCGCCTGGACGCCACCTATGTGGCCGAGGACGGCAGCCGCAAGCACCCCATCATCCTGCACCGCGCCATTCTTGGCAGCCTGGAGCGCTTCATCGGCATCCTGATCGAGCACTACGCCGGCAAATTCCCGCTGTGGCTGGCACCGGAACAGATCCGCGTGCTGCCGATTACCGATGACCAGCGCGAGTATGCCACGCAGATCACCGAACAGCTGATCACCGCCGGCATCCGCGCCAGCTGCGACCCCGCCAGTGACAAGCTGGGTGCCAAAATTCGTAATGCCCGCAACGACCGCGTCAATTACTTCGCCGTGGTCGGCAAAGCCGAAGCGGAATCCGGCACCATCGCCCTGCAAAAACAGGACGGCAGCAAACTCGGCGAACGCACCGTCGCCGCGCTGGTGGATGAGTTGTGCACGGAGATGGCCAGCAAAGGCTGACCAGTCAATTCCACATTATTAAAAGAATATCCCGGTCCGTCTTTCGCGCCGGGATATTCTTTTGAGGCTTCCCTCAAAGCCCCTGCCGGCCCTACGGGCCGGCTGCGAAGAGCCAGGAACTTGTGCCTTCGGGAGCATGGTCTTTTTGGCATAATATCTGATGGGCACCTCTATAAACGCAGGAAGAGCCGTCGACTACGCACCCATCAAAAAACCCCCGTCCATCGGGCGGGGGTTGGCAGGAAATCACACTGCCAGCGGCGGGATTCGCGCGCTTATTTGTTCCAGGCGTCCTTGGCGCTCTTGGCCAGACGGAAGACCAACTTGCGGCCCTTGGGCTTGCGGGGAATGACGCGCTCTTCGCCGAAGATGACGCGCTTCTGTTGCGGACGAGCCGGGGTCTCGCGGACCACCAGCTTGCCGATGCCAGGCAGGTTGGCACCGACCGGGGCGTATTTCAGCATGACGTCAGCCAGCTCTTCGAGCACGGCTGCAGCCTGCTTCTTGTTGAGCTCGCCGAAACCGCGCGCAGACACCGACTCGGCGATGTGCGCGATCAACTGGGTTTTGGTATATCCCTTGTCGTCCTTCTTGGGTTTGGAAAGGACGGCGACAGAAGTCTTGGCTTTGGCCATGGGGTCACTCCAGATAAGGGGTGGTTGATGTGGACAAGATACCGTTTTTTACGGGTCTTTTGACAATGTCCACAGAAAAGTGCCGTAAAAAATCGATATCCTGTGGATGAGAGAGTAACAGACCCCTACCGGTTGGTTTCAGGCGCTGCACATTTACTCGACCTTCAATGACCAACACCACACGCCCACTTGAGTGTGGCGCCATAAGGCAAGTGACTGGAAGGCTTTAGGCAGAAGCCGCCTGAACCGCTGCATCCAAGTCGTCGTGGATCTGCAACAGGGTCTGCAGACCTAACAGATTGAAGATCTCACCAACGGCAGTGGTGGGATTGGCGATATGCAGGCATCCACCATGGTTCTGCAATTGCTGCAGATAGTTGATCATCACTCCAACACCGGCGCTGGCGATGTACGTCAAGCCAGCCAGATCCAAGACGATCCGATCGTGGCGTTGCTCCACCAAGTCACCCAGGGTGCGATCGAAATCGGGCGCGGTGTGGCCATCAAGCATACCCTGACAATGCAGAATGCAGACCTGGTCGTGCTGGCTGGTACGGAGATCGAGTTTGGTGGTCATCGTGAAGTGATCCTGGATCCTGAGCGCGCGAGCTTAGGCCATATGGGCGCTAGTGCCAAGCCGTTTTCGCAGCGATAGCAGCAATTCCTCCCTGTCGGGTGTGAAGGACCAAGCTCAAACGCGCCGCAGCACCCGCGCGGTTGGCGACCAGCCCGGGCTTTCTATGCTGCCAGCCATGAGCAAAACGAATCTACAGGATAGCTTCGACCAGATCGAAGCGGTGATTGCGGATCTGGAAAGCGGCGAACTGCCACTGGAGCAGGCCTTCGGCCGCTATGAACAGGGCCTCAAACGATTGCAGGAAGCGCGCCGGCAATTGGATCGGTATCAGCGCCGCTTCGAAGAACTGCGAAGCGATGACGGCGACCATGCCGATACCGAGTAGCCTCCTTGCCCTGCTGGACGATCCAGACCTGCTGCTGGATGCCCCCCTGGCCTGCTGGCATGCCGGCGCTCCGGTTCTCAGACGGGGCGGCGTCGCCATTCTGCCGTGGCGAGGCGATGCCATGGCGGCAGGGACTGGCATCGAGTCACGAAGCGATGCCAGCGACATCATCGACAACAGCTACGAGCAAAGCGTGGTCATCACACAGAAACAGCGCCTGGCGACGCTGGCGGACCTGGCAGACGCTTGGCGCGTAACAGCGCCTGGTGGCCGGGTGGTCGTGGTCGGCAGCAATGCGCATGGCATCAAAAGCACCGTCAAACGAGTCGGCCAGCTGGTCGAGGACCAGCCCCACAGCCAACACAGTCGCTACCACGCCCGGCTCGCCCTGTTCATCAAGACCGAACGCCCCTTCCCTCCCCCACCCATTGACAACCAGGTTCCGCTTCAGAACGACTGCCCGGACCTGCTCCTGAGTCGCGCTGGCGTCTTTTCCTGGGATGGCCTGGACGCGGGCACCGCTTTGCTGCAGCAGCACTTTACCAGACTGGTCATGCCACGTCGTCTAGCCGATCTGGGCGCCGGGATCGGCCATCTGTGCCTGGCGGCCCTGCGCCACTGGCCCACCGCCCTGGCGGATGCCTACGAAGCCGACGCCCGGGCACTCGCCTGCCTGCAACACAATAGCCAGGCCCGGCATGCTGCGGATCGCTGCGCAGCACATTGGTGGGATGCAGGCGAGGCCTTGGCCCGCGATGATTACGACCTGATCCTCTGCAATCCACCCTGCCATGCCGAAGGCCAGACGCGCTACACCACGACCATTGCCGAAGCCATGTTCCACCGTGCGGCCGAGCATCTGAGCGGCGACGGCCACCTGCTGGTGGTGGCCAACCGACAGCTTCCCTACGAGAAATACCTGTCAGGCCTATTCGAGTCCTGGTCGATCTGCGACCAGAATCAGCACTTCAAGATTCTCGACGCCAGCCAGCCCCGGAGACCCGCATGAGCCAACGCTTGGACGCCCTGCTGACCCATTGTGGCTTCGGTACGCGCCGTGAAGTCAAAATCATGATCAAACGCGGCCGGGTCACCGTTGCCGGCGAGGTGTGCACCTCGGCCAAAACCCAGGTGGAAGCCGATCAAGTCCAGGTGCGCGGCCAACAGGTCCAGGCACCACCCAAGGAATTGCACCTGCTGCTGCACAAACCCGTTGGCTACGCCTGCACCCACGATGTGAATGAAGCGCCGATCCTGGAAGAATTATTACCGCCGCTCTGGCGCGCCAGCGGCGTGGAGCCGGCCGGACGGCTGGACCGGGCCACCTCCGGTTTATTGATCCTGAGCACCGATGGTCAATTGCTGCACAGCCTGATCAGCCCGAAGCGGAAAATCCCCAAACGTTACCGCATCGGCTATCGCGGCGAACTTCGCCGCGACGCGGTGAAGCGCTGCGCCGAGGGCCTGCGCCTGCTAGATGACGACCGCCTCTGCCTGCCAGCAGCCTTGCAGGTGCAGGCCGCCAGTTCGGATGGCTTGGGCCGCGCCAGTCTGGTCCTACGCGAAGGTCGTTATCACCAGGTTCGCCGGATGATCACCGCGCTCGGTGGGCAGGTGATCGAACTACATCGCGACCGCATTGGCAATCTGGAACTGCCAGAGGATCTCGCACCTGGCGAGCTGCGAGATCTGGATGACAGCATGCGAAGTCAGCTACTCTGCAGCGAGGGTCTCGATCTGCTGACCGAGTAGGGAACTCAAGTTCGTCAAGCAGCTTGCCAAATCCTGATCGGCAAGCCCCAGACTGATGTAATGGCTACGGGGAATACCAGGATAGGCAGCATCACACAACACCCAACGCGTGCCGTCATAGGCGCTGGTCCAGGCATGGCCACCCCAGCCACCCACCGTTGGCGCATAGACAAAGCCATACTCCACCCGGGCCGGAATACCGGCGATACGCAATGCCGCCGCCAACAGATGGGCGTGCTCGGTACAATCGCCGGTACGACTACGGAAGGCCTCCAGGGCGCTGGCATCGGCGTGCGAGAGATCCTTGCGGCTGATCTGGGAACGCACTGCCAATCGGAGCAATTCAATACGTTCGCTGATGGCGTCCTGCCGATGACCATCGAGCAGCTCGGCCACCCAGGCCTGCAATTGCGGCGCATCGATCTCGATCTGCGGGGATGCCGTCAAAAAGCGCTGACGCTCGGAGAGGACGCCGGCTTCGGCCTGGTCGCGAACGCTGAGCACATTGCCGTCCAGGCGCTGAAAACTGTCCTCCAACACCGACACCCCGGCCGGGAGACGGTACCGATTCTGGCCGCTGCGCCCGGGGGCCGGCCCCTTGCTTGCCAGCAGACCGATCGCATCGATACCAGCCGCCTCCAGGGGAATGGGACCATCGCAGGGCTGCAGCGCGATGGCGATCGGCCCCATGGACATACGCATAGTCACCAGGTTGCCAGCCGCATCGACCACACTACGTACCGGCATGCCCGGCATCAGATCCAGACGTAATTCGAAACCGAGCCGGCCGTCTGGCCAGCGTTTCAGCAATTCCGCCGTGGACTGCACCAACAGCACGCGGCCACTCAGCATTTCGACACCATGGAAATCCAGGGTATCACCCACCTGCAGGCGATCCGCCTGCAGGCTGAGCAGGCGTTGGCTGCCGTGCTGCCCGTACAGGGTCACGCCCTTGGGGATGGCGAGTTGTTGCTCCGAGCTTCTGCCGGCGCGCAGCACCACGGCTGTCAGAGCGCCATCAGCCAGCTCGCCATCGGCAATCACCCGACTGCCGCTGACCTCGTCCTCGAAATGGAAGGATCGGAGCCGACCATCGGCATCCTCGGTAAATTGCCGGTACTGATGCATTTCGATGCGACTGCCCAGGCCGCCCAGCTTGCGTTCGATCAACACCGTCAATTCGAAACGGGTCTGAAAACCAACATCGGTTTTGACCACCAGCTCGTGCGCGCTGATGGCCCGTGCACCACCGATAAAACCAGTGTACCAGCCGTCACGGACCGTTTCGCTGGCTGGCACACACACCAGACAGAGGCAAAGGAAGAATATGCGACACGACCTCTTCACGGCCACTTCCTCCGTTTCTCGTAAGCGGCGCTTGTTCCGGCCTGGATCGCATCCATGACCTGATTGGCCAGGGTGTCGACCCGCTCATTGCCCGGATTACCGGCATGTCCCTTCACCCACTGCCAACGGACACGATAGGTCTGCAGCAAGGCGTCCAGCTCCTGCAGGAGATCCAGATTCTTCAGCGGACCACCCTTGCGCTTCCAGCCCGCCGCTTTCCAGCCAGGCATCCATTTGCTGCAGCAATCGATCAGATATTTACTGTCGCTATGGATGCACACGGGCGTACCGGCTTTTTTCAAGGCGTGCAGGCAATTGATGGCAGCCAGCATTTCCATGCGGTTGTTGGTGGTATGGGGATCACCATCGGCACGCTCGAGCGCCTTGCCGGTTTGGGAGTCCACCAACAGGAAGGCCCAGCCCCCCACGCCGGGATTGCCGCGGCAGCCACCATCGGTGTAGGCGATCACACCACTCATGTGTCCCAATCGATCTGATCGGAATCGATATCGCATTCGATCTCATCCGAAGTGATGAATGGTGCAATCCGACTGGTGGCGGTCTCGTCCTGGTTTTTCGGCTCCACCGCCGGACGCCGGCTGGATACCGCGGCCGGTTCGTCCATGTAGTGGTAGCTGCTCGGCTGCTCCACCGTGCCGGCCGGCCCGTGGAAGACGATGCGAGTGACCCCGGCCTGGATGACATCACCATGCGCCAATGGGACCGGCACCTGGATGCGGACGCCGTTGACCCGGGTGCCATTGGTGCTGCCAAGGTCGGCCACCTGCCAGCGGCCCTGATCTTCGGCGATTCGCAGATGTTGCCGCGACAGCGAGCGGTGGCCAATGGGCAGGGAGCAGTTGTCGTCGCGACCGAGCACCAATTCGGCGCCCGACGGCAGCTCGACCTGGCGATGGAAATCGGCGTCTTCCAGAGTGACGATGATGAAAACCTCAGACATTATTGCATAAGGCTAGGGCAGCGATGGGAGCTGCAATCTGCGACCCCCTGGGCGATCGGCGTTCCTGGGGTTGGGGCTGGGGCTGGGAGAAAGTATGGGGTTGGGGCTGGGGCTGGGCTGGGAGAAAGTATAGGGCTGGGAGTGGGAGAGCAGGCGGGACGCCTGCGGTCCCGGGCTAGGCAGGCGGGTGGGCATCAGC
>CAYONM010000110.1:0-12688 GCA_964405325.1 uncultured candidatus Brocadiaceae bacterium | reverse complement strand
CTCTACCTGATCCTGGGTTACTGCGTCAACATCATCCTGGCTGGTGGCATGCTGACCTACCTGAACGTCCGCGAGGACGATTACTGGGACGACGAGGACCTGGAAGACCTGGATAAACTGGCCAAGGAGCTGGAAGAAGAAGCCAAGGCCGCTGCCGAGGAAGCCGAGCGCGAGGCCCGCGAGCAGGGCGACGAGCCCGTTGCCGAGACCACGGATCCCGGCTTCAGCGAAGACCAGAAGGCAGTCGAGACCATTGAGGAAGCCCCCAAGGACGAACAGAAGTCTGAGGAGGAGGGCGAGCAGAAGTCTGAGGAGGAGGGCGAGCAGGAGTCTGACGAAGACGAGAAGAAAGACTGATCGCTTTTTCGTGGTATTGACGAGCCCGTCGGAACGGCCTCCCCCAGGGGAGGCCGTTTGGTGTAAGTGGTGTCCGATGTCGCCGCCAGCGGGCCGCTCCTGACTTGCAGCCACCGCGCTTTTCGCACCATGCGACCCACTTCCCACCGTGAAAGGATGGCGTGATGACCGAGCTCTTCGATGTCGCCGAAACCGTTAAGGCCGCTGGCCAGGAGCATCTGCTTGCCGGTCTGGATGAACTTGATGCCACCAGTCGCCAGGCCTATCTCAGCCGTTTGCAGCAGATTGATTGGGTCGAGCTCCAACATCCGGCCGAAGCGGTGCCAGTGGATCAGGTTGAGAAGAGTCGGGTGGTTGATCCGGACGAACGGGCCCAGCGTCGTGATGAACTACGCCAAGCCGGCATCGCCGCGTATCAGGCTGGAAAGGTCGCCGTGCTGATGGTGGCCGGTGGTCAGGGCACCCGGCTCGGTCATTCCGGTCCCAAGGGCTGCTATTCCATTGGCGCCCACTCCGGCAAGAGCATCTATCAGATCCAAGCGGAAAAAATCCAGGCCGCCAGCCAGGCCTACGGTCAGCCGATTCCCTTTGCAGTTATGACCAGCCCCATGACCGACGCCGAAACCCAGGACTTCTTTGCCGCCAACGACCACTTCGGTCTGGCCGAAGACCAGGTCCTGTTTTTCAATCAGGGCACGGTGCCCTCCGTCGATGAGCAGGGCAAGGTGCTGCGCGCCGCCCGCGATGTGCTGTTGGAGAATCCCGATGGGCATGGTGGTTGCCACACTGCCTTGGTCGAGTCGGGTACCTTGGCCGAGTTGGCTGGCCGTGGCATCGAGCAGGTGGTCTACATCCAGGTCGACAACATCCTGGCGCCGATGGACGATCCCGAGCTGGTCGGTGTCGCCATGCTGGAGCAGGCGGATGTGGTTACCAAGGTGTTTGAAAAGGCCAACCCGGATGAAAAACTCGGGCACTTGGTAAAGGTCAGCGGCCGCGACCGGATCATCGAATACACCGAGTTGACCCCGGAACAGACGCGTCTGACCTATCCCGACGGCAGCCTGATCTATCGCTGGGGTTCGCCGGCCATGCACTGTTGGAGCATCGGCTTTTTCCGCTCCCTGGCCGATCGCAATTTCAAGCTGCCGTTGCATCGCAGCAAGAAACCGCTCAAGGCCTGGACGCCCGAGGGGGTGCGCGAAGTCACCGGTTGGAAAAATGAACGCTTCATCTTCGACCTGCTGCCCGAGGCCCAGGTGTCGCTGGGTCTGGTTGCCGACCGCTCGAAGGAATTTGCACCGGTCAAAAACGCTTCTGGGGTCGACTCCGCCGAAAGCGCCAAGCAGATTGCCAGCGTGCTGTATGCCGGATGGCTGACCAAGGCTGGCGTCCGGGTGGAATTGCCCGCCGGCGCGCTGATCGAGATCTCGCCTCTGTTCGCCGCCACCGAAACCCAATTCCTGGAGAAATGGGACGGTCGGGTCAGCGAGGTGACCGGGGATTATTATTTGGAAGCGTGAGGCCGTGACCGATCGAATATCCGGAGGGGTGCTACCTCTCCGGATATTTATTGGCTGGCTTGACTGCCGAGCTGAAAATCACGAGGTATTTCTGTGTCCGTCCTGATCCGCGCCGAAAAGATCCACAAAGCCTACGGCGGCCGCGTCTTGTTGGACGAGGCCAGCTGCCAGCTGACTGACGAGCACCGTTACGGCCTGATCGGTCGTAACGGCACCGGCAAATCCACCCTCTGCCGCCTCTTGCTGGGTGAGGAAGAAGCCGATTCTGGCGCGCTCTGGCTGTCGTCGGATTTGCGCCTGGCCTATTTGGAGCAGCACGACCCATTTGGCCCCGAGGAAGCGGTGGTGGATTTCCTGCAGCGTTACAGCAACCAGCCCGATTGGCGCTGTGCCGAGGTGGCGGCGCGCTTCGATCTGGACAACGAGATCATCGCCGGGCCGGTGGGACAACTGTCCGGAGGTTTTCAGACCCGCGTCAAGCTGACCGGCATGCTCCTGCGTGAACCGAACTTCCTGCTACTGGACGAACCGACCAATTTCCTGGATTTACGGACCCAGCTCCTGTTGGAGCGTTTCCTGGCAGACTGGCGCGGTGGCGCCTTGATCGTTTCGCATGATCGGCAGCTGCTGCGTGCGGTCTGCGACCATACCATAGCCATCACTGGTAGTGACTTGACCGAGCATCCCGGCAGCGTTGATGACTACCTCCGTATGCGCGAGGAGCAACACGAGCACATTGAGCGCCAGAACGTCTCGATTCGCGCCAAGCAACAACAATTGCAGCGTTTTATCGACAGCAATCGCGCCAATGCCAACACCGCCTCGCAGGCGCGCAATAAACAAAAACAATTGGACCGTCTACAGACGACTGAATTGGCCGAAGACGAGCCGGACGTGGTTTTGCGAGTGCCGGCTTGCGAACGCCGGCGTGGCACCGCCCTGCTGGTAACGGATATGGCCATAGGTTACCCGGAAAGGCGTATCGCAGAACAGATTGACTTCGACATCGACTACGGATCCAGAGTGGTGATCGTCGGCGACAACGGCCAGGGCAAAACCACCCTGGTTCGGACCCTCTGTGGTGATCTGCCAGCTTTGGCCGGCAGTATGCGTTGGGGGCACGGCTGTGAGCTGGCCGTCTACGCTCAGCACGTTTACCGCGCCATCGATCCCGAGGCCACCATTTATAGCTATCTCGCCATGCAGGCTGAGGTAGGTACTTTGCGCCAGGAGATCCTCGATACCGCCGGCAGTTTTCTGTTCCGAGGCGACGATGTCGACAAGCGGGTTGCGGTTCTTTCTGGCGGTGAGCGCGCCCGGCTTTGCTTGGCCGGGTTGCTCCTGGCCAAGCCCAGCGTCATGTTGTTGGACGAGCCGACCAATCACTTGGACGTGGAGACCGTCGAAGCCCTGGCAACGGCGCTACGTTGCTATGCCGGCACGGTTTTCGTGGTCAGCCACGACCGTACCTTCGCTAGTCGCGTAGCCGACCATGTGCTGCGAGTTCACGAGGGCCGGGTTTTGACCGTGCCCGGGAGTTATGAGGAATATCTGTATCGCTTGCGTCAGGAGATGGATCGCAAGCCCGCAGCCGATTCCTCCTCGGCAGAAAAACCGAAGATGTCCGACGGCAAACGGAAGCACGAGTTGGGTAAACGGGTGGCGGCAACCGAACGGAAAATGGGCAAGCTCCAGCAGGTCATCGCCGATTGCCAGGCCCGCCTGGATACCACCGATGTCACCCTCGCACGGCAAGTGACCACCGAATTGGCGGGGCGGCAGGCGGAATTGGAGCAGGTGGAGGCTGATTGGCTGGAAGCGCAGGAAGAGTTGGAAGGGATGGCGTAGGCCCGGTTGAGGCCGGTCATTTGTTGCAATAGACCAGCGCGATGGTTGGTGGTAAGAAGACGATATCGAAGCAAAGGGCAAAGGGGGATGCGATGCGTCTGTGGTTGTTGGTCGTGGTAGCTGTCGCCGGTCTGGTGGCCGAGGAGCCGGTTTGGCAGTTGATCGCTCCCGAGCGGGCCTTGCAGCGGGAGACCGTGCCGACTTGGCAGCCGGATCCCGCCTGGCAGGCGGCGCAGGCACGTGGCACTCGCAGTGCCAGCGGTGAACCGGGGTCGGACTACTGGCAACATGAGATCGACTATGAGCTACGCCTGCGCATTGCGGATGATGGTCGCAGTCTGCAGGGTGAGGGCCGGATCCGCTTCCGCAACGCCAGTCCCGGACCCCTGGCGGCACTGCATTTCGAGATGCCCTGGAACGTGCATCAGGCTGGAGCACCGCGCAGCCGATGGGATATCGACGACCAACCGGGCATGCAGGTGACCAGCGTCCGCATTGACCAGGCCGAGCTGATCGACCGCGCCTGGCAGTCGGACGACACCCTGGCTAGCCTGCAACTGCCGGTACCGCTCGCCAGCGCTGCCCTGCTTGAGTTGGAGCTGCGTTGGGAAGCGAGTATCGGCGAGGATATGTGCAGCAGCCGGGCTGGTCGCGAACCGCATCTGATGGCCCTGCCCTACTGGTATCCGGCCGTGCGTTTGCACGACGATGTACTCGGCTGGCACCTGGCGCCTTTTCAGGGCAACGGCGAATTCACCCGGCCGCTGGCGGATTTCCAGGTGGAGGTGTTCGCTCCGGCCGGCTGGCTGGTACAGGCCACTGGTCGACTCGACAATCTGGATGCTCATATCGACAGTAGCGTGGTTAAAAAATTGCAGGCCTTGGACGCGCAGCCGCGCCAGATTCTGGCCGATGGAGCTTGGGACGAGTTGTGGTTGCCGGAAGCGGCCAAGGAACCCTGGCGTTTCCATGCACCGATGATGCGCGATCACAGCGTCATGTTGCTCCGCGATCTCACCTGGCAGGCGGCGCGGCATGGCAATGTCCTGGTCCAATCGTTTTATCCGGAGGGTCAAATCGGCTGGGCCGATTCGATCGAAACCATGCAGCAGAGCCTGGATTTTATCGGCGATTATTTTGGTCTGCCCTACACCTGGCCCCATTGTACCGCCATCGCCAGCCCCCTGATGACCCACGGCGGCATGGAATATCCCATGCTGACCATTCTCAACGGCAACCTGGGGGCCCAGCGTGTGCGTTCGGTGCTGGCGCACGAACTGACGCACATGTGGGTGCCGATGCGCATCCACTCCGACGAGCGCCTGCAGGGCTGGGTGGATGAGGGCCTGGCTAGTCATGTTGACGCGCATTTCGATGGCGACTGGTCGCTGCGCGATAATCACCAGGAATATACCGGTATTGCCTCCGGCGGTTGGGATCCGGTGGTGGCCAAGGCCCCCGAAGCCTACGGGGGCACTTTTGATTATCAGATTGCCGCTTATGTCAAAACGCCTTTCGCCCTGGAGGTGCTGCGCGAGGAAATCGGCGACGAGCGCTTCCGTGCCGGCATGCATCGCTTCGCTCAGGCCTGGGCTGACAAATCGCCGCGCGGAGCAGACCTGCTGGCCTGCCTGCAGCAGGCCGCCGGCCGTGACCTGGGTTGGTTCTATCAGCAGTGGTTGCACGACACCGGCAAGGTCGATCATGCGGTGTTCGCCGTGCGTGAGCGTGCTGGCGCCTGGCAGGTGGTGATCCGCGATGTGGGGGATCACATCGCCCGTTGTCCGGTCCGCATCGTCACGAGCGACCAGCAGACCATCACCGGCAGCATCCCCAGCACCTACTGGTTGCAGGGTCATCGCTTCGCCATCCTGCAATTGCCGGAAGGTGTCGTTCCGGCTGGTGTGCAATTACTGCGCTATCCAGGCGTGGCCGATGCCGTGCCGGAGAACGACCGTTGGCGACGGCCGCTGGCTGTCGAAGCTGCCGACTTAGCGCCCGGAAAAAACGCCGGCAAATCGATTGATCAGGCTGGCAAGGTGTCGGATCCGATCGCTGATACGGATCAGCTACTACGCAACATGCCCTGAACCCGGGCGGGCATCGGCAGGAACGGTCCTCTGCGGCCAACGGTTGACGGCCTACCGCACCCGGAATTCAGTCATCTGGTCTCCGGCTATCGGGATTCGGGCTTGGCCTGACCGTGCCGCGTTGGGACCGCCATCCGCTCCAAGCGTGCAAGCCCCTGAGTAGCCGTAGCATGCTGGCCATGCCGTTGTTCCTGCATGCATCAAACGACCTGGAACGCCTGGGCGCGGGGCTGGTGCGGGCCCTGGCTGCGGATCTGCGCGGCGGTGGGCCCGAGGCGGTGTTTGCCGAGGTGCTGGTGCTGGTGCCCACCGTAGGGCTGCGCGACTGGTTGCGGCAGCAGATCGCCAGCGGGCTGGGGATCTGCGCAGGCGTTCGATTGAGCTATCCGGGGCAGTTGCTCGGTTGGCTGCGGCAGCCATTGGGTCAGGCTGAGGAACAGCCGGCCTGGGATGCCGAGCAGGCCCGTTGGCTGTGTCTGCGCGAACAGGCTGAGATCGATACCCTGGTGCGCTATCTGGGTGAGGAGGCGCGGCAGCCGGGACGGCGGGCCTATGCCCTGGCTACCGAGCTGGTCGCCTGCTTCGAGCGCTATGGGCTGTATCGTGATCAGCAGACCCTGGAGGCCTGGGCTGCCGGCGAAGTCGGACTGGCCGATGCCGGGTCGGCCTGGCAGGCGGAGCTGTGGTGTCGCCTGCTGCGGGCTGGCGTGTGGCCACCGCAGCGGGAATTCGGTGATCTCCTGCAGGCACTGGAACAGGGCACCGTTGCCTCACCGGCGCGGCTCTACGCCTTCGGCTTCAACAGCCTGTCGCCACAGTTGCAACGACTGCTGGCGGTATTGGCGCAGCGCAGCGACGTCCATATCGCCAGCCTGCAACCCACCTGGGGTTATTGGGGCGATGAACACCGGCGTTTGCGGGAGCTGGTTCGGCAGGGCCTGCCTGATTACGAGTGGGGCAATCGGCTGCTGGGCGACTGGGGTGCGGTGGGGCGCGAATTCCTGGTCGGGCTCGATGCGGTTGGCGCGCACTATCAAGCCGATCCAGATGATTTTCGCGATCCCGGCGACAGCTGTTTGCTGCATCGGCTGCAACAGGATCTCAATCTGGCGCAGGCGCCAAGCGATGCAGGGGCGTACCCGCTGCGGCCAGGGGATGACTCCTTGACGTTTCATGCCTGTCATTCTCTACGACGACAACTGGAGGTGGTGAAGGCGGAATTACATCGCGCTTTCGCTGCCGATCCTGGTTTGCAGGCAGCGGATGTGGCGGTGATGTGCCCCGATCCGCAGACGGTGGCGCCAGTGGCGGCAGCGATCATGGCCGGTTCCGGTTTCGGCCCACCGATCGCGGTGGCCATCGCCGATCGCCGTTTGCGCGGCATGAATCCGGCCGCCGATGTGCTGCTGCGCCTGTTGGATTTGCTGCCGGGCCGCTGGGCAGCCAGCGAGGTGCTGGACCTGCTGGGCTGTGCTGCGGTTGCCACCGCCTGGGGTCTGGGTGCCGATGAACTGGAGCGGATCCGGCGTTGGATTGACGCGGCCGATTTGCGTTGGGGCTGCGATGCTGCGCATCGGAAGGAAACCGTTGGACATGCATTTTCTGCTGGGAGCTGGCGGCGTGGCCTGCAGCGTTTGCAGTTGGCTTGGTGGTTTGGCGCCGATGCTGCGAGTGCGCGTCTGTATGGCACCGATGACGATGCGGCGGAAGCGGTGGTGCCGGTTACCGGCATCGAGCCAGAGGATTTTACGACCCTCAAGCGCCTGTCGCTGCTGCTGACACCCCTGCTCGATGCGGCCGCCGCCTGTCGTCAGGCGCAGTCGGTGGACTGGTGGCAACAGCAACTGCCACGGTTGTTGGCGCAGACCCTGCGCTGCAGTGATCAGGATCCGGATCTGGCCAGCGTGGTCGGTGAGCTTGCCGGTTGGGCCGACGGCCTACGGCGCCTGGATTGGCAACAGCCGCTGCGTCACGAGCTGGTGGCGGCGGCATTGGCAGCGCGCTTCGAGCAGAGCAGCGGTGGCGAGTTCGGCCGCGGCGCGGTGACCATTTGCGGCATGCAGCCCATGCGCAGCGTGCCCTTCCGGGTGTTGTGTCTGGTTGGCATGGATGACGGCGCCTTTCCACGTGAAGCGCGCAGCCTGGATTTTGACCTGCTGCGCCAGCGACCACAACCGGGTGACCGCAACCTGCGTGCCGAGGACCGTTACCTGTTGCTGGAATTGCTGGTCTCGGTGCGGGATCGTCTGCTGATCACGTACCAAGGTTTCGATAAGCGTGACCAGAGCGAATTGCCACCGGCGGTACCGGTGGGGGAATTGCTCACTCAGGCTGCGGCGACCTGTGCCTGCGACAGCCACAGCATCTGGCAGAGCCTGGGACGCGAGCATCGTCTGCACGCCAGTCTCGAACAACCACAGCCCTGGCCATCGCGGATGCTGTGCGACGAATATCTGGCACTGCAGGGTCGTCGGCGCAGGCATGATGTGGCATCACCATTGCCGGCGGTCGAGGCTCCCCGGCATCTGGAGTTGACCGATCTATTGTCATTCTGGCGGCAGCCGGCGCGCGGTTATCTGCGCCGTCTCGGCATCCAGGTTACCGAATTCATCGAAGCACCGCGCGAGCATGAACGTTTCGGGCTGCTGCGCGGCCTGGATCGCTACGCCGCCGCCAACCGGCTACTGACCCGACAGGAGGAAGCAGCGTCGCTACGGCAGCGCTTGGCTGCCGAAGGCTGGATAGCACCGGGTGCCCTGGGCGAGGGGGCTTGGCAGCAGTTGTGGGATTTCGTCGAACAATTGCGGCAGCGGCATCAGACCCTGTGGCCGGATTGCCAGCCACAGCGGCTGCGACTGGCGATCGGTGGCGTTCAGTTGGCAGCGGAATTGCCCTTGGTGCATCCCCATCGCGGCGTGGTGGTGGTGCACCCCGGTCGGTTCAGCGAATCGCGACGATTGGAGCTCTGGCTACAGCTGCTGGTCGCCGCCGCCGCCGGGGTGGCGGATCGCGGCGTGCTGTTTGGAGTCGGCCGCAGCGGCTTGGTGGTGGAGCAGGTGCTACCGGCGCCGGCGGAAACGACCGCTTTGTTGACCACCTTGCTCGACGGTTACCAGGCCGGCCGGCAGACTCGTCTGCCCTTCGCCCTGCGCACCAGCTACGCCTATGCCGGCAAGCGTTGGCGGCAGCGCCGTCCGGCGACCCATGGCAAGGCCCTGGCCGCGGCGCGGACGCAGTGGAGCGAGACGATCCCGGTTGTCGGGGCGCCACCGCCGGAGTGCCAGTATCCGGCGCATCGACTACTGTGGCCACCGGGCAGCAGTCCGGTGGATCAGGCTGATTTCGTCAACTGGGCGGCAGCGGTCTGGCAGCCGCTGCTGCGGGCGCAGGAGGGTAAATGATGCAGCCCTTCCGCTTGCACGGTGAAGATGCCGCTGATCTGGCGCCGGGAACCTGGCTGTTGGAGGCCAGTGCCGGGACCGGCAAGACCTACACCATCGTTGGCATCGTGCTGCGGCTGATTGTCGAGCAGGGTATTCCCATTGAGCGCTTCGTGCTGATGACCTTCACTCGCGCCGCCACCGCCGAGTTGCGAGAGCGCTTGCGGCTTGGCTTGCATGGCGCGCTGGCGGCTATTGTGGATGACAGCGACGTTGACGATGCCTTCCTGGCCGCCCTCGCCAGCCGGCATCGCGGTGATGAGACCGCGCGCCGTCGGCTGCTGGTGGCACTGGCCGGCTTGGATGCGGCCCTGGTGGCCACCATCCACGGCGTCTGCCACCGATTGTTGGGTGATCACGCCTTGCGCATTGGAGCGCCATTGGCGGCCGACCTGGACGGCGATCTGGTGGCTTGGCGGGCGATGGTGATTCACGATCTGCTGCGCGATTGGGCCCGTCGCCTCAGCCCTTCCGGTGCCTCCCTGGCCGGGCAGGCGCTGCAGGCGGAGTGGCTGCAGCACCGGTGCGAACAGCTGGAACGGCATCCAGATGTGGTCTTGGCCGGGGTCGAAGCACTGCGGCCGGAGGACATCGAAGCGCGCCTGGACCGAGCCCGTAATGGCATCGCCGCCTGGAGCGAGGCGATCATCGCTTTCTATGCCGAACGGGCCAACATTCTCGGCGCCGCGTCCGTCTACCAGACGCGTGCCCTGCGGCAGCGATTGCAACAGGTGGCCGCGCAGTTGCAGCACGGTGTGCACGCCGAGCAACTCAAGGATCTGCTGCGTCCGGTGCTGGTGCCCAATCATGACAAAGAGCGTTTCAACCGACAGCACCTTCGGGCGCTACAGCAGACCGAGTGGTTCCAGGGGCTGAGCCCGCTGGTCACCATCGAGGTCGGGGTGCAGCGCTGGTTTCTCGAGGCCTACGCTGCGGCGCTGCGCGAGCGTCCGTGCCAGAGTGAGCATCTGCAATTCCAGGACTTGCTCACCGCTCTGGATACGGCCCTGGACAGCGACCGCCAGCAGGCCCTGCAGCAAGCGGTGGCCGATCGCTATGATGTCACCCTGGTTGACGAATTTCAGGATACCGACCCGGTGCAATGGCGTATTCTGTCGAAATTGTTCCAGGGTTCCGGTCAGCGACTGTTCCTGATCGGTGATCCGAAGCAGGCGATCTACGCCTTCCGTGGTGCGGACGTGCATGCCTATCTCCAGGTGGCCGGTAGTGACGGCCTGCGGGCCTTTACCCTGGAGCGGAATTTCCGCAGCGATGCCGACCTGATCGCGGCGGTCAACCACTTGTTTGATCGCGGTGAGACGGGCTTTGTCGAGGAGCAGATCCGTTTTCAACCGGTGCTGGCCAGCCAGCCACAGCGCTTACGGCTGGCGGACGGCATGGATTCGCGGCCGCTGCAAGCTTGGTGGTTGGAAGCGGCGAATGCTTCGGCGCAGACCCGGTGCGACCTGGCGGCCAGTTGTGCCGGCGAGATCGTCCGCCTGCTGGCCGCGGCCGAACGTCTGGTGGATGCGAGCTGGCAGCCGCTGCAGGCCTGCGATATCGCGGTACTGGTGCGCTCGCATACCGAGGGACGTCTGATCGCCGAGGCCCTGGCGGCGCTGCCACAGCCTATTGCCTGCGTTCGAAGCATGCGCAGTAGCGTCTTCGCCAGCCACACGGCCTTCGAATTGGCAAGTGTGTTGTCAGCAGTGTTGGCGCCACATCGGGAACGTTCGGTACGAGCCGCGGCTCTGACCCGGTTGGTTGGGCTGACTCCGGCCGATCTACTGGAGGAAGTGGATGCCAGCGGCAATCAGTTGGTGGCCGCCTTGCGCGAGCTGCGCAGCAGCTGGCTGGCAGAGGGTTTCACCAGTGCCTGGCAGGGGCTGCTGGATCACGGCCTGGGCACGGTATCGCCGCGGGTCCTGTTGGCCGGGGATCAGGACGGCGAGCGTTCGTTGACCGATCTGATCCATCTGGGGGAATTACTGATCCAGGCCGAGTGTGAGCGGGAGTTGGGGCCCGATGCCCTGTTGGCCTGGCTGCAGGCGCACATTGCCGATCCCAGCCGGGCCAGCGACGAGCAGTTGCAACGCCTGGATCGCGACGATGTTGCGGTGCGCATCCTGACCGTGCACGCCAGCAAGGGTCTGCAGTTTCCGGTGGTCTTTGCGCCCTTTCTGTGGTGCTCGCCGAAACCTGATCCGGATCAGCTCTATCATCAGGTGCATCGTCCGCACTGGTGGCTGGGGTCGTCGCGACCGAAATCGGTGCAGACGGCCCAGCAACGCGGCGCTTTGGCGGAAACCATGCGTCTGGCCTACGTCGCTACGACCCGCGCCGAGCATCGCTTGTATCTGGCCTTTGCGCCGCAAGCGGCGCGCGGTGGCGGTGGTGGCTGTACGCGCTCAGGCCTGAGCTGGTTGACGGCGGGCATCGGGCGTTGCGCGCCGGAGCAGTTGGCGATGCAGGTGCGAGCCGACATCGCCGATGGCACCATGCCCGGTTTGTGGCAGCAGGCGCTGGCGCATCCGCACATCGGTCTCGGACCGGCGCCGGTGGCAGCCTCGGTGCCAATGCTGCAGCAAAGCGATACCGGCGCTGCGGTAGCGCGGACGGTGGCCGACTGGCAGCCGCTGCGGCGGATGCGTTGGTTCAGCAGTTATTCCGGTTTGATCCGTGGCCGTCCGGTGGACGAACCGGATTACGATCATGCGCCGCAGCCCGAGCCGAGCGAGGACCCCTTGCCGCGCGGTGCCCGCTTCGGCACCGCGTTGCATGCGGTATTCGAATTTGTCGATTTCCATGCCGAAATGCCTGCCATTTTGTTGGAATGTGAACGGCATCTGACGGCGCAGGGCTTTCCGGCCGAGCTGGCCCCGGCGCTGGCACGGTTGGTGCAGCGGGTGTTGCACGGTCGGCTGCCGGGCTTGAATCTGAGTTTGGCGGTGGCGGCCGAGCGGCGTCTGGCGGAGTTGGAAGTCTTGTTGCCGGTGGCGCAGCCGCGGGAATTGTCGGAAATATTTCGTGAGCATGGTGGAGAATGGGCCGACTACGCCGACGATCTGCTGGATCTGGTTTTGCCCAGCGGTTATTTTACCGGCATCATCGATCTGGTATTCAGCTGTGGCGGTCGGTTTTTTGTCCTGGACTGGAAGAGCAATGATCTCGCCCCGCGCGGTGGTTATCATCATGCAGCGATGCGCGCAGAAATGCATCACCATCATTACGTGTTGCAGGCGCATCTCTACCAAGTGGCCTTGCATCGCTATCTGCGCCTACGCCTGCGGGATTACGATTACGACCGGCATCTGGGCCCGGCCTGGTACGCTTTTGTCCGCGGTATCGACCATAGCGACCATGATTCCGACGCGGGCTGGTACCAGCTGCGCCCCAGTCGGATGATGATTGAAGCCCTGGATGGCTGTTT
>CAYONM010000109.1:0-12762 GCA_964405325.1 uncultured candidatus Brocadiaceae bacterium | reverse complement strand
GCGATCTGTAACGTTTATTTCTTTCCGCACCCTTACATCGAGGGGCAAGCCCCTCGGACCCCGAAGCTGAGCCCGCAAAAACAACTTTTTCTTCTCGAAGTTTTTGCGAGCTCAGCTTCTACTGCGCTTCGAGCGCTCCGGCATCGCGGCCATTGCCCTGCATCGCTTGACCGGCGAAGTCGCGGAATTGCGGGCCGTCGAATTGCCAGGCGCGCAGCTCGTCGATATCGGTCCGGGATGCCGCCAAGGTGGCGCGGGCGACCCGCAGGAAGTCGATATCCATGGCCAGTTCCGCGCCAACGCGGAAATCAGCCTGGTTGCGTAGGCTGCCGGACGGGACCTCATGGGTGGGTAATGGCGCTGACTCGCCGTCAATATACAGGCGGATGCGGTCATCGCGATCCACCTCCAGGACCAGATGATGCCAGTTGTCGTCGGCGATGGCCGTGCTGCTGGTCACGCTGGCGTTGGCGCCACTCTGATCGGTGATTTCAATGTGCGGTTTGCCAGATTCCAGCGATAGCCGGTAGCCGGCGTCTGACATTTTGTCAACTAAGATGCCATCTTGGTCATTGCCACGGTAGACCAGCTCAATCAGCAGGTCGCTGCGGTCAATATCGACGGTTTGCTTGTCTTTCGCTGGGATCGTCCGCTCTTCCGTCTTGCCGCGCTTTTTCTTGTAACTGAATCGAAACGGTTCGGCGATCGTCGCCTGCGGCAGGATCGCCGCGGTCTCATCGTCCAGGCGCAGGGCGCCATCGGTCCAGCTTTCCAGTTCGCCGGCAACGAAATCGCCGCGGGTAACGCCAGTCGCCAGCAAGTGATACCGCGGCGTGGTCCGGTACATGCTGCGATCGACGTAGTAAGCCGTCTGGTACCAGTGCTCGTCTTCAATGATGTCTGGATGATCCGTGCGAGGCGTGAAATGCCATTCGGCGACGGTGCGGCCGACGGTCCAGGGCACGAAAACCCGCGGCGCTTGATCGATGACAGCCGAGCCTGGGCGAGGTCGATAATCACCGGCGGACGGTTCGGTCAGCACCGCTTGTTCGCTGATCACGCCGATCTCGCTGCTCCAGCTCTGCTTATCCGTCAGGGTCTGTTGCATACTGGCAAGGTTGTCATGCGGAACGCTGTTTGGAATGAAAACGCCAAAGTGCTCGCCGCTATGGGCATGGATGACGTTGTCCTGATAGACCATGGTTTCGTAGCGATACGCGGCGTCGCGGTGCACCTCGTGCGCGGCATTCGCCGCTTTTTTACCGTCTCTGGGCTTGTTGTGATGGAAGACCCAATCGCCGATATCGGCGAAAATATTGCCGATATATTTTTCGCGATTGCCCTGTGGACTCTGTCGGTCCGAGGCATTGGCCCAGCGGAAGACGGTATTGTTGAAAAATGTGTTTTGGAAACTGACCATGCTCTTGAAAGCGTTTTTGTTCATCAGGCTGTTATCGCCGTCGTGTTCCAGGCCGACGGCGATATTGTTGAACAAGAAGCACTTGTACGCGCCGTCCAGATAATAGGCCATGCCGAGCCGGTTTTTGCCGCGCCTTTGGCCAACGGGATTGATGGCGATATTGCTCCAGAAATACGAGGGACCAGAATGGGTGTGCTGGTAGAAGGCGCCCCAGTCGCAGCTTTGCAGCAGGCTGTCGGTCACTTTGTTGTGATGGATCAAGTAACGGGCATAGTCCACGGCGTCACCGGCCACATCGGCGCCGTTGTGGCCGCCGTTGACGTTGATGCCGGAGGCCCCGAGCCGTTTCAGGATATTGCCGGCAATGTGCACGCTGCGCGCCGAAATCTGCAGCACATGACCATGATCGCCGGCCAGTACCCGAAAGCCGCAGTCGCTGATGTGGTTGCGCAGCACATCGATGTGATCGGTGATGCCGCCGGATAGATCGCCATCGGGTTTGCTGGTCTCGGTGCGGACCGCGCCGTGGTCGGCGTAGCGGATGGTGTTGTCGGTGATCGCGATGTCATCGATGCGGCTGCCCGCAGGTGGCGCCAGACGGACCGGCTGTTTGACGTGTTCGAACAGGCAGTGATCGATGACGATGTCCTCGCCGTCGCCCTGCAGTCGGATGACCGCCGATTGTTTGTCGGGATGACTCCATTGCGGCCCGGGGAAATCGTAGAAGTCGTCGGTGAAGGCGAAGCGCAGGCCGCTGATATGGATGTGGCGCAATTCTTTGGCGTCGATCAGGTTCAATTCTTCGGCAACTTCGATGCTGGTGGTATTGGGGTCGCGGTCATTCGGCAGGCGCAGGTACAGGCGTCCGCCCTGTTTTTTCCGATCGAACCAGAATTCGCCGGGGCTGTCCAGCCACTCGGCTTTGTCTTCCAGATAATAGCGACAGCCCTCCCAGATCGCACTGCTGGCATGCGCCACCCACGGGCCGCCGAAGGCGACACCGGCTTTCTGCCGATCGTGTGTGATGATCGGATGCGGATAGGGGCTGCTCATCACCGGCATCCATTGAGTCCAGACCGTGGCGCCGGTCAGATCCAGGTCGGTATCCAGCACGTCCTGGTCGATGCACCAGTGGTAGGGACGGCCTTTGATTTTGGTTGTGTTGGCGCCGGTCCACCACTTGGGATTGTCCCAGACATACCATTCCGCCATGGGATCCTGTGGATTGGACAGGGTCCAATTGGGATCGCGGGCCAGATGCAGGCGAGTGATCTGCTCGCCGTCGACCAACCACACGCGTCTGGGGTCGGTATCGAGGTCGATCCACCAGACTCGATCGGCTTCGGGGATGGTGTTCAACTGAGCTCCTTGTTGCCAGCCACCGCTGATGGCGCGCGAGCCGAGGATGCTGGCCGCGCCGGTGCCCCAGTCGGGATCACGAGTCAGGCGGATCGGTTCTGCCGGCGTGCCGTTCTCATCCGGGCGTAGCGCGCCGCGATAGGCGACTCCGCCTTTGAAAACGTAGGTGGTTACCCCGGCATGATCGGCAGCCTGGCCGCTGGCGGCTGGATCCCAGGGATGGTGCTGCCAGGGCGCATCCTTGGTCCCGGCTGCTTGGTCGTTACCGGCTTCGAAATCGATGTAGCGGAGGGTCGTGCCGGCCTGGAAGCGGTAGGGTAGGGGCTGCCAGGCCAGATCACCCTGGGGCAGGACTTCGGCCTGTGGTTGTTGCCAGCTGTATTCGACGGCCGGCAGCAGACCGAGGCAGGCCAAGAGGAAGGTGGTGCGCATCGTGTTCTCCAATGAGTTCAAATGTTTAAACACGCTGAATCAGGATTGTGACGGCGCGATTGTCTCAGCCAATGGGGGAGCGGCCTCCCACGCCGGTTCTTCTTTTCTATAACACAGTCATTTCCAACGTGAGCTTTTGGGGTCTCGGCGCAGAAAGGCCCGAGAGGACAGGGCCGAAAACCGGGCGCCGACCGATACGATTGAACCCGGATGGGTTCCGGGCGGCGCCCGGTTTGTTTGCTTTGACATAGCACGAGCGAGCGCCGCAGGCACATGACCCGGCACCATCACTCCGCCGTTCGATGCGCCCGGTGCCAGATCAGCAGGGCCGCCAGCAGCGCGATGCTGCCGGGGATGGGGCGCGGTAACAGGTGGTCCAATTGCTGGAAACAGTTCGTCTGCAGGCCCTGCTTGTTCCAGGACTGGAGCCAGCTCTGCCAGGGTTCCGGCTCGCTTTCCGCCGCTTCCGTCAGCAGATCGCGAATACCCGCGCCTTCCTCCTCCTGTTCCAGGGCCAGTAGTCGTCCGATGCGTTGTCGGTCGCCGCAAGCATCTGCCCAGTTCAGCAACAGGCAGCCGAGCCAGACGGGATCGGCATCGTGGTGGCATTCCTCGCGCAGCAGGTGCTCGAGACAGGTGCAGCGTCTGGCAACCGCCAAGCCGATCAGGATTTCGAAGCGGTTTCGATAGTCGTGCGCGTGCTGGTAACTTTTCAGCAGATGCTCATCGTCCATGTCAGCACCGAGTCGCAGGAGCGATTTGATGGCGCAGGCATGAATGCGCTCGTCGATTTCGTTCGTCAGCAACTTTTGGAGCGGTTCGATGAATCGTTTTTCGCCACTGAGCCCGAGTACCGTTAGCGCCTCGGCACGCAGCGGAGAACGAATATTTTGTGCCTCACCCAAAACCATCGGCAGTGCCTCGGGATCGATACGCTCCAGCAGGCTCCGGTAGGCGGAGAGCCGTTCTTTTACATCCGGAGAACAAAGGCAGTTGATCAGGCGCTCGTGGCTGGCTGGCGTATCGGCGCTCATCAGGCGTTCTATGAAACGGACGCGGGTCGGGTCCTGGGTATTGTCCAGTCGCTGCAGTCGCCAGAGCACGTGGATATTCGCCGGAGTCAGCTGCCGCAATTCTGCCAACAGTGCTGGACCATCCGGGGCTGGGTTGCGCAATGCCCAGCCGCAGAGGCCGAGGCTGAGCCCGATCCAGGGCAGATAGGCGAAGGCGTAGGGGTTCCAATCGGCTGGTAGCAACTGGCCCAGCAGGCTGCACAGGCCCAGGCCGCACAGGGCGGCCAGCACCGTGCCCATCTGATAGACGATGGAGACTTGCATGCGCAGTTGTCCCGGCAAGCGGTCCCCGGTCATGGCCGACTGGATGCCGCCGGAAAACGCCAACAGTGACATGCTACCGATATACAGGCTGCCGGCCAGGGTGCCCTGGACGTCTGCCGGCCATTGTGGCACCGACAGCCAGATCAGCCCGGCGGTGGCGAGCAGGGCGTGGGTGCAAATCAGCAGACCGCGGAAACTGATCCGGTCGCCCAGCAAGCTGAGCAAGCGAGTTGCCAGCAGTGAGGCGACGATGCTGGCAATCAGCAGGCCAAAGACGCCCTCTGGACTGAAACCCTGTGGGCCTTTCAGGTCGGACAGTTGATAGCCGGAAGTCACCAGCAGCATCACTTGCAGGAAGCTGACCAGGACCACTTCCCGATAGGCCTTGATGCTGAAGACCAGTTGTGCCGCTTGCGCCACCGAAACCAGGCTACCGCCCTGCATCCGACCGGTGTTGGGAACACGGAACAGCAGGCTGCCGGTGACGATATTGAAAAAGCCGCCAATGCCCAACAACAGTAGAAAAGCAAACTCTTCGCTGGGAAACCAACCCTGATGGCGCAGGACCAGAAAGCTGATCACCGAAGCAATCAGGTAACCCGTATGCCATTTGCTGCCGGCATCAGCTGACAGCTTGGTGATGTCGCGGCGGTTGTTGGCCAGAGCGCGCATTTGCGCCGGCACTGCGGCCACCCCCAAGGAGCGGATGCTGGCGAAGACATACAGGGTACCAATCAGCAGGCCGACTTTCCAGCCGTCTGAAGGCAACAGCGGCAGGCACAGGTAGACCAGGCCGACAAAGGCACGGATCAGCCAGCTGCGCGCGACGATGCGACTGACATCCACCCCATTCAGCAGCAAGGGGGTCAGGATGGCGGCTGCGGCAGTGACATGGATTGCGGCGTAGATCAGGCCCATGGCCAGATCGCCAGCACCGTAGTGCAGTGCCAGCAATTGGATGACCGGGCCCATGGCCAGGCTGGCGCCGAGGGGGTTGAAGGACATGGCAGAAAGCAGCAGGCGGCGGCCCCGCGCCTGGGCGTTGTGACTGAGATGCATGGTCGGGATTGTGGACGTGTTGGTGTCAGAACCAGTTGTTGGTTGAAGGCGGTGCGCCATCCGGTCGAACTGGGGATGTCGACAGCACCTCCCGAAAAATGGATCAAACGATGAATGCCGTAGCTTCTGGGGTCCGAGAGCCTTGCCCCTCGATGTAAGAGCAAAAACCGGGCGCCCGGTCTGGATCGTAGATCATGAAGGGCACGCCGAAGGCGGCCTGATTCATTGATGGTGGCTACGAATGGACACTGGGCTCCGCCAGCCAACCGATGGTCAGCAGGCCGTAGAAAGTATATTCAGCGTCCAGATGATCATCGGCCCAATGGCCGTGAAAGGCGCCGGTGCTGTTCCATAGGCTGTCGACGTAGTCCAGTACGAGGTCAGCTTCGCAGCCGAGGTCCTCGTCCATGACCCGGAGCGCGTGCACGGCAACCGCGGTGTCCAGCAGGTCGGGCACCGGGCGGCATTCGTGCGCGCACCAGCCGCCTTGGATTTGTCGGGTGCGTAGGCGATCGGCAAGATCCGGTGGCACCGGGCTACTGTCTTGTTGCAACAACACGCCGGCCGCGGCCAGTTGTCCAGTTGGGGCCGTTGGGTGCTCCTGCAGCCACTCGTCGATGCGTTTGGCCAATTGCCCGCGCTCGGGTAATTCCTGGCCCAGGCTGCCGGCGACCGAAGCGGCCAGAAAGACGTTTTGCGGATTCCAATCGTCCAGCCGGCCGCCGCAGCCGGCCAGACAGCCAAGCAGTCCGCGTCGTAGGCTACCAGGTAGGCCGGGACGGTGCTGATCTGGCAACAGCACCCGGCAGCGCAGCCAGCTGGCCAGATGCGGCAGATCGTCAACCGCCGGTGGATGTGCTTTCAGCCAGACCGCCAGCTCGGCCGCGCGGTAGGGTTGCTGGAATGTTTCCAGTATCGCGGTGGCGAAGCAGGCGTAATAGACATCGCTGCTGCCATCTCGGCCAACGAAGCCGCCATCCTCGTGTTGGCAGGAAGCAAGGAAAACAGCCACCTGTTCGGCCGCAGGTCCCAGGACCTGCGGTGCATTGGCGACGGCGTGCAACAGCGCTGGCCAGGGATCCAAGGAGGTGCTGTTTGTCATGCCCCGGTCGTCGTTGAGCAGCTCCAGCCGTCAATGCAGACATCGCCAAAAATACGGCTGACGATGCGCAGCAGCAGGGTGCGGAGGCTGGCTTCGGGCAGGTCCTGGACGCTGTTGCGCCCGGCAGAGCGGTGTTCCGTCTCCATGAGTCCGATCTCGTGGCCGACGGCGTAGCGTTCGGCCAGATCCAGCACTGGCTGCACCGGACCGCCCTCACGCCAGGTGATCACTTGCTGCCATTCGCTTGCAGAACAGGCACGCTGCAACAAGGCCAGCATCAGGCTGGGGCGTTCGCGATGGCAGTCGCCACCAGCGGTGTGGGCGGCAAAATCCTCCCGGTCGTCGCGCAATTGATAGGCGATACCAAGGTGCTTGGCGTAATCATTGATAGCAATGAAGTTGTCGACCGGAAGCTTGGCGAAATGCGCGCCCAGCGCGATGCCCACGCCGAAGGCCGGCGCGGTCTTTTCGCGGAAGCTATCGATGATCTCGTCAATACCCGGTTCGCTGCCGTCGCGCCAGGCCAGCTCGCGGCCTTGGCCGGCGCAGAGTTCTCGGTGCGACTGCGCCGCGAGGGCCAGCATGTCGGCACGGCGCGGGTGCGACAGACTGGCGATCAGGCGATAGCCCTCACCCAGCAGATAATCGCCAGCATTAATCGCCTGCGCCAGGCCGATCTCTGTGTGCAGGCAGGGACGACCGTCGCGTTGGTTGTCGTTGTCTTCGATGTCGTCATGGATCAAGCTGGCCTTGTGGAAACATTCCACTGCCAGGGCCAGGCGTTGCAGTTCCTCCTCGTTGCCAGCGGCGCCGCAGCTACGGGCGGTGGCCAGGCAGAGCAGTGGCCGCCAGCGTTTACCACCGGCGCAGAGGAAACGCCTGGCATATACTTCTCCAGTATTGCGGGTTGGGCCCAGCAGCGTGTCGACGCGTTCGATGGCGAATAGGTTTTGCAGATCGGCGCGGACCTGATCCAGGTCGACGCGGCGCCGGGTCTGCTCGGAGCGGGTCTCGATAATATCACGGACCCAGTTCAGATCTGCCTGGCTGTCGTGACAGCCGTCAGAAAGCAGTGGAATTGCCAGACCCGGCATGCCGGCTAAACGCATGTGGCCAAAGGCTCGCTCCAGCACCGAGAGGCAGCTGATGCCGATGATCGCCTCGATCGAGCGATTGCGAATGATCTCCATGGCCACGGCCGAGCCCTCGGCCACCAGGACCGCGTAGCCCAGTTCCTCGGCGCGTGCCTGGAGGCCCATCAGCGAACAACCGCCGCAGCCAGCACAGATCAGACCCAGTTGATCGAAGTGGGCCTGGCAGCGACGTTCATCGCGCAGGCATTTGGGCAGGAGCAGCAGGCGTTTGTCATAGGGCACCGCGGCAACCTGATGCCGCTGCAGGGCGTTGTTCAGCAGCACGCAGCACCAGTCGCGATAACAGCGACACAGTTGCAGACTGCTCAGGACCTGGTCGGACGCCTCACGCAATTGCTCCAAGCTGGCGCCGTCCAGTTCCCGATGGTCGTCGGCGTAGGCTTCCAGGGCTTCGCGCAACTGTCGTCTCAAGGCGTCGGTTGGGGGGACGCCACCGGCCAACTTGACACTTTGAGTCATGATTGAAGCCTCTCCATCACAGGTCGATTTCGTTCGCGTGTCGCGGGGGGTCGGTAAGCGCGTTGCAGCGCGAGCTCGTCCGACCGAGCGACGGTTTTTCGGTGATCATGCGCGAAGCGCGCTGAAAAAGGCTCGCTTGCGAGCCGGTTGCGACGGAGGGGGGAAGGACTGGAGCTCGGCTGGCGGGTGCGACAGACCTTGCGAGGGGGTGGAACCCCCTTTGCGGGAGGCGTCATGACCGGTCCTCCATCAATTGTTTCATTTCATCATCCAGGCCAGCGGCGGCAGCCAGGTCCATCAGGTGCTGGTGGCGTTCGGTTTCGGCTTGTTCGCGGTTTTGCTGCAACGAGAAGCGTCGTCCCTTGTGTTTGGGGCTTCGTTTGGCGAGGGTGCTGCGTAAGTCGCCAGCGAGCAGATCGCGCAGATCGTGACGCGGAGTCTCGTCGGGGGCTTCTCCACCGTCGATGGGTGACTGCGGGTGTTTGGGAAAATAGATCGCCTGTTGCGGGCAGACGCGGGCGCAGGCGGGGCAGTCGGGTTTGCAATTTTCCGGGGCAACAACGCTCACCTGTTTGTCGTGGCGTTCGAACACGCCGAAGAGGCAGAAATCCAGGCACTGTCCGCAGTGGTTGCAGGTGTCGGGATCGATCACCGGGAACCAGGCGAAACTGGTTTGCTGATCGGCACTGGCTTCCTCGCAGGCGCAGGGAGTCGCGACAGCCTGATTGTCGTCTGCTGACTCGCAGCCGCAGCTCCCGTTTGTGTCGCAGCATCCGGAATCGCAGTCGCAGCCGCCATCTTGGCAACTGCTATCGTCACAGCAGCCGCTGCTGCAGTTGCCGGCACAGTCGTTGCCCAGGGCTTCGGATTCGGCGAAAACGCGTGCTGGCGGTACTGCTTCGCAGGATTCGCGGATGGCATCGAGGTTGCTGTTTTTACAGCCGATGCAGGGCGAGGCTTCCGGTGTGCTGGTCAGCATGGCGCCAAGCGCCCGTCCCTGACACGCAGCGACGACCGGAACTCGGCCGGCAGCCGACAGGCGCTCCCAATCCACACTGTGGTCGCGGACGCCTGCGCAGAGGTCACGCAGCTGCAGCAGGCGATAGCCGCGGTCCAGCAGTTGGGCGCTGGCCTCGGCCAGCAGGCCGGGATTGCTCTGTTCGACGGTGCAGGAACACACAATGGCGTACTGCATGCGGTGTCCTCCGAAAGATCAGGCGTAAGCGCCCATGCCGAAAAAAAGATTCTTTTTGAACAGACGATACATGCCGCGCTCGGGGATTTCCGCTCCGGGAATGTGATGACTGCAGCAGGGCCGCAAGCGGTCGAGTTCCTGCCGATAATTCCGGCAACTGGTATCGCTTGCATGGGTGTACGCTGCCAGCCGATTGATGGCTTTCGGGTCTTCGATGATCAGGCAGCCGCGGGTGCGCTTGGCGGCGAGCTGGCGAAAGCCATGCACAAAGCGGCTGTCGCGCACTGCCGCCGCCGGATCGGCCTCACCATTAATCTGACGATCGGCGTAGCTCAGGGGCGGGCAGGCTTCGACGCTGCCGCCCGGGCCGATGTGGGCGCACAGACCCTGGGCCGCTGGACAGACTGCCTGACCGTCTTCATTCCAGTAGGTGTCGATCAGTAGCAGGGGATGCCGTTGGCGCAGCTGCTGGAGGCGCTGCCGCAGACTGATCATCTGTTCGCGACTCAGGGAGAATTCTGGCCGGTGCATGGGCCCCATGGGGCGATAGCCGTAAAACCACAAATAATGCGCACCCAGTTGCCGAATCAGTCGCACGTAATCGTCGCACAGCACCTGATCCAGGTTCATCCCGGTGACGGTGGTGGCGACGCCGAAGAACACCTTGTGTCGGCGTAGCCGTTGGGCGGCGTCGATCACCTGCTGATACACGCCCTTGCCACGGCGTTGGTCGTTGGCCTGTTGCAGTCCGTCCAAGCTCAGCAGCGGGGTGATGTTGCCGGCGCGGGAACAGCGCTTGGCCCAGGTGGTATCGATGCCAGTGGCGTTGGTGATCACCTGGAAATAGCAGTTGGGATTGTTGTCGATCACCTGCCAGAAGGCTGGGTACAGCAGCGGCTCACCACCCAGTAGGGTGATATAGTGGTTGCCGCGCTTCTTGCCGGCGTCGATCAGTCGCTGGACGTCGGTCGGATCCAAATCGCGGCCGGCGTCTTGTTTGATCCAACAGCCCTTACAGCGCAGGTTGCAGCGATCGGTTAGACTGATCATCAGGAAGGGGGGATACCAGGCACCGCGGTTCTCACGCGTTTTGGCGGCCCGCAGGCCGCGCCAGCCTTGGAAGATGTAGCGGTACAGCAGTGGCGGCAGGCTGCGCCAGCTCAGTCCGGTGAGGGAATGGACGGCCATGCGGGCAAGCAAAGGGATTTCGGTGGGGGCGATCATGGGGCTCCGGGGCCAATCGGGCTCGCGCGGAGCCATTATCGTTTACTGACATTGAGTAGCCGTAAGCAGGTCATGCTTTCATTATACCTGTGCAGTAAAATACCACATTTCCGACGAGGGGGATGGTATCGGCGGCGTGGAAGGCTTGCGGTGACCTGTTTGGGATTGCGGTCCTTCTGGGAACGCCGCGTTGCTCTCGGCATTTCCAGGAGAGTCAACTCAGCCGAGTCCGTATTCCTCGATCTTCCGGCGCAGCGTCGGCCGGGAGATGCCCAGCAGACGCGCTGCGGCGGAGCGGTTGCCCTGGCTGCGGATGAGGGCGGCCTGAATGTGGCCGGCTTCGAATTCGGCCAGAGTGGGGAAGGGCTGGTCGCTGGATATCGTGGTGCTGGTGGTGACTGGTCGCAATTCCAGGTGTTCCGGTGTGATCTGGCCAGCTTCGGCCAGGATCAAGGCACGGATCAGAGTGTTTTGGAGCTGACGGACGTTGCCCGGCCAGGCCGCGGCCTGCAGGCAGGCAGCGGCGTCCGGGTTGAGTTGTGGTGGCTCGCAGGCGTGCTCGCGCGCGGCCTGCCACAGCAGATGCTCGGCCAGCCGAGGGAGGTCTTCGGCGCGTTCGCGCAGCGCCGGACTGTGCAGACGTAAGACATCCAGGCGGTAGAACAGATCGGCGCGGAAGCGGCCGGCATCCACCTCGGTCTGCAGTTCTCGGTTGGTGGCGGTGATCACCCGTAGACGGACCTGCTGCGGCTTTGTTTCGCCCACGCCTTGGACCAGGCCGTCTTCCAGGAAACGCAGTAACTTGGCTTGTAAGGCCAGGGGCATTTCACCGATCTCGTCCAGAAACAAGCAGCCGCCGTCGGCGGCCCGGATCAGGCCGGTGCGGGCCTGCTCGGCACCGGTGAAGGCCCCTTTGGCATGGCCGAAGAGTTCGGCTTCGAAGAGGCTTTCCGGCAGCGCGGCGCAGTTCACCGCCACGTAGGCGGCATCGGCGCGACCCGAGCAGGCGTGCAGGGCGCGCGCGATCAGTTCCTTGCCGCTGCCGCTCTCGCCGGTGATCAGTGCCGCCGCATCCGAGCGGGCCATGCGCCGGATGCGTGTGCGCAGCGCGACGATAGCAGGGCTCTGACCGATGATGCCCAGGTCCGGAGCGGCTTCCGGCAACCTGAAGCCAGGGCCAGCCAGCTGTGTCAGGGCCTGCAGGTCGTTCAGATCTTTTGGGCTGAAGGCGTCGTGTTCCACATCGCGGCACAGGATCAGGTGGGCATCGCCAAGGGGGGCGGTGATGGCGCTGCCGATGGCAGCGGCGGCAACGGTTTGCCCGGCCAGTTCTGCGCCCAGGCGCAGCAATCGTGTCGTCTCGCCGCCGGCCAGACGACGGGCCAAGCGGCCTGGTAGCAGGCCGGCCAGCTGTTCGCCGCGCAGCACGATGCCGGCTTGGTCGAAGTCTAGCAGGCTGGGCAGAGCCTGCAGCAGGGCCTGGCCGCGCTGTGGCAGGTCCGCACTCGGAAGCTGTGCCACCAGGCGGGGGATGGTCTCGCTTGCGGCAGACTGCCGTGAGACCGTCGTCACCTGCAGCGACTGCCCCTGATCGCTCAGCACTGCCGTTCGGGCCTGGGAGCCAGTGGGATCCTGCAGTACGAAACGGCTCTCGCCGATTTTCAGGATGCCATCGCTGTGGCAGCGTTCGTCATTGATGCGGCGATCATCCAGCCAGGAACCGTTGCGCGATTGCAAGTCTTCCAGTCGGATGCCGCTGCCATCGGGTTGCAGGCGAAGATGGAAACGGCTACAGGCCTCGTCAAACAATCGGACGTCGCATTGCGGGTCGCGGCCGATGAAAATGGCGGTGTCGATGTCGATCTGGGTTGGTTCGGCGTTGCCGTCGAGGAGGTGGAGTTGCCAGGACATGCGGGAGTCTCGGGGGTGGTTTTGGATGGCAATTACTGAATAGCATTCCTGTCAAGGGCACCGCTAAAAACTCAGGCACTTCGCCAGACTTGCGCTTTCCGGCCCTGCCT
>CAYONM010000108.1:0-12771 GCA_964405325.1 uncultured candidatus Brocadiaceae bacterium | reverse complement strand
TAGCGGCATGCGATACCGACACCGCCGCCACCAGGACCAGATACAGGCAGGCACGTAGCAGAATGGTCATGATCTGATCCTGGTGTCGCCACGACGAGAATCAATCTAGAAGCCATTATAACGATAGAGAAGTGCCACTCGGACAGATACGTCCCGATGTCGTTCTCCTCCATCTCCGCTGGTGCGCCATTTTTGTTACATTTCACATTCATTTTTGTTGCCATGCACTATTACTGTCACTCCAGAAAACCGAATACCGAAAAATAGCCGGCGACCTTACTGGCATAGGGATCGTTCTCGTAGTCGTTGCTGCGGTCCCAGACGATGTTGTTGAAGCCGTAGATCTTGTAGCCGCCGTCGATGTAGTAGGGGTAGCTCAGCGTGGTGGCCCGGCCGTTGCCGAAGATGCCGCGCGTGCGGCACTCGCCCGCCTGTCGCGCCCGGCGCGTCTGGATCAGCAACGCGACGAGCGCCAGCTGATCCTGGATTGCCTGTCCGATCGCCGGGTCGCAGGCGGCATCCGCGCGGTGCGATGGGAGATTGATGCCGAAGTGGTCGGCGAATGGCCGGACCCGCAGTTCGAGGCCGGCGGCGCCGCGAGGATACCGCGCCGTATCCGCCTGTCGGACGGCACCGATCGCGTCTGGCTGCAATTCGTCTTTGTGGACACGCAAGTGTCCGAACGGCAGGTGGTCGAATACGGGGATTGAGGGGTTCCCTCACCAGTCGGATTCGGTTGGTTCCAGGCGATGTTGGCCGACTGAGCGATGGTTTTTTCGGCGACAATGGTGCGTGGCGCCGCCGAAAATCGCTCGCGTGAGCTGAGCGAATCCCGACCGAGGCCGTGGGACCGGAGCCCGGCTGGCGGCTGTGACGGACGTCGCGAGGTCCGAGCCGGACTGGCGGGGAGCGCCCCCTATGCCCTCCGCTGACGGCATTGCCCGGGATTGCAGCCGTAGCGTTGTCTGAAAGCGGCAATCAGGTTGCTGCTGTGGCGGTAGCCGCATTGTTCGGCGATCACTGCCAGCGGTTCCTTGCTGGTGCGCAGCAAGTGGTAGGCGCGACGCAGCCGGCGTTGCCGGAGGTCGGCGCCGATGCTGCGGCCAAGCAGACGGCGATAGTGGCGGTCAAGCGTGCTGCGGGAGCAGCCGACCGTGCGCGCCACCTGTTCGCAGGTCAGATGCCTCGGATCGTCGCGCAGCAGCAGCAATACCGCTCGCAGCAGCGCATCGTCGACCGCGATCTCCTCGGTGCTGCGGCGCATCACGACGCCGCGCGGCGGAAGTGCGGCATGCGTTGGCGGCAGTGGACGCCCGGCCAGCATCGCCTGCAGCAGGCGGCCAGCCAAGCGGCCGAGGCCCTGCCAATCCTGACGGACACTGGAGAGGGGGATCGGAGCGGCATCGACGACAGCCGGGTTGTCATTGACGCCGAGGATCGCGACCTCCTCGGGGATTCGCCAAGCGGCTGCCAGCAGTTTGTGCATGGCCTGGGCGGCTAGGGCATCGGAAAACGCGAACAGGCCGTAGGGGGCCTGAGCGTGCTGCAGTCGACCCGGAAGCTCCTCCAGCTGGCAGTCTGCCACCGTGGCGCCGTGCGCGCTGGCCGCCTGGCGAAAGCCCTGCAGACGGGCATGGCCCAGGAGATGCCGATTGGCCAGGATCAGCAGTTGTCGGTGACCGAGCTGCAAGAGATGTTCGGCGGCGGTTTCGCCACAGGCGGCTTCATCGTGTTCGAGACCGATGCCGTCGGCCTGCTGCCACAGCCAGATGGTCGGCAGTCGGCGCAAGTGTAGCGCCAATTCCGATCGTGGGCAGGCGCTGATCAGGCCGTGGCAGCGGCGGGAACGCTGCTGATCCGTGGCGTCCACCAGCAGCGAGCTGCAGCCGCTGTCGCTGAGCCCCGTCTGCAGCGCCAGTTGGCGATGCGGTTCACCAGGCAGGACGATGGCGATGTCCGGACCAGATGGCGACATGAGCTTCCTCCGGCTGACACAGAATCATAATTCAATTGCGACAAAGTACCAGCCCCCCTCGGCTCGAGCAGCTACAAGTGGACAAAAAGGAGGTTCGCATGCCGCATCCGACTCGACGTCAGGTTCTCGCCGCTGGCTGTGCCGCGGCGGTATTGCCCTATCTGCCCTTCACGGCGCTCAAGCCCAAGCGTCCGCCGAACATCATCCATATCTTCACCGACGATCTGGGGTATGGCGATCTGGGCTGTTACGGCCAGCAGCATTTTCCGACTCCGCGTCTGGACCGGATGGCGGCCGAGGGCATGCGCTTCACCAATCATTACACTAGTTGTCCGGTCTGCCTGCCGGCGCGCTGCTGCCTGATGACCGGACGGCACAACGGCCGTGCTTCGATGCGTTACAATCAGGACAAGAATAAGACGCTGGTCGATGAGATGACTATTCCGCGCCTGCTGTCCGGACAAGGCTATGCTACCGGCGGCTTCGGCAAATGGTCGCTGGGTCTGAACGATTCGCCAGGAGCGCCTTTGAGCCAGGGTTTCGATCACTTTTACGGTTACCTGCACCAGAGCCGGGCGCACAGTTATTATCCGGAATTTCTGGATGATGATCGCGGCATCCAGGAATTGCCAGGGAACGCTGGGGGTGCCCAGGAGCAGTTTTCGCACGAGCTGATCATGCAGCAGGGCCTGTCCTTTATACGCGCCCAAGCGCAGCGGCCGTTCTATGCCTATTTCCCCATCACCCTGCCGCATAATGATTTCACCGTTCCCGACGATGAACTGCTGGCAACCGCTCGCGAGTTATGCTCGGATGGTGATCACGACAAACTGGTCTACGCTGCCATGGTCATGCGCATCGACCGCGATGTTGGTCGTATACTCGACCTGCTCACGGAGCTTGGCATAGATGACAACACCATTGTCCTATTCGATTCCGATAATGGTCCGGCCTTTCCGAGTGAGATCCGTTATTTCAACAGCGCGGGCGGCTTGCGCGGTCGGAAGCGGAGTCTGTACGAGGGGGGCATCCGGGTGCCGATGGTCGCACGCTGGCCTGGTCATGTGCCGGCTGGCGTGACCAGCGACTATCAATCCGCTGGTTATGATTTCCTGGCCACCTTGGCTGAATTGAGCGGTGCCGCTGCGCCGACCGCCACCGACGGCATCTCCTTCGCACCGAACCTGCTGGGCCAGCAGCAGGCCCAGCCCGAGTACCGTTATTGGCAGTTCGCTGCCCGGCGGAATAAACCCAAGGGCCGGCAGCGGGCGGTCCGCAGTGGCGACTGGAAGCTCTACCGCCTGGACGACGCGCCGGCCGAGCTGTACCACCTGGGGGAAGATGCTGGCGAGACCAGGAATCTGGCCACCAAGCATTCGGATCAGGTCGCCAAATTGGACCAAATCATTGACGCGAATATCTCGGAGGAATTCCTGGCTGGGGTCTAGTGTTGTATCCCATAAATACTTTGAAGAAGTCGAAGCGCCGTCGTGCAGATGCAAGGCGCGTGACCAAAAGGATAGAGCTGCGCTCGTACTCGCGGTGCTGATGCGCAGCACCGCTCTGCCACCCCCGGCAGCGGAGCGGTACCGAGTCTCAGGGACATGACAGCCGGCACTGCGCGATGCGCAGTGCCGGCTGCTGTCGACCTTTCAGCCTTGCTTATTGTTGCTCGAGCGCGCCGGCGTCGCGGCGTTCGCCCTTGATCGGCTGACCCAACATGTCGAACAGCGCCGGACCACTAACATATTGCCAGGCATACAGTTCATCGTAGCTGGTGCGGGCATCGGCCAGGGTGCCGTGGCAGACCCGCATGAAGTCGATGGCACCGTGCAGATGATCGCTGGCACCGGCAGAGGAGCGGCCGACCACGAAGTCGGCCTGGCAATCGATCGAGGTGTCGGCGCCGATCGAAGCCTGGCCCGCCTGGTCGGTATGGCCGTCCAGGTAGAGGCTCATGCGTCCGCTGGCACGATCGATCTCGGCCAGGACATGGTGCCACTCGCCGTCGGCCACGGTTGTGCTGCTGACCAGCCGACTATGTTGGCCCTGGGAGCTGATGGTGAACACCACCCGGCCCTGGGCGTCGATCGCGAGGGCATAGCCGTTGCTGCCATCGTGCTTGTTCAGCAGCACACCGCCGGCCTGATCGGCACGGAATTTCGTCTCCAGCAGCAGATTGTCGGTACGGCTGATCAGGGTCTTGCGGCGTTCGCCGGGATATTTCGCCGCCTGGTCGGGACCGAAGTTCGGGTGGCCGCCCTTGTGGCCGCCGTCCGGTTCGGGGAAGGTCCAGACGTCCTTGGGCCACTTGTCGTACTTCTTCCAGCTCTGCTGGCCGCGGCCGGTGATGAATTGGGTGATCACCACCTCGGCGTCGGCGCGCATTTCAGCATCGGTGATGCTGGCGAAGCGTGTGCCATCAAAGGCCAGGGCGCCATTGACCCAGTCTTCCGAAGGCGCCGGCACGTAGGCGGACCGATCCGCTTCGTTGATGCTCAAGGTCTGTACTGGCAGCATCGCATACATGAAGCGGTCGTAGTGGGCTTCGGTCATGGAGAAGGAGTAATCCACCACTTTGCTGGCGTCGGCGTGGTTTTCGGTGAAGTTCCACTCGCCGACGCAGGCGGACAGCGCCCAGGGATAGAAGTAGGTGGCGCCGGCATCGATGGCGGGTGAATCCGGTTTCAGGCGGAAGTCCGCCGCCTCGGAGCCGATATCGGTCAGGCCGTCCGGTTCCAGTTCACCGACGATCGGGCATTCCTCAACCTTGGTGCCCAGTTGGCCCCAGCGGACCGGGAAGCTCTGCATCTGTTCCGCTAATTCATCCAGGGTCTCGGCGGCGATATTCTGGTGCACCTGCACGCCCTTGCGTTCGTTGCTTTCCACCAGCGAACCACCGATGGCATTGCCGGAGAAGAAATTCTTGCCGTAGGCCAGGGATGGGATGCCGGCGATGCCCGAGGCGCCGGTGTCGCCACCGCCGACCAGCGATGGATTCTCGACCCGGTTGTTCTTCAGGAATTCCATGCTGATGTCGGCGAACACGTTGGACACGATGTCGGTGCGGTTGCCGCTGCTGCCACCGGTGGCGCGGGCATGCCGGTACAGCGTATTGTTGGTGAAATGGTTCAGAAAACCGAATACCGAAAAATAGCCGGCGACCTTACTGGCATAGGGATCGTTCTCGTAGTCGTTGCTGCGGTCCCAGACGATGTTGTTGAAGCCGTAGATCTTGTAGCCGCCGTCGATGTAGTAGGGGTAGCTCAGCGTGGTGGCCCGGCCGTTGCCGAAGATGCCGCCAGGCATGTAACCGACCGAGTTGCCGATGTTGTTGTTGTACACGTACAGCTGACCACCCTGCCACAGCGAGAAGCCGCCGTAGTCGTTGATCGCCAGGGCGGTGTCCTCGGTGCTGTTGTGGTAGATCAGGATCCGGGTCAGTGGCCAGTCCGAGCCGGTGTAGCCCCAAGTCTGGCCACCGAATACCATGATGCCGGAGCCGAAGGATTTCTTGACGATATTGCCGGCAATGATGCCGGTCTCGGCACAGCGGACCATGATCGCCGGAATCGCAGAATAGCGGGTGCCGCTGTGACGCAGACCGACGTTCTCCAGTTTATTGCGCAGGATCTCGACGTGTTTGGCGTGGCCGAAGGGCCAGGAGTGGACTCCGAAGCCGCCGCCACCGTTGTGGATCTGGACGGTGGAATCCCAGATGTCGGAAAAATGATTGTCGGCGATATGGATCTGGTCTGGAGTCTCGTGTTTCCAGTCCTTGGGATCGTTCCATTTTTTCTTGGCCCAGGCCACAGGATCGGGCTTCATGTCAAAGACGATCGCGTGTTTGGTCAGATCTGAAAAAGTGCAATGGTGGATGCTGATGTCATCGCTCTGTCCTTGGACGCTGATCGTATCTTTTTGGATATAGCGGAAACCCAGGCCGGCGATCTCGATGTGGGATTGATCCTGGATGTACACGGCACCACCGTTGGCGACCAGTTCGATCTGTTCCTGGTTGGGATCGACATCGTCTTCCGGTCGATAGAGCAGGTATTCCTTCTTGTCTCGCTTCTCGCCGACTTCCAACAGGTACCACTCGCCAGCCGTGTCCAGATAGCCAGGAACATTTTCGATCTTGTAGCTGGTGCCTTTGCTGAAGCCGTGGAACTGGATCAGGGCCACCTGGCCGGTTTTGGGATTGTAGGAGGGGATGGTCTTCTTGGTCTTTTTATGGGTGACCTCCGGCGGCAGCGGATCGTGCGGTAAGGCGCCACCCATCAGCGAGGGATAGGTGCTCCAGAAGATGGCGCCATCGAAGAAGTCTTGCGGCTTGCCTTTCAGGTAATCGTCCTGAGCCGGGGCGCCGTAGGGACCGATGTCGGTCCAGGCGGTGTCGCCATTCTCATCCAGCATCGGTTTCTTCTTGCCGGAAAAGCGGTGCCAGTAGTCGTGGGCGTATTCGTTGCCGGCCGGTTGCCAGTCGGGATCGCGGGCTAGGTGCAGCATGGTGCCGGAGCCGTCGGCTTCGACTTTGAACAGGCCGCCGTAGGGGATTCCGAAACTACCTCGATTCCGCTGGAAATTGTCATTGCCGATGGCATGTGCTTTGTAGCCAGGGCGGCCACGGTTCCAGTTGTCCAGGTCGCTGAGTTCAAAGACCCAGATTTTATCGAGATCGGACAGATGCCTGGGCGCTTGCAGGCCCGATTGCGTGAGCTGTTGCCATTTCGCCGGCAGCTTGATGGAGCCGACCAGGGTGGCCTCGCCGTCTCCCCAGCTGGCGGTGCTGGTCAGGCGGATCGACTGTTCGGCTGTGCCGGATTCCAATGCTTTCAGCGGATTGCGGTACAGCACCCCGCGTTTGAAGACGTAGGTCTTCACGCCGGAGCAGGCCTTGGCTTGGCCTTCGGCAAAGGGATCCCAGGGGTGATGTTTCCAAGCGCTCCCGGGTGCACGGCCATCGGCGTTGTCGTCGCCGTTGTCGAAGTCGATGTAGCGCAGGTCCTGGCCGGACAGATCGTCCTGGAAGGGTTTCGGCTTCCATATGACCGAACCGGTCTCAGTGACCGTGGCCTGGGGTTCCTGCCAGGCGTATTCGGTGGCCGAGGCCAGGGCACTGGTGCAGCTGCAAATGGCGATAAGGAGGGCGTGCTTCATGGCATGTTCCTGCTGTGTGGTCGATATGCGGCTGCCGATGACATGCAGGCGCATGCCATCGGTCTAGCCGGTTGTCCACTCAGGAACAAGTCGGAAAAGCACACAGTTGGCTAAAATGCATGATATTTATCCAAAAATATGAATTATTTGGCAGCGGTGGAAATGACATGTTTGTGTCTGCTGACCAGCGTGAATGGCAGTATAATACATTCTGTGTTCACGGCTGCATGTGCCGGTCGCAGCCCAGCACAACGGGAATGCTCGGTAGGTAGCCGGCAGTCCTGGTGACCGGTTTGCGGCCCTTTGTGCGTTGCTCCTCATCGGGGATGGTCGTGGCCAGAACTTCGACAATGAGGTTGTCGGCGATCTGTTCGCCATCCAGATCTAGACAGCTCAGATCGAAGCTGATGCGGCCTTGCTCGAAACGGGCGTGGCGCAGGTCGACGCCGGCAGGAGGGTCGACCAGAGTGAGTTCCAGCTTTGCTTTGTCAGGATCTGGCTTCAGGCCGACGACGCTGACGATGATGTGTTCACTGGAACCTTCCGGAATGCGGACCGGCGTCGTTGTGGCCAACTCGGCGGGATAGGGAAAGGAGCTGCGTAAAACCGTCGCTACCAGACCGGTCGATTCCTGCAGATGCCGCCACAGGAAGGCCTGCATCACGTTGTCGGCGGCAATGGCTGGGTGCATCAGGCGTCGGCCTTGGTGATCGGCCTCACCGCGAATGACCAGGGGAATGATATCGGCGTTCTTCAGCAATTGCCTGGCGTCTTGTTGTACCGGCGCCTTGATGGTACAGCGGATTTCATCCAGCTCCGGTGGGATCCGGCCGCCATCCAGGCTGAAGCCTTCCGGGGCGTTGTGCAGGGATACATCGACCGCGCCGTCGAAGCCATCCTGACGCAGGATGTGGACGGTGATCGGCGTATCGCGTCCGACCGGAAGGTTGAGGCCCGAGGGTGTGACGTAGAGCCGGAAGTCCGGTTGCGGTTGGCTGACCCGCAAAGCATAGTGATGATTGTTGCCGCCGTGACCACGACTGTCGGTCAGGCGGAGGAAATATCGGCCCATCCGCGGCAGTCTGGTCGACAGATAGCTGTCGGCAAAATGAGTATGGGTATCCATGCCACGATGCAGATGGCCGACTTTGTCAACCTGGTCGTCATTCCAGGCGATGGTCTGCATCTGATCGTCCAGCAGATAGATGACCGAATCCAGGTCTGAGTTCATGCGACGGGCATCGACATCCACCACCACCGGATCGCCTGCTTCGCCGGTGAAGGTATAGAAGTGCTGTCGGTCCGTCGCTTCCAGGCGATCCTGATGGGTGAAAGGCAGACTGATGGCCTTGGCCTGATTCAAGACGTTGTGTTCGCTGCTGGCAGTACTGGAGCGAGGCGCATGCTCGTTGCTGATGTGCAGTCGATAGACGAAGTCGTTACGGCCACGGTAGATCGCATCCCGGATGCTGATCTGGTAGAGGCCGGTGGCCGGGACCCGGCAGTACAGTAGTGGATCCGGGTTGAAACCGTGATCATCGACAAAGGCGACCTGCTGGCCGTCAGGACCAGTCAGTTCCACCACGGCCTGAAACCAGCCGGGGACGGCGTCGGCCAGAAACGGGACCAGTTCGCGGGCTTGTACCCGGATGCACAGCGGATCGCCGGCACGGGCTCGAAAGCGGAAGGCGTCGGCATCGCCTGGCATGATCTGACCATTGATGCAGATGGGTAGATCCACCGGCACCGGCGGTCCGAACAGACCCGGTCGATCAGGATCATTGTGTTCCAGTTCATTGGTTTCCGGTAACTCTCCGATGGCGAAGCGGACCGGATCGCTCAGGCCTTGGCGGCCCAGCAGGCGGATTTCCCGGATGCCGCATGCTGCCCGGTTGCCGATGCGCAATTCGACCAGCACGGTTTCCGCCAGTTGCGCATTGGGTTGCTGCATAAAGCGACCTTCAAACAGCGTCACATAGAGATGTTCCAATTCCTGTAGGCTTTTTTTGGAAATATGCTCAAGCAGGGGATGCTTGGGCATGCGGACCTGCTCGCGATCGATTTGCTCCAGTTGTTTCTGATTGCGGCGCCAGGATTGGCGTTTGTTTTGCCAGGGGGGATCGCCGGAGACCGCACCGCCGGCGGTCATCTGTTGCCAGAGTTCCTCGGCCCGAGTCAGGATCTGATCCTGGATGATCAGCCTGGCTTCTTTTTGCACGTTGCGTACCGGTGGAAAAAAGGCGATCACCTCGCCGCTGATGTGCTCACCGGAAATGTACACCTGCTGCGCACCACGCAGCCGCTGACCGCCGAGGAGTACCTGCACGGTATTGCCCTGCTGACCGCCACCGGGAAAAGCATAGCCCAGATCCGGCTCGGCCTGCTGGGCGCTCCAGGCCGGGGTGCTCAGTAGGATGATCGGGACCATCAGCCAATGCCATCCGATTGCAGATGCGCAAGCACACCATCGCGCGGTGACGCTGGGTACCAGGGCTCGTGCTGTTGGGGTCGGCAGATGGGTGGCGATGGCCATCACATGATCTCCCGCAACGGCCCACTACCGATGATGCTGTCGTCGCTTGGCGGTAAGACGGTCACTGCCAGGTTGCGTGGATTCGGCAGTGGAGCGCTGGGATCGATGTCCATCAGCTGATAGATGCTGCTGATCAGATCGCGTGGTGAAATGGGGCGTTCGGCAACGCTCATGCCGCGTTCATCCGAGGCGCCCACCACGGTTCCGCCGCGGAAGCCACCACCGGCAACCAGGTGCGAGAAACAAGCCCCAAAGTGGCCACGGCCGCCGTTCCAGGGGGCGTCGAACTGGATTTTCGGGCCACGGCCGAACTCGCCACCCCACCAGACGATGGTCTGGTCCAAGAGGCCGCGATCAGACAGATCTTGCAATAAGGTTGCCAATCCTTGATCCAGTTCCGGAAGTTTCCGCTGCATGGTCTGGAAGTGTTGCTTGTGAGTATCCCACCCCTGGTAATTGATGGTGATGTACGGCACGCCAGCCTCCGCCAGACGTCGAGCCATCAGGCAGGACTGGCCGAAGGTGGTGCGGCCGTAGCGTTTGCGCAGGTCCTCTTTTTCATCGGACAGATCGAATAGGGCGCGGGCTTCGCCGAACATCAGCTCGTAGGCCTCGTGATCGGCCTGGGCGAACTGTTCGAATGGTGGTGCTTCGGGCAGGGTCGTACCGAGGGTATCCAATTGTTTGGCCAATTGCCGACGTTGCCGTTGCCGATCGTCGGAGATCTGCTGGTTGACGATACCTTCCACGGCAAAGCGTGTCTGATTGGGATCGCCGCCGGTCGCGAATGGTTTATACGACAGGCCAAGAAAACCCGCCTCGGAAAACCGGCCTTGGGGTTTGGTCAAGACCACATAGGGCGGGACGACACCGGCATAGCCGGCTTCGTAGCCTTTGAACTTACCGATGACGGCACCCACCGTGGGGCAGACCAGGCGGCCGGGTTGCTGCCCAGTCTGCATCAGGTAGGAGGCGGTTTCATGGCCGTTGATGCCATGCGTGACGCTGCGCAGGATGCTGTACTTGTCAGCCTGCTTGGCGAGTTGTGGCAGTAATTGGCTGATCTGGATGCCGCTGATGTTGGTCTCAATGGGGCTGTCCAGGGGACCGCAGTAGTCACGTCCGGCTTCCGGCTTGGGGTCGAAGGTGTCCAGATGGGACGGCCCGCCCCACATCCAGATCTGGATGACGGTTTTTGCCCGAGGTGGTCTGATCAGGCCGCGAGTGGCTTGCGTTCCGGTGGCAAACGCGGGCAGATAGCCGCAGGCGCCGGTGGCCAGGAGCCCTTGCAGAACTTGTCGTCGGCTGGGAAGGTGCATGGCGTACATCCATCAGTGTTTGTAGAGGAATTCCTTGCTGCAGAGCAAGGTCCAGCAGAGGTCGAAGGCTGCGTTACGGTCCAGGCGCTGACGCTGACGTTGTTGCTTGGCTGTCTGATTGCCAGACGCAGATGGTGGGTCGAACAGAAAGGTGTGAGCGATGGACAGTTCGCTTTCGGTCGGATGCCGCGACAGGATGGCGAGATACAGCGTGTTAATCAATTCGTTTGGCTGATTGCGCTGTTCGCCGATCAGTCGACGGAGCGTCGGGCTGCGCATGATCAGATCATTGAACTGCGTCGAATTGATCAGGTGCAGGCGTTGGCGATGGTCGATGCCGGAACTGCGCTCCTCGGCCAGGCCGGTGTCGCGGGAGGGGCGGCCGAATAATTCCAGGAAGGGACCGGTGATGCTGCCGTCGGCCAGGGTCACGGTGCGCTGTGTCGGCGGTAGGTAGGTAAAGGGTTCCGGGATCTGGCTGCTGAAACGCTCTCGATCATTTTTGTATCCGGTCAGCCGGTAGACCGCGTCGCGGAGCACTTCGGCTTCCAGGCGGCGCAAGGGATAGCAGGCGAAGGCCTGGCTGGCGGTGGCGGTGTCGCTCGTCTCGGGTATGGCAGACTGTTGGTAGGTCCGAGAGCGGACGATTTCGCTGATCAAGGCTCGGCGGTCGAATGCCAGCTCGATGAACCGTTGTTCCAGATGGCTGAGCACACCGCCCGAGGGATCGGCCTGGCCGAGGCGTATGTCATCCACCGGGTGGATCAGGCCACGTCCGAACAGCCAAGCCCAGATGCGATTGACCTGGGCTCGGGCAAAACCCTGTTCGGGGTGGGTCAGCAGCCAGTCACAGAAGAATTGTCGCGGATCGTCGAAGGCGCCAACGGCAACCAGGCTGCCATCCGGGAGCATGGCGGTGAAGCCCGGGTGGGGTTCGGGATCGTTGAGGACAAACTCCTCTTTCCATTCCGCGGTGCCTTTGTAGACCACGTATGAAAACAGGCTGACCAGTCCATCTCGCTGCGCCTGCGGCCAGTGTTCCAGGCGCGAGCCGAGTGTGGTCAGTGCGACCGCGGCGGCGATGGTGGCGGGCTGTTTGCCCTGGATGGCGCGGTAGAAGTTGACCGGCGGTACTCGGAAGTTGCTGCCGCTGGCGGTCAGCAGGTCGCGGAAAAAGGCATCGGTCGCTTGGTTACTGGTTATGGTCTGATGCAACCACTGGTCATAGGCCTGTACCCCATTGGGCCACAGGTTGATCGGGAATTCCGCCTTCACCCGCAGGATGTCGGCCCATCGCATGGTCCAGACATCGGCAAATGCCGGCGCCCGCAGCAGATCTTCCACCAGGCGTTCACGCTTGTCGGCACGTCGATCGGCCAGGAAGGCGGTCACCTCCGCGACCGTAGGGAGGCGACCGTTCAGATCGAGGCCGGCCCGACGCAGGAAGACCGCATCACTGCACGATGATGCCAGGCGCAGACCCTGGCTGGCCAGGTGCTTGCGGTGTAGGCGATCCAGCGCCGATTCGGCAACGGTCCAGTGCGATGCGTTGAATACCGATTCTGCCGCCGGCAGACAGGCGAGCAGCAGCGGCACCATGATCAGAATCCAAGCGGTGCTTCTCATATCGGTATATCAACCGGGAAACGCGGGATGGACAGTGGTTTTTTGCGACAGCAGGATTGGGCTGTGTGGGATTATCCGGAAATGTGGATATGGGATGCTTCCTTCAGAGGGGGCGCTGCCCCCTCGCGACGTCCGTCGCACCCGCCAGCCGGGCTCCG
>CAYONM010000107.1:0-12772 GCA_964405325.1 uncultured candidatus Brocadiaceae bacterium | reverse complement strand
CGGTAGATGCAACGAGTTTTCGGCCTTGAGGGACGGGGTCCTAGGGGCGCAGCCCTGAGACGCAAAGAGCAGAAAGGTGGGCCAGACCACTAGAATCGAACCCTTGGGTTGTGGGCTGGCCCACCTTAGGCGGAACCGTCGTCCTGACGGTGGTCAGTCGTGCCGTGGCGGCTTGCCTCGGGCTGCACAACGCGACAACGAGAATGCCTCAGTCAGGTCAGGAGCACTCATGTCGAGCGTGCCAGCAAGTCTGCGTCAGATGGACATCATGTTGTTGGATCAGGTCTGCCGGGATCGCATTCCCGCCGCGGCACGGATACTCGATGCCGGTTGTGGCGGCGGCCGCAATCTGGAGTGGTTCCTGGAGCAGGGCCATGTCCTCACCGCCTGTGATCCGGATGCAGGAGCGATCGAGTCCTGCCGGCAACGCTTCGGCACGCGTGTGGAGCTGCATCAGGCGGCTTTGCCGGAGCTGCCCGTGCCTTCCCATGCCTTCGATCTGGTGCTGTGCAATGCCGTGCTGCATTTCGCGCCGGACGAGGCCGCTTTCCGTGCCTGGTTCGCGGAGCTGGTGCGGACCCTGGCGCCGGGCGGGCGGTTGTTCATCCGCTGCGCCACCACCATCGCCTGGCCGGGGCCTTTGCCCTGTGGCGACGATGGCCGGGTCACCGGCGCTTGTCATTTCCGCTATCTGGTGGGGCGTGAGCAGCTATTGGCACTGCTGGAGCAGCATGGCCTGCGCCTGGCCGATCCGCTCAAGACCACGGTGGTCGATGGCCAGCGGGTGATGAGCACCGTGGTTGCCGAAGTGCGCTGAACGTGTCAGCAGCGAGTCGATCAAGGCATTGCAGGCTCCTGCGGATCGCGGTCGGCCTGATCGCTGGCCAAGATGCCCCGCGTGTTGTCGGTGATGCGGGCTCGGCTCAAAAATCAGTTCCGACCCGTTCCTGACGCAGGATCAGGAATTCGCGCAGTTCCAGACCGGCATCCTCCGGAGCGATCACCAGGTAGAGTATGTACCGATCGCCCACCGGCGGCGGTTCCTGGCCGAGCCAGCTGCGCGGCAGGTCCAGCACCTGCCAGTCGCGGTCGAGCTTGCCGAAGGTATGCGATGCCATGTGGAAGCGGCCATCCTGGGTCATGCTGCCGACCATGACGACCACAAAGCTGGAACGCTCGCGCAGTCGCAGTTCCAGTTGCAGGCGATCATCGACTTCGACTCGGCCGAAGCCCTTGGGCCAGGGTCCGGCGCCACGGATGCCGACCAGTCGCACGCCCCGGTCGTCGATCTTGCTGAATTGACCCCGCGTCAGCCCGGCTACCGGATCCGGTCTGCCGGCGGACCAGGGCGTGGGGAGCTGTCCGCGCCAGTCGTGCTTCAGGAGGGCCGCCCGCGTCACGAGGCGATAGGGATCGGCCGGCCTCTTCGGGGTCCAGGTCAGGCTTTCGGCGGCACCGATGGCCATGGTCTGCGATCCATGCTCCACCTGCACGGTGCCGTCGACCACCTGCAGCTGCGCCTCGCCGGCCTGCAGACGGAGTTGGAAACTGGTGCCGAGCACCGTGCAGCGGGCCGCCGCCGCCTCCAGGACCAGGGGATCGTGCGCATCCTGTCGATCGACCTGCGCCAGCAGCCCACCCTGATCGATATGAATGTGTTTGGCGCTCTGGTCGTGAAATGTGATCCGGGTGTCCGGTAGGAGTTCCAGCTGAATGCCATCCTGCCGGTGCTGCAGCTGAATGCTGGCATCGCCCCCGATGCGCAGGCGTTCTCCGTGCAGCAATGGCTCGTCGGCCTCCAGCATGCGCCACTGACCGGGCGCACCCACCAGGACGGTGCCGGAGCGCTGCGCGAGGTCCCAGGGCAACTCTTGTGGGTGCGAGACGGTCAGCACCAGGATGCCGATCACGAGGCCGGCGGCGAGCAGACCGGCGGCACCATACAGCCGGCTGCGACGACGCCCCTGCCAGCGGTCCACCACCTGGTCGCTGAAAGCTGCCGCGCCCTGCGCGAGCAGCACACGTTCGCTGAAGCCGTCGTGCGCATGATGCAGCTGATGCAGCAGATGTTCGGCCTGCAACAGGGTTCGTAGATCCTGGGTCAGGTCCGCATCCTGCTGCAGATCGTTCAGCAGCAGCTGGCGCTGCTCCGGATCCAGCTCTCCATCCAGCGCGGCCTGCAGCCGTTCCCGATCGTCGTTGTCAGACATCGAGGAGCTCCGGATCGAGACGGCGGCTGACGCAGTCGTGCAGCCGGCGATGCAGCCGGCAGAGAGCGGTGCGTACGGCCGAGGCCTTGGCGCCGACCGTCTCCGCCACTTGATCGCAGCGGAGATCATGGCGATGCCGGAGCTCCAAGAGTCGTCGGCCGCGCTCGTTCACCTGCTCCAGACAGGAGCGCAGCGCCACCAGTCGCTCCTCGCAGACCAGCGGATCCATGGGCAGCTCTTCGCAGGCGATATGCTCGATGTAATTCGCCAAGCCGTCGCGCAGTACCCGCTTGCGTCGGGCCTCGCGTCGCCACAGCAGGCGCGATTGATTGCGTACGATGCCACACAGCCAGCCGCTGAGCGAGCCATCGCAGCGCCAGGAACTCAGGGCCTCGAATGCCTGGAGAAAGCTTTCCTGGGCCAGATCCTCGGCCTGGTCCGGATCCGGCGCCAGCCGCCTGGCCAATGCCCGTACCGGTCCCTGATAGCGTTCCACAAAATGCCGGCAGGCGGCCTGATCGCCACCGCGGACCGCCGCCACGAGATCGCGTTCGTTCTGCATCACCAGGAGCGTAACCGCAGCGGCCATCGTGCTACCGGATACTTCGGCCACTTCGCTGTCGCAGGAAACTCGGTAGCACTCAGCGGGAATCCGTTACCTGTTTGTATACATCATCAACCAGACGGAGGAACCCCTATGCGACCGATTCGACCCTGTGCCTGTCTCTTGGCAGCCATCGCCAGCCTGACCGGCGGCCATCTCGTCGCCGCCGAATCCTGGGACTGGCAGCACGACTATGCCACCGTCAGCCCCAGCGGCGATCTGAGCTGGGCGCCAGAGCCCTTCACCTTCGCGGTTGGCGAGACCGTCCGTTACATCGATTACGAGAACGGCGATGACGGCAACCCCGGCACCAAGGCCAAGCCCTGGAAGCATCATCCCTGGGACAAGCAGGCTGGCGGTCAGGCCAAGGCCGGCGTGCACGGGCCGGTCAGCTACGTGTTCAAGCGCGGCGTCATCTATCGCGGCAGCCTGAAGGGCGCCGCTCAGGGTCGCCCGGGCGATCCGGTGCGCCTGACCAGCGATCCCTCCTGGGGTACGGGTGAAGCGGTGATCGCCGGATCCATCGCCATCACTGGCGGCTGGCAGCGCGGTGGGGATGGCCTGCCAAAAGATGTACCGGATCGGGACCGCATCTGGTCCGTGGAGCTGCCCAAAGGGGTGGCACCCCTGAATGTGTGGAGTGTAGACGGTGAGACGATCACCCGACTCTACGTCGCGCGTATCCCGAATTGGACCTACGGCGACGATGACACCGACAACATCAAGGCCAGCTGGTTCCGATCCGAGCGCATGGGTGAAATCACCAAGCTGAAAGGCAAGCAGAAGAATCTGCTGTATCTGGACAACAGCCTGCCCAAGGATCCGGCCTTCTACGAGGGCGCCAACATCTACAGCGAATGGGGTCCGGTGATGGGCACCGCCGCACCCGAACCCATCGAGCAGTACGACCAGAAGAAGCACGCCGTGGTATCGCATGGCTTCTTTCCCCAGGGCACCAAGAGGATGTTCGGCGGTCAGCGCTACTATCTGGACGATAATCCGCGTTATCTGGACGAGGGCGGCGAGTTCTGGTTTGCCGCCAGCGGCCCCAACAAAGGCCGGCTGTATCTGCGCCTGCCCGGCGATGCCGATCCGAACCAGATGCGGATCGAGGTCGCCGAGCGGACCACCCTCATCGATCTGCAGCGGGTCGAGCACCTGGTGATCAGCGGCCTGGATTTCCGCTTCACCAACATGCCGGAGCGGAAGGTCTGGCCCTGGATGACCAAGCCCGAGGTGATCAGCCTGCAGGGCACGGGGCAGGACATCCGGATCAGCAACAACACCTTTTATCATGTCAACGCTGCTGTCGTCATGGCGGCCGAGGGTGCACAGGACCGGCTCGATGACATCGTGATCAGCGACAATGACATCCGCTATACCGACAACGGCGGGATCAGTGTTCGGGAAGGCAATCCGAAAGACAAGATAGGACCGCCCTATGGTCGTTTGGGCGATGTCGCGCTGCTGCGCAACAACATCTACCACGCCGGCATGTGCATGGAGCGCATGAGCCACGGCCACTGCGTCACCATCAATGGCGCTAAAACTGCGCATATTGCCGGCAACATTCTGCATCGCACGGGCGGCTGGGGTATTTCGGTACGTCCCGGTAAAGGCAGCGGCGTTGCCGGCGACCTCCCCTTCACCCGCTATATCATCCACCAGAACAAGGTGGTAGACGCCATGCTCTTCTCCAACGACTGGGGCGCGATCGAGAGCTGGCAGGGCGGTCCAGCCTACATTTTCAACAATGTGGTTGGCAATCCCGTAGGCTATATGTGGGGCGGCAAGCGCCGTTTCGCGCACGCCTATTATTTAGACGGTGCCTTTAAGAACTACCACTTCAACAACATCGCTTGGGCCGAAAGCAGCACGCCTGACGATCACGAAGCCAGCGCTTCGGCATTTCAAGAGATCCACAGCTTCCAGAACACCTGGTTCAACAACACCGTTTACAATTTTCTCAACGGTAGCCGCCGCCAGAAGCCCGACGCCGGGCGTGACAAATTCTTCGGTAACATCTTCCAGGACATCGGCCAGTACGTCTTCCGGCACACGGATTCCAAGAATACCGACCCCAACGCCCATGACGCTGGCCAGCAGGGCGAGGAATTCGCCTACGAGACCAACGCCTATGCGCAGAACGTGTTCTACGACATCGCGGGCATGATCGGCAACTTCCACGCCCAAGGCGGCGACTTCAAGGAGGTCGAGGCGATGGCCGCGGCCCTGGCCAGGGAACACACCATGGCCAGCGGCGTCGGCGTGATGGCGCAAAAGTCTCCCCTGCGCAATGCCGCCGAGCATGATTTCCGTCCGGCTTCCGGCAGCGCTGCCATAGACCGTGGTGTGCGGGTGTTCGTGCCTTGGGCGCTCTCGGGTGTGGTTGGGGAATGGAATTTCACCATCAACCGCAAGGATCCAGGCGAGGTCATCGACGAGCATTGGTACATGACGGATTATTATGGCCAGCGGACCGATTACCACGCCACGCCACGCTATCCGCTGCACGGCCAAGGCATCAGCTCCGCGAACTACATCAAGGGCGAGCTTGAGGATTGGGTCGAAGGAGCGCTGGAACTGGATGGCAGCAAGCAGTACCTGGTTATCGGCCACGCCACCTTGGCAGAGCCGATCCGCTACGAGGTCGGCAAGCAGAAGAAAGAAAAGCGCGTCGCGCAGGGACCCGACAAGCGCACAGTGGAAATGTACGACAATAATTTCCTGATCGAAGCCTTCCTGCGCACCAATGACAAGGATGGTGTCATCGCCCAGAAGTTGGGGAAGGATGCAGGTTACGCCCTGGATATCAGCGGCGGACAACTGCGCCTGCGCCTGCGCAATGGCGGCAAAGATTTCTACAGCCTGGTCGGTGGCCAGATCAGCGATGGCAAGTGGCACCATGTGCTGGTCGACGTCGACCGGAATCAGGGCGCCACCATCTACCTGGACGGCAAAGCCGTCAGTGGCAAGCCCAGCGGCAGCATGGCGACTGCACTGCTGGCCAATACCGCCGATTTCCAGGTCGGCGGCGGCCCAGGTGCCGAGCATCTGGCTGCCACCATCGACTTCCTGCGGGTGGCCCAGGGCACCCTGACCGATGCCCACACCAGCATCGAGGAGTTGATGGCCTGGCAGTTCGATGGCCCGCAACTGCGCGATTTCAGCGGTCGCCAAGCCACCGGTGCCGGCCGTGACGCCGGAGCCATCGAGGCGGAATAAACCCAAGGCGGGTCAGCCCGCCTTGGTACCATTCAATCGCCGCTTGGATTCCGAAGGATATGGAGGAATACCTCGCTGCCGGAAACCGCAATGGCTTGGTCGATCCGCAACGCGCCAGGGGCTACTGCGAAGGTCTGACGCTGCAGGCGCGCGAACAGATGCCGGATCGGACCATTCTGATGACACCGGTTGCCAACGCTTGCGCCCGCTTCGATAAAGAGATCAAAGCCGACCAGGTATCGGGCGTTACCAGCATCTACCAGCGCTATCATCTCCTGAAAGCCGCGTTTGCTGGCCATGCCGATCAGGGGATGCAGGACGCCGCGCATGTGGAAGTCCTGGACTACGGTCTTGGATTGCAGGATCACGCTGGTGGGAATTTCAGCGAGCAGGTTTTCGTAGTGCTGGTCCTTGAGCCAATCCGGGCCATGTCGGAAATTGCGGTAGATCAGCCGTTTGCCATGCCGCTTGCAGGCAGCATCCAGAACGGTGATCACCTTGGCCAATAAGGGATCGCCCGGGGCGATGCGGTGTTGCGTCTCGGTAGTGGTCAGGACCAGATAATCGATCTCCGGAAACAATTCCGTCAGATACTGGTCGTAACGTTCGGCCAGGCCCTGCCAGAGCACCTGGTTGTCCAGGCGGCGTTCGCCCCAGGACTCGTCGTAGTCCATGAATTCGTGCACCCACAGGCTGCTCTGGCCCTCGGCGGTCAGCGCATCGGCCATGGCCTGGGTGACGGCCTGGATGTCCTCCGGCGTCTGTGACTGCTCCAGTTGGAAGATCATGGCGACCAGATTCCGTTCGGCGGCCGGCGTGGTATCCATCCGCGTCTCGTCGATCAGGACATAGCTGATCCGCATCTGCAGATCGGCCAACTCGACCGGTGCCTGGATCAGTTCGGCCAGATGCCGGGTCGCCCACCACCGTTCCCGGCCGTTGTAGAGCACGATGGGCACCACCGGCGGGAGGGCTAGATCCTGGCCCGTGGGCACGACCCTGGACTTGATCAGGCTCTGATACAGGAGGGTGACATATTCGGCCAGGCGCAGTGGCATGGTCGCATCGATCGTGCTCTGGAACTCCATCAACAGATAGATGAAGAGCCAGTCCTCCTGGCCATCGTGCTTCCACCGGACCCGCCAGATGATGTCGTTCTTTCGCTGGGTCAGCAGAACGCCGATGTGCTCGGCCGGGGCCCGCTCCAGCGTCTCCAGATCGAGAATGTCGAGCCAATCCGTGGCGATGTAGCCCCGCAGGAGATCCTCGACCGCCTCCCGGTGCGAGAACACGTTCTTGTATGCCCCATCATGGTCGGCCCGACGTTGCTGCTCGTCATTCCTCAGGGCATGAAACCGTAGCTGCCTTGGCAGTCAGGCAATGACTGCCGCTGCCAACTCCGGGATGGCCTTGTCGTAATCCTCGCGCAGATGCCCCGACACCAGCCGCAGATAGGTCTTGGTGGTATCGAGGTCGGCGTGGCCCAGGAAGTCTTGGACATGCCGGATGTCGGCGCCGCCGCGTAGGAGAGGGACGGCGATGCTATGCCGCAGCAGGTGCGGGCTGACCGGAACGGATGTTGTGCTGCCGGGTGTCCAGAGGCGAAGAACGAGAGCGAATCTGAAGAGCCGAACGATATGGTTGCCCCCCTCTTTTAGCTTTTTGCGGGAGTGTCAGCGCCGCCTGCGCAGCGAAGCCTAGCCCGGAACAGGGACCGCTATCTACGCGGAATCGGATGCTGTCAACGGGGCGACCTTCAGCATGTCCGCGTCGTCAGCCCCTACATGATCGTGAAACCAAGCATCTCCCTGATAGAATGCCGCGGTGTTGCAGGGCCAGTGACCGGTTCGTCTTGTGCGGCCAGATCTGACAGATATGTGTTCATGCAGCAGTGCGGTTTTGATGTGGTCGTGTGCCGGATCAGCGCAAGGGAAGACGCCATGAGCAAAGCAGACATCGCCTTTTTCGATACCAAACCCTACGACCAGGCCATGTTCAATCAGGCCAACGAGGAGCACGATTTCGCCATCAAATACCTAGAGGTGCGTTTGAATGCGGAGACCGCTGCCCTCGCCAATGGCTACCGGACGGTCTGCGCCTTCGTCAACGATGTGGTGGACGCCGAGGTGGCCTCGCGGCTTACCGATGCCGGCGTCGGTCTCGTGGCCCTGCGTTCGGCGGGATACAGCAATATTGATCTCGATGCAGTGCGCGATCATCTGCGGGTGGCGCGGGTGCCGGAATACTCGCCGGCCGCCGTGGCCGAGCATACCGTCGGCCTCATGCTCTGCCTCAATCGCCGCATCCATAAGGCCTATAACCGGGCGCGGGAACACAATTTCAGTATTGATGGACTGATGGGTTTCGATTTCGCCGGCAAGACCGCCGGAGTGATCGGGACCGGCTCGATCGGCCGACACACGATCGGTATCCTTCGGGGGATGGGCATGATGGTGCTCGCCTACGATATCGCCCCGGATGATGACTTCGCCACTCGTCAGGGGATCGAATATGTCGCCCTTGATCGCCTGCTGGCCGAGTCCGATGTGATCCTTCTGCATTGCCCCCTGACCGACGACACCCGACACCTGATCAACAATGACACCCTGGGCCAAATGCGTCGCGGGGTGATGGTGATCAATACCGGGCGCGGCGCCCTGATCGATACCAACGCCTTGATCACTGGGCTCAAGAGCGGGCACATCGGTTTCGCCGGCCTTGATGTCTACGAGGAGGAGAGCGACTATTTCTTCGAGGACCGCTCGGATGAGATCATCACCGACGAAGAGCTCGTCCGTCTGCTCACCTTTCCCAATGTGCTGGTCACCTCCCACCAGGGTTTTTTCACCCAGGAGGCGATGGCGAACATCGCGGAAACCACTCTGGCCAATATTGCCGCTTATCTCGCCGGAGATGAATTGCCGAATGCGGTGGTCTGAGTTCGCAACACGGGTGTGAATGCCGGCTGCCATGTGGTATGGCGTCTTATAGCAGCTGAGCTCGCAAAAACTTCGAGCAGAAAAAGTTGTTTTTGCGGGCGGATGGTGATGCGCAATCCTGCCACGCTGCCACGCATTTCGCGTTCGGCCCCGAGCAGACCGCCACAGAGGCTGGCTACCGCGATCGGCAGCAGACGTGTAAGCGATTCCAGGTCGAAGGTCACCATGTCTCATCCTTGTCCTTCAGGGCGACGGGCTTCTGGCCTCCCTATCGTGGGGCGGTGTGGGCTGCCCCCGCTGCGCCGAAACAAGCCACAAGTATGCCATGGAGGCCCGAATACTTTCACAGGCGTGAAGCCGTGGAAAGGAGACGGCATTCTCCCCTACATGAGTCGCGCATGGCAGTGTCGGTACGACCTGGATGGTCGTCGCCAGCGGTGCTTGACGGACATCGACCCAGACGAGGGAGCGTGCTATGCCGGAAAACACGGATAACGACCGTATCGCCGATTTACTCGATGAACTGGGGGATCTGGTCGATCTTCAAGGCGGCAATCCTTATCGGGTGCGTTCCTATCACAGTGCCGCCCAGGTGGTGCGCAACTCGGCCGATCGTTTGGCCCAAGCCCACGCTGAAGGTGAGGACCTCACCGAGCTGCCCAATGTCGGTGAGCGTATCGGGGCGAAGATCGTCGAGATCATCGAGACCGGTACCTGCGACCAACTCGAAGCCCTGCGCGAGGAAACGCCCAGCCAGAGTGCGGAATTGCTCACAGTCCCAAACCTGGGCCCGAAGGGAGCTCGCCAGCTCCAAGGGGAACTGGGCATTGATGATCTGCCCTCCTTGCGTGAGGCCTGTGAGCGACACCAGATTCAGGAGCTCGATGGCTGGGGGGCGACCAGCGAGCGGAAACTGCTCAACGGTATCGATCTGGTGGCGCGGACCGCCGGCCGCATCCTGCGCGATCAGGCGGCCAGACATATCGCCCAGGTGCGCGCGATCCTCGATGTTATACCAGCCGTTGAACGCTGGGCGCCAGCCGGCAGTTTTCGACGCGGCGTGCCGACGGTCGGCGACCTGGATGTGTTGGTTCAAGCCGGCAAGCGACAAACGGTGACCGAGGCCCTGCAGAAAGACCTTGATATCGAGGAGGTGATTGCGCATGGCGAGGAGAAGGTGAGCCTGCGCCTGACGGATGGTCCGCAGCTCGACATCAGGTATACCGATGGCGAATGTTTCGGTGCCGCACTCATCTATTTCACCGGCTCCAAGAGTCACAGTATCGCCCTGCGTCGGCGCGCCCAGGACCGGCAGCGCAAACTCAGCGAATACGGACTTTTTCACGGAGATACGCTTGAGGCCGGCAGACACGAACAGGAGGTCTACGCCGCCCTGGATCTCGACTGGATTCCCCCCGAGCTACGCGAAAACCGCGGCGAAATAGCTGCGGCTGCCACCGCCGACCTGCCGGACTTGTTGACCGACGAGGATATTCGCGGGGATCTGCAATGCCATTCCACTGCCAGCGATGGCGCCGCCACGCCGGAAGCAATGGCAGATGCGGCCCGGAGCCTCGGCTATGCCTATCTGGCTCTCACCGACCATTCACAGGGCCAACGTCAGGCGGGCGGCCTGGATGACGAGGCCGCCCGTCGTCACTGCGATCGTATCCATGCGCTTGCTGACGAATTGGACGATTTCCGCCTTCTGGCAGGAATCGAAGTTGATATCCACCGCAACGGGAAGCTGGATCTGACGGATGAGACCTTGCGCCGCTTCGATTGGGTGGTGGGGAGCGTGCATAGCCACTTCGACCTGTCGGTGGACGAACAGAGCGCCCGCCTGGAGCGGGCCTTCGCCAGCGGTCTGGTCCATGCCTGGGGTCACCCCACCGCCCGCATGCTCCGCAAGCGGGATGGCATCGCCTGGGACCGCGAGCGCGTATTGGCGGTCTGCGCCAAGCACCGCGTCTGTGTTGAGATCAACGCCCAGCCGCAACGCCTGGATCTGCCCGAGGAGGACATCCGCGTCGGTGTCGATGCCGGCGTGTATTTCTGTCTCGGTACCGATGCCCATGCGGTCGACGATTTCCGTCTTATGGCGCATGCCGTGACCCTGGCCCGGCGCGCCTGGCTTCCCCCCGACCGGGTGATCAACACCCTGGGTGCCGATGGATTGCAGGCATGGCTGGCTGAACGCTGAGAAGTGCTCGGGCGGGCGGCTTCGCGCTTGGACGCGCTCGCTTGAACACAACAGGATATGCCACGTTTTCGACCTTTGAGGGAGGTGTCAGTAGATACCGTGCGGCGGTGGTTCGCTGGCGCTCCAAACCCTCACCCTGAAACGGCGGACGTGCGCATCCGTTGAGCAATGATCAGCGAGATGATGCCGTCGATCAGCAAAGCGATGCCGACTAGCAGTCCAAGAATCTCCGGGGCGGCTTCGGGTAGCATGGCCAAGATAATCACCGCCAGTAGAATACTCAGAACCGCAGAGATACTCAATAAGCCAGAGGCCGCTGTGCCGCGCGTGTTGAGGGCGGCGGCGATGCTGAAAAGTCCATCGATGAGAAAGTAGGCGGCAATCAAGGCGCTCAAAAACACTGTGCCGCCGATAGGACGCAGTACCAGATAGATGCCCAGTACGATGGCCAGACTGGCAAGCAGAATGCCACGCCATGAGCCGGAGGCTCGCCTGCCGGTAAACACATGACCGACTTGCAGAGCACCGGCGAAGATCAACAGCCATCCTATGACCAGGAGGACAGTCAAGCCAGCGACGACCGGTAGGCCCAGAGCCAGGAGGCCCAATACGGTAAAGATGGCGCCGATCGCGGTGAGGCCGCGCCAGGTGCGCGGGGAACGGACTTCCTCATCCATGTTGAGGTTGTAGATGGTCAGTGTGTTGCCGATCATATAGAAGCTCCTTCTGTCTTTTGTACAACATTCTAGCTGCACGGAGTCTGCACTACACAAGGGTTTACAGGTACCAAGGTGCCTGGCCCTTTTTGAACAACATCTGGCCCCTATTAATCAAGACCAGTTCAGGCGGTCAATCCGGGCGATCTTTATGGCGTGTCAAAATGCTTTGGTGAGGCGCTGGCCCGAATGACTGCGGAACAGGAATCTGTTTCGTGCATTGCTTTACGCATTGGTGCTTTTCAACCGCGGGAGAAGGCGGCAAAATCCGACAGCCTGGCCATGTTGGATGCGTTTGTGTCGCATCGCGACCTGAATCAATTGATCTGTCGTTGCATTGACGACACTACGCTGCAATTTGCCCTGTTTCATGCCCTGTCGAACAATCGCTTCAACCGCATGGATATCACCACAGCGTGTGAATTGGTCGGCTACGCTCCCGATGACGACTTTACGAGCCTCAATCAAGAACTGCACGATCTGCATTTGCGTGAAACGGTGCGCCCACATGCCACCAGAGAGAAAAACTCCAAGGCCCTCAGCGGGCAGGTGGATGAGAACTCATGACTTGCGTCGATCGGTCGGATCACTTCCAGATTATGAGGAAACGAGCATGAGCACCAGCACAAGCGTTTGGAGGTGGTCCCATAAGCTCGGCTGCACCGAAATGATCTTGTCATGCCTTCCAGAACCGACGAGGTGGCGGAACGGGCCCGTGCAGAGCATTGATCTCAGGCAGGAGACATCCCTATGATTGCCCGCGAAACGGCAGAGCACGAGCGCTCCATTGCATATTTCTGCATGGAGATCGGCCTTGACGAGCACATCCGTACATACAGCGGCGGCCTGGGTGTTCTCGCTGGTGACACGCTCCG
>CAYONM010000106.1:0-12830 GCA_964405325.1 uncultured candidatus Brocadiaceae bacterium | reverse complement strand
GTGCCGCCGGGGTGCCAAAGCCGCTGGCGCCCTCGATCAAAAAGGAAAAGGCCCAGGCGACGGTCATCAGTCGGGCCACCGGGTGCGGACTGATGCCATCGAGCCAGCGCCGCCAGATCAGCATGGCGCCGCAGCGATCCAGGACCTGGAACAAGGCCACCGCGCCGGCAACGATCAGAATCGGTGTGCATGCGGCGATCAGGCCGGAGATGATCGCCGCATGCACGCCTGCCGGATCGGCGTCGAACCAGACCAGGCGCAGCAGCCAGGTGACCGCCGCGCACAACGGTAGCGCGATCTGTGCCGGCAAGGGCCGGGGTCCGGCCATCAGTACGACCACCAGCAGCAGGGGGAAGGCGGCGAAGAAGACATCCATGGCGAGATCCTTGCGGGCGCGCAGTTGTAGGGCTTGCAGCGATGACGCTAGTTACGGTCGGGTCGTAGATTGCTGGATTCGGTATTGTCGAAAACCGCCGGAAAGCGGTGCGGTTATTCACTACCGTTTCATGGCAGGTGAAGCCGGCAAACGACCATGTGGTTCGGTTCTGTGCAGGTAGAGGGCAGGCCGCTTCGCGCTTTGCGGTTTTCTTGATGCAGTCCAGATGTCTGTGCTACCAGGAACGCCAAGCCGAACGGCATTGCGGCAAATGCCATCACGATGGCCGTATTCCACTATGGCCAAGGCGCCGATCCCTCCTTGCTGGTGGCGCGGCTCGGCAAGTATGCTGACGCTATGGACGCATTCCGCATTATTGGTGGCCAGCGCCTGCACGGCCGCATCAGCGTGGCTGGGGCGAAGAACGCTGCTTTGCCGCTTTTGGCTGCCACCTTGTTGACCGACCACCCCTGTCGTCTGAGCAAGGTGCCCTTGCTGCGCGATATCCAGACCATGGTCAAGATTCTCAACACCCTGGGTCTGGAAACCCATTGGCGACGGGGGGAATTGCAGACTCGGCCCTGCGACAGCTACAACAGCACCGCTCCCTATGAACTGGTGCGGCAGATGCGTGCATCCATCTGCGTGTTGGGGCCTTTGTTGGCCAAGCGCGGGCACGCTACCGTGAGCCTGCCCGGCGGTTGCGTGATCGGCGAGCGCGCCATCGATCTGCACCTGCGCGGTTTACGGGCGATGGGTGCCGAGATTGTGATCGAGCATGGGTATATCCAGGCTCAGGCACCCAAGGGTGGCTTGTACGGCGCGGAAATCTATCTGGGTGGCACCTACGGCAGCTCGGTCACGGCCACCGAAAATGTGCTGAGTGCGGCGGTGTTGGCCAAAGGCACCACGGTCATCGAATGCGCCGCCTGCGAGCCGGAAATCATCGATCTGGCGAAAATGCTCATCGGCATGGGGGCGCGGATCGAGGGCGCTGGTTCGCCACGCATCATCGTCAAGGGTGTGCGCAAACTCAGTGGCGTCGAACACCGGGTGATGCCCGACCGCATCGAGGCCGGCACCCTGCTGTTGGCAGGGGTCATCACCGGTTCGCCGATTACGATCACCGGCTGCCAGCCGCGGCATCTGTTGGCTTTTCTCGACGTGTTGCGGCAGATGGAGGTCCGGATCAAGCGCGGTCCCACCACCTTGAGTGTGCTACCCGGCAAGCGCACGCGCGGTTGCGATGTGGTGACCTTGCCGTATCCGGCTTTTCCCACCGACCTGCAGGCTCAGACCATGGCGTTGGCGGTGTTGGCGGATGGCACGTCCATTATCACCGAGCGGGTCTTTCCCGAACGTTTCATGGCGGCAGCCGAATTGAAGCGCATGGGTGCAAATATCTCCGTGGCTGGCGGCCAGGCAGTGGTGCAGGGCGTGGACCGCTTGACCGGGGCCGAGGTCATGGCCTCGGATCTGCGCGCCTCCGCGGCCCTGGTGTTGGCGGGTCTGGCAGCCAAAGGCGAAACCCTGATCCGGCGGATTTATCACATCGATCGCGGCTACGAGCGCATCGAGGATCGCCTGTGCCGTTTGGGTGCGCGGATCGAACGGATCAGCGATCCCGATGGGGACGCGGCGGAAGCGGAATAATCCGACCGACGATCGGCGCCATGGACCCGCCGCCATGGCGGGAGCGACACGACTATGATCACCGACCTCGACACCACCCGTTACACCAGTCTGCAGACTTGGTGCGCCAATCTGCAAGCGCGTCGGCCGACGCCCGGCGGTGGCGCGGCAGCGGCGGCCAGCGCGGCTTTGGGTTGCGCCACCGGCGCCATGGCGGCGCGCTATACCACGGGCAAGAAATGGGCCGAATGGGCTGAGCAAGCGCAGGAATTGGCTACCCGTCTGGTTGCCTGGCAGCAGCAAGCCTTGGATTTGGCAGAGACCGACCAGCGTTGTTACCAGGAAATACAACGCAGTTGGCGTTCGACCGATCTGAGCGACGAGCAGCGCCAAGCCATTGCCGCAGCGGCCTTGGCGGTGCCGTTGCAGCTGATCGCGTGTTGTCAGCAGGCCGCCCAGGCCCTGCAGCATTTCCGGCCACGCTGCAATCCGCAGATCGTGTCCGATGTCGATGTCGCACTCGGCCTGCTGCTGGGCGCCGCCATCGCTGCTCGCGTCACCGCCCTGGTCAATCAGCCCGACCAGCAGACCAGGCTGCAGATCGAGCAAGAGGTGGCCGCCATCCGTGCAGCTGTCGGCTGAACCAAGGCGGTGTTCACACCGCGCGCCCGGCCATTGGCCGGGCGCGCATGTTTCTCGAGTGGCAGGGCTTGCCTATTCTTTGGTGGCAGTGGTGACGATATGCAATTCCTGCAATTGCTTGCCATCCACTGGTGACGGGGCTTCGCTCATCAGGTCTGAGGCCTTCTGGGTTTTGGGGAAGGGGATGATGTCGCGAATGGTGTCCAGTTCCAAGGCCAGCATGATCAGGCGATCCAGGCCGAAGGCCAAGCCGCCGTGTGGCGGCGCGCCGAAGCGCAAGGCGTCCAGCAGGAAACCGAATTTGGCTTTGGCTTCCTCGTCGCCAATACCCAGGGCGGTAAACACCCGTTTTTGGACGGCCGGGTCGTGGATACGAATCGAGCCGCCGCCCATTTCCACGCCATTGAGCACGAAGTCATAACTCTGCGACAACACGCTGCCGGGATTGCTTGCCAGTTGATCCAACTGTTCGGCGTAGGGGGCGGTGAAGGGATGGTGCACGCTGTACCAGCGCTGGGTATCGTCGTCGTACTCGAACATGGGCGCCGAATGCACCCAGAGGAATTCGAATTGGCCGGGTTGGGCCAATGCCAGCAACTTGGTGCCCAGTTCCACGCGCACCGCGCCCAGGGTGGCCTCGACCACCTTCGGCCTGTCGGCGGCAAAGAACAGCACGTCGCCGCTTTCCACGTTGAGGCGCTTGGTTAATTCAGCGCGGGCTTCCTCGGTGATATTGCGGGCCGCAGGACCCTGCCACTCACCGTTCGCCACCTTGATCCAAGCCAGGCCCTTGGCGCCGAAATCGCGCACGAAGGTCTTGTCGAGATAATCCAGATTGCGACGGCTCAGCTTGTCGGTGGCGGCCTTGGCGTTGAGCGCTCGGCAGATACCGCCGCCTTCCACTGCCCGGCTGAACACCACAAAGCCCGAGCTGGGGGCCCAGTCGGTCAACTCGACGATTTCCATGCCGTAGCGCAGGTCCGGCTTGTCGGAGCCGTATTTCAGCATCGCTTCATTGAATTCCATACGCCGGACCTGTTCCGGCAGATCCACACCGAGGAATTCCTTCCACACTTGGCGAACCATGCCTTCGGCGACGGCCATCACCTCATCCATGTCGACGAAGCTCATCTCCATGTCGATCTGGGTGAATTCCGGCTGGCGATCGGCCCGGAGATCCTCGTCGCGGAAGCACTTGGCGATTTGCATGTAGCGGTCGTAACCACCCACCATCAACAGCTGTTTGAACAGCTGCGGGCTCTGCGGCAGGGCGTAGAATTCGCCGGGATGCACGCGACTGGGCACCAGATAGTCGCGGGCGCCTTCGGGCGTGCTCTTGCACAGGATCGGGGTTTCAATGTCCAAAAAGCCCTGTTCGTCGAAATAGTCGCGCACCAGTTTGGTGATGCGATGCCGGGCGATGACCTGTTTCTGCACTGGCGGCCGGCGCAGGTCCAGATAACGGTACTTCAAACGGACCTCCTCGCCGACCTTGGCGTGTTCATCCAGTTCGAAGGGCGGGGTGTCGGCGCGATTGAGCACCGTCAATTCGGCGACGAAGATCTCGATTTCACCCGTCGCCAGGTTGGGATTGCGGGCATCGCCTCGGCTCTTCACCGTGCCGGTGACCTGCACTACCCACTCCGAACGCAGACGATCGGCCTGGGCGTGGGTTTCGGCGCCGCAGATATCGGGGTCGAAAGTGATCTGAGTGACGCCTTCGCGGTCGCGTAGGTCGACAAAGATCACACCGCCGTGATCGCGGTGGTTCTGCACCCATCCGCACATGGTGACGGTCTGATCGACGTTCACTTGGCGAAGCGCGCCACAGGAATGGGTACGTAACATTGGAGATTCTCCCTACAACAGACGGATCGGGTCCCTGCCGACGGACACGGCGGGTGGGACAAAGGGCGCTGACGGTAAAAAGCAGCCTGCATGCGGCAAGTGCTGCATCTTGTACTGCCAACGCGGTGGGGATGGTCCACGTATGTTGATGAAGAAAGTGGATTGCACGAGAAGGTCACCATTGTTGAGATCGCTTGCTCAGACACTTGGTCATCTGTTACTGAGACTCTTATCAAGATTTTCCCACAACGAAACCACAAGCGGAGGAGTATGGTGATGGTTCAAGCGAATCACCGCCAATCTCCGTGGCCATTCCTGGTGGCCTTCGATTTTTCTAACATCACTGTGGTCAATGCCTTGTATCACCTTATCTGACAACAATGTATGCCCCTAAGGAGCCGTCATGCGCTGTTTTGCTCTCGTTCTGCTTGCTTTCAGTTTGGCTGCTGCCGAATCGAGCCTGGCTCGTTTTCCTGGTACCGATTTTCAGGCTGCCAGTGTTGCCATCGACATCGAGTTGGCTGATCGGCAGGGGCCGGAAGCCGATTTGCTGGTGACGTTCACTCCAGTGGTGGAGCCAGGCGGTGAGCCCCTGCATCTGTATAGTAAAGATCTGCCAAAGGAAGGTATTGATGACGTCGGCCGGCCGACGGTGGTGCAGATACCAGACAACGCGCCTTGGCGTGCACGGGGCGAAGCCAGCGTCGATCCGGCTTTGCCGTTGCATGAGCTCAGCGGCATTCCGGTCTATCCCAATGGCCCGGTCCGTCTGCGTCTGCCAGTCCAACTGCCGTATGGAAACGGTGCTATGGTGTCCGTTTCCATACTGGTCACCTATATGAGCTGTACGGATCAATCCTGCAATCGACCGGTGATCGATCGTCGTCTGGAATTCGAGCTGCCTTCTGATCCGGCGGGCTGGCAGCCGGACAAGCAAGCTGTCGTGTCAGATGCTATGGCCGATGGCGCGGTAGTGACGCCAGTATCCAAAGCGGAATGGGCACAGCTCCTGACCGAAACGGTGCGCCGAGCCCTGCGCGCGGAGGCGACGGCGGAAATCCATTGGCGGCATGCCACTGGTGCCGAACAGGTGCAACAACTGATCCGTGAAGCGCATCAACAAGGCAAAGCAGCGCTGCTGGATTTTACCGGACCATCCTGCGCCAATTGCCAGCTGATGAAAAAAACCGTATTCAAGGACCCACGGGTCATCGCTGGCTGGAATGCCGCTGTCCCTATCGAAATCGACACCGATGCGTCCTTGGAATTGGCGCGATGGCAGCGCGATCGCTTCGGTACCGAGGCGCGGCCCTTGTATGTGTATTTGGGTCAGGATGGCGGTGAGGAACGGTGGTCGTTGGTATTTGCTCCTAAAAATGATGAACTTACGGAGCGATTTGTTGCATTTCTCAACGGAAATGGAGGTGCCGATGGCGGAACCGGTGGTGGCTGGTGGCAATTCATCTTACTCGCCATTGGTGGTGGTCTGTTCACGCTGTTGATGCCGTGCACCTATCCGATGATTCCCCTGACGGTCAATTTCTTTGCCAAGCAAGCTGCTGATGGTCGTCGCCTGTTGCCTTTGGCGCTCGCCTATGGCGCTGGGATCATGGCCTGTTTTGCTGGTCTCGGTTTGTTGGTGAGTTTCGTCATCGGTGGTTCGGTCGCTTCCTTTGCCGGCAGTCCCTGGACCAACCTGATTATCGCTCTGGTCTTTGTGTTGCTTGGTTTGAGCCTGTTAGGCGCTTACTTCCTGCGCTTGCCAATCAGCTTGCAGAATCGTTTTGCCGGGGGGGTACAAGGCGGCTATCTGGGCGCCTTGTTGATGGGTTTGGCCTTTGCGATTACGGCATTTACCTGCACGGCGCCGTTTGCCGGTGCGGTTTTGGCCGAGGGGGTCCGTTCCGGCGATGCGTTGCGGCCTGCCATAGGTATGAGCATCTATGCTAGCGCGATTGCCATTCCCTTCATCGCATTGGCGCTTTCCCCTGGTCTGCTGCGCCATTTGCCGGGGGCTGGCTCCTGGATGAATGAATTCAAGCATGTCGGTGGCCTAGTGGAATTGGCTGCGGCGCTGAAGTTCCTGGCCATCAGTGACGCGGTCTGGGGCTGGGGACTGATTGGTCGGACGCTGACCCTGGTGTTATGGGCGGTAATCGCCGCTGCATCGGGCGCCTACGTACTGGGTTGGCTGCGTATGGAGGCGGATGACCGGGTCGAATCAGTCTCGGTAACCCGGTTGTTGATCGGTATGAGCTTGTTTGCTCTCGCACTCTGGTTTGCTGCTGGTGTCTTGGGGCCGCTGCATCTGGGGGTGGTCGAGAGCTTTTTCCCGCGTGATATGGCGCCCTGAATTGTTCTTTGCGTCAGATCCATTGCCCAACGAGCGATTGCTGTTGACTGGTGACGGCGTATCGAAAGCGGACAGCGGTACCTGACAAGGGGGATTAACGAGGTCGTGGGCATCTGATACCGGGAGGCGAATCGTCTTCCGGTATTGCGTTTAGAAGCTGAGCCCGCAAAAACTTCGAGTAGAAAAGGTTGTTTTTTGCGGGCTCAGCTTCGGGGTCCGAGGGGCTTGCCCCTCGATGTAAGAGTCAAAACCGGGCGTAGCCCGCTATGATCGAGCCCGTGGGCTCCGGGCGGCGCCCGGTTTGTAAGCTGAGCCCGCAAAAACTTCGAGTAGAAAAGGTTGTTTTTTGCGGGCTCAGCTTCGGGGTCCGAGGGGCTTGCCCCTCGATGTAAGAGTCAAAACCGGGCGTAGCCCGCTATGATCGAGCCCGTGGGCTCCGGGCGGCGCCCGGTTTGTACCGCCGGACGAGGTGGATTCTGCCGAATCGGACTGATATCAGACCTTGCCAATGGGGCTGTCAGAAGTGAGATTGGCTTTTCATGTGCCGCCAAACGGTGCGTTGGAGACAGTCGAATCTAGGTTCCAAATCCGATTCATGGCATCTGAGCTGTCGAAATCAGGGTTGACCAACCCCAAAATGGTGGTGTATGCACCATTGATTCAGCAAACTGGTGTGTTTCTCCAGCTTTATTCTTTACATTTGGTTTCGCGTCGACAAAAACCACAGATCCTGTTTGTGTAATTCAGGACCCACTCGTCATCCCGGCAAAACCTTCATCCCACCCAGAACCCAAAATAAGGGGGACAAAAATGAGTGTTTCCACAGCCGAAGCCAAGGTAGCCCGACTGCAAAAGTCGTTGGACGCCGCCAAGGCCAAACTCACCACCGCCCGTGCTAACGGCAAGAAGCAGGTAGAAGCTGCCAAAGCCAAGACCAAGGCTGCGGTCGAAAAGGCTCAGAGCCAAGCGGCCAAACTGCGCGAGCAGCTGGCTGCTGCCAAAGCCGCTCTGAAATCCCAGAAGCAGACGACCAAGCCTGCTGCCAAGCCTGCTGCCAAGCCTGCTGCCAAAAAGCCTGGTCCTAAGCCTGGCCGTCGTGGTCCCGGTCGTCCGCCCGGATCCAAGAACAAGAAGACCGTGGCCAAGACGGCGACCGTCAAGGCCACTGCCGCCAAGAAACCTGGTCCCAAGCCCGGTCGTCGCGGCCCTGGCCGTCCACCCGGATCCAAGAACAAGAAGACCGTAACCAAGACGGCGGCCAAAAAGACGACGACTGCCAAGGCCCCCGGCCGTCGCGGTCCCGGTCGTCCTCGCAAAAACGCCTGATCTTTTCGCTCGCGAACCCCGACTACAAACCACCGGCGCCTCTGGCGTCGGTGGTTTTTTTATGGCCGATGGGGTTCGGGTGTAACCGGTCCATCATGGAAGATGCTTTGTCTCCTCGCTTGTGTCGGTATCGGCCCGCCGGTAGCGTTTGGCTATGCGTATTCATCGTCTGCTTGTGCTGTTGCTCGGTCTGAATGCCCTGTCCGCAGCCGAACTTGCTCCTCTTCTCGGTGACGTGCTGCGGGGCGATTGCTTGCTGATCGACAAGGAGGCTGCCGTTCAGATTGCCGGTCGGCGGGTGCCCCTGGCCCGTTGTGATTGGCTGTCGACCAGCGATCAGGCGGCATGGCAGCAGCCAGAGCTCGCCATTGCCAGTCAGGGGATTTTACTGCGCAGCGGCAGTTATCTGCCGGTGGAACGTTGGCAGGCAGCTGCTGATGGAGGCCATTTGCAAGTACAAGGGCCGTTTGGCGCCATGCGCCTTCCTCTACGGCAGATTCGGGCGTGGGGGATACGCAGCGCGGTGTTGGCGAAACGAGATCTGGGATCAACCGATCTGATCGAATGGGAAAATGGCCAACAACTGGTGGGCGAATTGTTGGCTGTCCAGGAACAGCATCTTCGCGTCCGCAGTGATTTGGATGATGAGCCCCTGCAAGTTCCGACGGATGGCTTGCGACTGGTGGTTTTGCATGGTGCTGATGAGCCGGTGTCGGGTCTGTATTTGGAATGTGTGCATGATCCGCAATTACCGCCAGTGTTGTTGGCACCGGTCATGCCTTGGCGTTTGGCCTCGTTGCCCAAAGCGGAATTGGATGCGTCGTTGGTCTTGCCACGTCTCCGGGTGCGGGGTGGTGCCACCACCATGTTGAGTGCCATCGATCCGGTGTCGGTGACGGAAAACGGTGCCTTCGGCGTGGTGTGGCCGCATGCACGGGACCGTTTGATCGATGGTTCCCCCATCATTCTGGGGGGGCAACGTTACCGGCACGGTGTCACCATCCATAGTGAAGCCAGTCTGGTGTGGCCGATCGATGGCGCGTTCATCCGTTTTCAATCGGCTGTCGGAATTGCCGATGCGTTGGGCTTTGAAGGTGATTGCATCGTGCGTATCCGTATCGATGATGCCGAGGTCTGGCAGGCACGCATTCGTGGCGGTGATGCGGTGCGACGAGTCGATATCGCCTGTGATGGCGGCAAACGACTGCAGGTCGTGGTCGAAATGGGGGAACGCTACGATATCGGCGATCACGTGGTGTTTGCCGATGCGCGTCTGATCCGGAAATAGACCCGACTGACGGGTGTAACCGCAGCGTGATGTGCCTGAACCTTTCCCGACGAAAGCCCGTTGGGGTATAAAAATACGGGGATCGGGTTCCCAGGGATTGTTTGCTGCCCGGGTAACAGGTCCTGAAGAACCGGCTGCCCCAAGGGGCTTGCACCGGAGAAGGCCCGTTCAGTAGCCGCTCGGATACATCATGCCATGGTCACACCTGGGACTGACTGTGCGCGTTCGCGCGACGGTCTGGCTATGGAATTGCTGACGGAACGACCGGTGACAGCCCGCCGAAGGCAGCCTAACGCCAATTGAAGCGTTTGCCGCGACCGCGAATCGGATTTTTCTGATCGGGTGTCTCGGCCTCCGGTTCGGAGATCTCGCGCCCCAACAGGATGCCCAGTTCCTTGGCACCCGGTTCAATGGCCAGGATGCGTCGATCTGGTCCCAGCAAAACGCTAAGGGGAGTTTTCGGTAATCCCCAACTGCTGCGCCATGCTTCGGCGTCGCCACCGCTGCCTGGATTGGCCCACAGCAGTTCGTGCTGGGCATGGCTCGGTAAATCGCGGAAATGCCCCAGTACGGCCAACGGATTGGCACTGAAACTCACCAGGACCAGTTTGATCAGGGCGTCTTGTTCCGGATCATCACTGTTGAGCATGTTGGCCAGATGGCGGACCAGCAAACGATCGGTCTTGCTTTCCAGGTTGCAGAAGCAATACAGCAGCCAGGGCGTGGGCGATTCGGCCGGATCGGTGCGACCACTGGCGATGCCGCGCCCGGCGGTGCGTGGTGCCGCTTGTCCGATGCGTTCGTAAAAGGAGACCAGGACCAGCAGATTGCTGAATTCCGGGATATCTGAGCTGACTTGTTCGGCGATCAGTCGCGCTTGCTTGATGTCACCCTGTTCCAGCTGGACGTAAACCTCCAGAGCACGCGCGGCATTACCGTAAGCCGGGTATTCGGAATTGCGGATACGGGTGAGAAAGGGCATGGCTGCGGTAGCGCCATCACCATGCTCCAAATGCCATTGTGCCATCAGATACCAGGCTTTGTTTTGCAGCGTGGTGCCGGTGCAGCGGCGGACGAGTTTTTCAAGATCACGGCCCATGGCCTGCCAGGCGGTTGGTCGCTCAGTGGCTGGAAGAAGGCGGATATCCTGGATCAGCGTTTCGAACTCTTCCATATGCTGCATGGCTTTGGTTTCCCGTTCATCGAAAACCAAGGGTTTGTGCGTGGTCGGGATGTCTTCCAGGTCCATTGCCAGTAGCGGGCCGGATAATGAGAGCAGGATCAGAGGAGCGATCAGCGTGTTCACGCTGGCGAGTCTGCGACCCCGGCGCTGACTGCCAACCGACAAATGGTGTGCCCTTCAGGTATGATGGGTCCCTCAGGGGGGGCGTTGCCCCCTCGCGACATCCGTCGCACACCCCCACGGCCTCGGTCGGACCTCGTTTGCTGCGCGAACGTTGTAAGCGAAACCTATTCCCGTCGGGCCACCAGGCTCGGATCGAGGCCTGGATTGACCAGCAGTCGTAACGCGGTGGGGAAGCGCGGGCAGCTCAGGGTGGTCTGGGTCGCGGCAAAGGGGGTGTTGCCGTTGCCTGCCGGGAAACTGTAGCTGACCGAACGCAGTGGCCGGCCGTTGCTGTCATACAACAGCAGGTTGATGTCCGGCAGTTGTTTGTTGGCGGGCCGTTGCACCACCAGGCTGGTGCGCACCTGGTTGTCGCGTTCACCGGGCTCGACGCGCAGGGTCACCAGGTATTCACCGCCGAAGACCATGGGTTTGTTCAGCGTGATGGGGATCAACGGCTCCTCGGCGTTGTCTGAGTGCAGGAATTCCTTCAGGCGCGAGCCTTCAATATGGGCAAGGAAGGTTTTCAGGCTCTGCTCAGCTTCCCGCAAGTTTTGCTGGAGCGAGTCGTTGACCAGTTGCAAACTCTTGTTCTTACTAGTAAGTTTCTGGTTTTGTTGGCGGAATTCATCCACTTCACCCTGCAGGCGGTTGTAATTGTAGTAGTCGGTAAGGTGGTTTTGTTTGAAGACCGCCAATTCATCACGTTGTTCCTGGAGTTGGTCCAGACCCTGACGGAGGATACGGGCGGTATCGTGCAGGCGTTGGTTGGTATTGAGCAGGGCCAGGTGTTCGCGTTTCAGTTCCTTGTGGACCAAGCGCATGGCGGCGGCTTCGTCCTCGCGGGTGCGGAGCCTGGCGATGGTGAGTTGCTGCTCCTGACGTGCGGTGTGCAATTCCTTGTGGGCGAGTTCCCGTTGTTCCATGACCTGTCGCAGGTTGGCGATTTCCTCCATCAGACTCTGGACTTGGGAGTTTTTTTCCGTTAGGCGTTCGCGCCAGGCGCTGTCATCGATCTCGGTTGGGCCTTGCTCAGATCCGCGGCGGCGTTCGGTCAGCAAATCTTGTTTCAGATCCAGCATCTGCGTGTAAGCCCAGACCCCGAAACCACAGGCCATCAAGGTCGCCATCAGACTGGCGGCCAGCAGGCCGAACCAGGTGCGGTTGGGGCGTCGGATCGGGTGGGGAGCGGCTTTGGCGCCAGCAGCAAGCCCTTCAGGCACGGCCTGCATGGTTTCATCGGGTGCGGGCGGTGCCTGCTGGGGTGTTTTCGATTTTTCGCCGATGCGGTAGACGTGGGTGCGATCCAATTCCGGATCGTAGAAGTCGGCGGCACTGGCACTGAGTCCCAGATGATCGGCCATGGCCATGGGAGCGGCGAACAATTGGGTGGCGTCGCCCTCGCCAAAGTCCAGGTCAGCGTCCAGGCCGCGCACGCCAGCGAAACGGGTGCGCCGATTCCAGACAAAATTCTGGAGCGTGGCGCCTTCCAGGTCGGCGTCGCGCAAATCGGCACCGATCAGGATGCTGTCGTCCAATTGTGCTCGTTGTAGGACAGCGCCGCGGAGATCGGCTCCATGCAGATTGGCCATCCGGAGATCGGCTTCGGAGAGGTTGGCATCCTGCAGATTGGCGCGGGACAGATTGGCGCGACGCAGCACCGCATTGTGCAGGTCGGTCCGATGGAGATTGGCTCCTGGCAGGTGCGCGTCGCGCAGATTGGCACCAGCCAGGCATTTTTCAGCCAGAGCTGCTGCTGGCCACTGCAGGCCGGCCAGTTGGAAATCGCTCAGATCGGTTCCGATCAGGTCGATGGCCTGCTCCAACAGCAGCGCGACATACAGATCGGATTTCTTGATGGTCTGGTTGTGCCAGATGCAGCGGGTGTTGCCGGGCGTAGCCTGATGCGGACAGCGCCGGTCGGGATCATCGCCGTAAATGTGCGCGCAAGTGCTCATGACATGATCCCCTTCGCCTATCACAGTCGACCACAGAGACACAGCAGAGATCGAGGATGGTT
>CAYONM010000105.1:0-12846 GCA_964405325.1 uncultured candidatus Brocadiaceae bacterium | reverse complement strand
GCCCCTTTTTTCGTGATGGGCTAAAAATGGGCTTAATCCTGCCGGCGAACACCTCAGACCCCTCGCTCCACCAAGACCGGCTCAGGCTCTGAAAAATCGGCAAGCTCCGCATCCGCAGCCTCATAGGCCCGCATGAAGGCTGAGCCGTCATTCCTCGTCTTCCTCGGAATCCACGAGTAGTACTTCGTGAAGATCATCTGCAGGGAACTGTGTCCGAGCATATTCTGGATCCACCCGATGTTCTCTCCCTCGGACAGCATGAGCGTCGCGAAGGTATGCCGGGTCTGCATCAGAGGTCGATACCCCACGCCTGCCTTGTCGAGCGCCCGAGTCCAGAGGGCCTTGTGAATGTGGTCCGGATGGAAGGAGTATGGTCGAGGAACTGGCTTCCTAGTCTTTGAACGCCCTTCAACGCCGTAGGCGAGGGTCTCGCAGACCTGCGCAATCTCTCGGTCCAGGGCTACGTTGTCCACCTCAAAGCGGCTAGCTTGCAGGCGGAGTCCAGCGAGGAAGAGCGGGTTCGCAAATTTTGAGAAATGAACGTCGGGCTGATATTGCGCTTGAAATTGTTGTAACATTATAATATTATAAACTCACCTTCACTTAGAAAGGACCATGATGCTGCCGATTTGGGAAAACCTGCCTGAGTTGGACAAGGCCGACGGTCGAGCGCTCTACGTTCAACTCAGTGATGTTATTGAGGCGTATATCCAAAAACATCGGTTCACCCCTGGAACGCTGATCCCCACGGAAAACGAATTCATGAAACGCTTCGGCCTCAGCCGAACGACCATCAGGCAAGGGATGCAGCGTCTGGAAACCAAGGGGCTGGTGCGCAGGTTCCCCGGAAAGGGGACTTTCGTGGACATGCCCAAGCGCCGGACCCAGGCGCGCCCTTTCAAGAGCCTGGAGTTGAGCTTGGCCGAGCAAGGGTTGACCCTCAGCAATGTGCTTCTCGACGACAGCGAGGTTTTACCCCCTCTTTGGGCGCAGGGCATAGGTTTTTCATCCGACGGGCCGGTGCGGGGCATAAGGCGGCTCAAAATTCTGAAAAAGCGCCCCTTCGCCATAGAATGCCGGATCCTGCCCATAGACGTGGCCCGATTTCTCAAAGACGAAGAGATCCACTGCCGCCCTTTTCCTGAGACCCTGGACGTCCGCCCTCACCTGCGGATCCTCATGGCGTCCTACCGGATCAGCGCTGAAACAGCCGTCGAGGACGAGGCCCGGGCCCTGGAAGTGGCGGAGGGCTCGCCGCTCGTTATCCGCCGCGGGGTTTACTACAACCATGCAGGCCGGGCCTTCATGGCGTCCAGGTTGGCCTTCACGGCCCAGCGTGTCGAACTGAGCTACGAGTTCCACCTCAAAGATGACAACTGGGGCACGGTCGTCGTGATCTGAAACCGAATGGAGGCGAAAAAAGTCCTGGACTTTGAGATCTGCCCTCGGGATATCAATGGGTTATGGTGTTTCCAGCGGCGGGTGAGCGGGTTCTTGCGAATCCCTCAAACCTAGATTTAGAGAGGATGCTTTTCATGGAAACCAGGTTTTTGGATGCCGACCTCTTGATCATTGGAGGAGGCAGTGCCGGCTGTATGGCCGCAATTCGAGCCTTGGAGCTGAACCCCAAAATGAAAGTGGTGATTTTCGAAAAGGGCGACATCAAATACAGCGGCTCGATCGCGCGCGGCATGGACGCCCTCAATATCGTGGCAATCCCCAACTTCACCACCCCGGAACTCTACCTCGAGGCCATCACGGCGGGCTGTGAAGCAATCGTGGACGCCCCGGCAAGTCATCTCATGGCCGCCCGTTCATTCGATCTTTTGAAGAAACTCCAGCGCTGGGGAGTCTATTTCCCGGTAGACAAGTCAGGCAATTTCAGGACCCTCAAATACCACGTCAAGGGTCGCTTCCAGACGGCCATGGAAGAGCCGGACCTGAAGGTAATGATCTCTCAGCGCGCACTGTCCGCAGGCGCAATTCCAGTGAATCGAGTGATGGGATTGAGGGTATTGCTGGATGACGGACGGGTCGCTGGGGCAGTCGGGCTCAATGTCCGAACCGGTGAGTTGGCCGTATGTAAGGCCAAAGCGGTGATACTTGCGGCAGGTGGCCAGGCTCGTTTTTCGCTGCCCAACTCAGGCCACCTCTTCGGAACCTTCGATTTTCCCGGGAACAGCGGGGACGGGTTCCTCATGGCCTACCGCGCAGGAGCGGCTCTGACCGGTATGGAGCATGCGCAGCGGCTTATGCTAATCAAAGACGCCAATATGCCCTTGCTGGCCATCACCGTGACTCGAGGGGGTAGGGTCATGGATGTTTTCGACAACGTGCTCATGGAAAACGAAGTCGGCGACATGAAGGCCATGGAAAAGGCCTTCACGCAAGGGTACGGCCCTTTGCGCATTCAGTTGAAACATTTAAAGCCGGAGACGATTGATGAGATCGAACATATCCTTTTCAGCACCGAGCGCCCAGTGCAGGAACGCTTTTTCAAGGGGCGGGGCGTGGATTTCAGAAAGACGGACATCGAGCTGTGGCCCACAGAGACCCAGGTCTGCGGAGGTCACGGCATGGCCGGAGCGGTCGTGAATTCAAAGGCTGAAACAGGGGTGCCGGGTCTGTATGCTGCTGGCGATGTGGCTTGCGTGCCCAAACAACACCTGACAGGCGCCTTTGTATTCGGTGAGGTTGCGGCGGAATCAGCTGCAACGTTCATTCATTCCCACCCGAAAGTGAACATGGATTCTGCTCAATGGCAATCGGTAGAACAGCAGCGGGACGAACGATTCACAAAGGTTGATAGGGAAATAGAGGTCAAGGATTTGGAATATAAGGTGCGCCGCTTCATCGGCGACTACGTAATTTCTCCCAAGAACGCGTACAAACTCAATCGCTGGGCCGAATGGGCGAGGCGTTTCGAGGCTGAGATCCAAAACAAGGTCTTGGTGCGCAATGCCCATGAACTGGCGCGCCTGTACGAAGTCGAACACATCGTCGAGTGCGCAAGCCTTTCCGCACGCGCATCACTCGAACGTAAGGAGAGCCGGTGGGGGCAGGCCCATCACCGCACCGACTACCCCGACCGCGATGATGCCAACTGGCTTTGCCATGTGGTCCTCAAACAGGGCGATGATGCCAGAGATATTCGGACAAGCTTGAGGCCGGTGGTGGGCCTGGACGATGAGGAGGATGGAGCATGATTTCCGACATCAACATCAGGGTGAATCGCGACCTGTGTTACGCATGCGGCGTGTGTGTGGATCGCTGCATCATGGATAACCTCCGTCTCAGTGTGGCCCCCTGCAGGCAGGCGTGCCCTCTGCACATGAACTGCCAGGGCTATGTGCGGTTGATCGCCCAGGGGAGATTGGAGGACGCGGCCCGGGAGCTGTGGGCCTACACTCCCTTTGGGGCGATCCTGGGCCGGGTCTGCTCCCACCCCTGTGAAGAGGCGTGCGAGCGTGGCAAAATAGACAGCGCCGTGCACATCCGCGCCTTGAAGCGTTATCTGGCCGATAGCTGCGCCGAGGTTCATTCGGACGCCCTCCGGGTCCCAGCCGGCACCGGACTCAGAGCGGCCGTGATCGGTTCGGGGCCGGCTGGGCTGCAGGCCGCCTACGACTTGCGCCGCGAAGGGCATGATGTAACCGTCTACGAAGCCGATACCTCCCCAGGCGGCCTTCTCCGTTATGCCATCCCCTCTTTTCGCCTCCCGGAAGAACATGTGGACCGGGCAATCCGCATGCTGGAGGGGATGGGGATTGCCTTTGTCACCGCCCGGACTCTGGGAAGAGATATGGACCTTTACCAGCTGACCGACTCTTTTGACGCGGTCATCTTGGCTCTCGGTGCGGGGCCTGGCAGGCCGCTCTCCATCCCCGGCCACGACCTTAACGGGGTTGTGCCGGGGCTGGAACTCCTGCGCCGGATTAAACAGGGCGAGAGGCTCGATCCCGGCGCATCGGTGGTTGTCATAGGAGGCGGGAATACCGCTGTTGACGCAGCCTTGAGCTGCTGCAGGCTTGGAGCGAAGGAAGTGACGATGGTCTGCCTGGAAAGCCGTGACCAGATGCCGGCCTTTGATCGTGAAGTGGAAGAGGCCCTGGAGGAGGGCGTTCGATTTAAGCATGGATGGGGGCCCTTTCGGCTGGAACGCACCGGTGACGGGAGGGTTCGCCTGAACCTGGCGCGCTGCCTCTCGCTTTTTGACGAACAAGGGAGATTTTGCCCGCAGCTCGCCGATGTTCCCGGAGACCCGCTCCAAGCGGACACCGTGGTGGTGGCTGCGGGGCAGGAATTTGACGCTCATGGCCTGCCCGGGGAGTTGATCCATGAAGAGAGGAACCGGCTGCAGGCTGACCCGGTCACACTTCAACACGCAACCATGGAAAAGGTTTTCGTGTGCGGGGATGCATACACCGGCACCAGTTCCGTGGTGGAGGCCATGGCTTCGGCCAGGAAAGCCGCCTTGTCCGTGAACCGTTTCCTGCAAAACGAAGGTTTGCGTTGGGGGCGAGGATTCTGGAACGGGTCCCGCATCGAGACATACGAGGCGGATCCCAACCGCGCCCAGGGCGGACCAAGATCCCTCCTCCCGAGACTGCCGCGGGCCGAACGGCATCTGAACAGGGAGGTGGAACAGATCATGAGTGCGGAAGAGGCGAAACATCAAGCCGAGCGGTGTTTGAGTTGCGGGCGGGCTGCGGAAATCAACCGGACCTGCTGGTACTGCCTGCCATGCGAAATCGAATGCCCGGTGGATGCGCTTGCAGTCAGAATGCCTTATCTGGTGCGTTAACCCGGGGGATGGGTGCAAATCAAACCGATAACAAGAAAGTCAACAGCAAAGGAGGCTCGTATGAAAAACATTCTGTGTTCGGCCCAGAGGAGATTAAGTGTTTTCATGATCACGGCGGTTGCGGCCATGGGCATGCTTCTGATGCCTGCGATGGGTGCCGGTCCGGCTATGGCCGAAACAAAGAACATAGTCACCATGGGCATGTGGAGCTCTCCGGGCAGCTCCTTGCTCCCCCATTTCTATCACCTGGGGTATGCACGAGCCGTATACCGGCTAGTCTTCAACCCCCTGCTCGAGTGGGACGAGGATTCCAATATAGTGCCCAAAATGGCGGAGTCCTATTCGGTTTCCGAAGACGGGAAAACCTACCGCTTGAAAATCAGGGAGGACGCCCTCTGGCATGACGGCAAGCCCGTAACCTCGCAGGACGTGGAATTCACCATCAAATGCCTCACAGATCCCGACTACTCCTTCATGGATTTCAATCTGGTCTCAGGCATCGTGGGGGCAAAGGCGCGAAAAAACAACGAGGCCCAGGAACTGGCGGGCTTCAGGGTTATCGATGACAAGACCTTCGAGATAACCACTGATGGAGTATTCGCCCCTATGCTGGACGGCCTCACCGAACTGCACATCATTCCCCGCCACATGCTCAAAGACACCCCGGTCAAGGAAATGGCCAACAGCGAGTTCGCGGCCAATCCAACCGTCGGGTGCGGCCCTTACAAATTTGTCAAGTATGCCACGGACCAATACGTTGAATTCACCAGGTTCGACGAGTACTACCTGGGCAACCCCAATATAGAAAGGGCCTTCATACGCATCGTCAGCCCGGATACTGCCATCGCCCAACTGGAACGGGGGGAGATGGACCTCGTGCTGGGGCAGGGGCTCGGGGACATCCCCAACATTGAAATTGAGCGGGTCAAGAGGGTGCCCTCCCTGGAGGTCCAGTCCACACCCGGGCCCTTCACCCAGGGGCTGATGCTGATGTGCACCCAGAAAAAACTCGAGGACCTCCGAGTGAGAAAGGCCATGGCCCACGCCATCAACAGCGCCGGCATCGTGGAAAAGGTGTTGATGGGCGGAGGCTTTGTCACGGCCATTCCCCGCGCATTCGGGTACCCCTTTTACAATGATGAGCTCCCGCCCTATGACTACAACCCGGACAAGGCCATCGGGCTGCTGGATGATGCGGGATGGGACAAGGAAACCCCTTTGCGGCTGGTTGTTCCCACAGGCAACAAGGAGCGCATCCAGTGGGCGACGATTTCCCACCAGAACCTGATCAAGGTCGGCATCAAGGCTGAGCTGCAGCAGATGGACATCGCCGCCATGATCAAAATGTTGCGCGAAAGCCCTGAAAAGATCGACGGTTTTTTCGTCGGATATATGAATTACATGGACCCTTATATGTATTTTCATCGACGATTCCATGCGGAGAGCATCGGAGGAGGAAACCTTCAGTACTACTCGAATCCCAAGTTGGACAAGCTCATCGACGCCTCGGCGGTCACGGTCGAAAAAGAAGAACGGGCCGAACTCTTCGATTCCATACAGGAGATTTTGCACAATGAACTGCCCGTCATCCCTATTGTATGTCCCACATCGACCATTGCAGTGAACAAAAGGGTAAAGGGAGTCAAGAACTCAATCCTCCATTTGACCCGGAATATTCACGATTGGGAAATCAGATAACCGGCCTGATCACGTACCCGGCTTGACACACCTGTCTCAATCCCCTCTCCCCTGCACAGGGGAGAGGGGTGGAACAAAAGCGCAACGCCATGTATGCATTTATCATCAGGCGAATTCTGATTTCCATCCCCGTGATCCTGCTGATCACGATGATTATGTACCTGATCGTCAACCTCGCCCCGGGGGACCCCATCGACATGCTGGTAGGGCAAACAGGCCTGACGCCCGGGGAAGTAGATAAAATCAGGGAGAGCCTCGGGCTCAACGAGCCTGTTTACAAGCGATACGTCAAATGGCTCATACAGCTGGCTCAGGGCAATCTGGGGTTCTCCTATCTGGATCATCAACCTGTCCTGGACCGCATTGCTGAACGACTGGGACCCACCTTTTCCCTCATGTTTTTCGTGATCCTGATCTCATATCTTGTAGCGGTGCCCATAGGAGTCATTTCAGCCATTCGCCAATACACGTGGATCGACTACCTGGCCACCACATTCGCCTTTTCAGGGATCTCTTTCCCCAACTTCTTCTCCGGCCTGGTGGGGATCTACTTTTTCTCCCTGGTCCTGAACTGGCTGCCAACCGGGGGGTTGCAGACGATCGGTCAGGGTTTTTCCCTGCTGGACCGGCTCTACTACCTGCTGTTGCCGGGCATGGTCCTGGCCTTCCGGGAGATGGGCGTCCTGGTCAGGTACACTCGATCGAGCATGCTCGACGTCATTCGCCAGGACTACATCCGCACCGCAAGGGCCGGAGGTCTCTCTGAATGGTCGGTCATCTCCCGCCATGCCCTCAGGAATGCCCTGCTTCCCTTGATCACCATGCTGGGCCTGACCATTCCTCGCCTGTTCGCCGGTGTGGTGATCATAGAACAGATTTTTCAGTGGCCCGGAATGGGGCGCTTGGCTATCGAGGCGATTCTGAGCCGGGACTACCCGGTCCTCATGGGCCTCACCCTTTGCACTGCCGTCATGGTCCTGCTGGGGAATCTCCTGGCCGATATCCTTTACGGCCTGGCTGATCCTCGCATTAGAATGTCGGGGAGAAAATGATGCCTGACGGGGTAGATCAAGCGATTCCGAGAGGCAAGCCGCCCCAAACGTTCCGCAGTCTGGCCTGGCGTCGTTTCCTCAGGCACCGGCTCGCCCTGGCGGGCGCGGTGGTCATCATGCTGATCGTCCTTGTCGCCTTCTTCGCCCCACTGCTGGCCCCCCACGACCCCAACCACGTGGAAATCATGCTGTCCCGGGAGGGGCCCTCATTAGAGCATCTCCTGGGGTCCGATCTGGTGGGACGCGATGTGCTCAGCAGGTTGATCTACGGGGCCCGGGTTTCCCTGTCTGTGGGGCTTCTGGCAGTGGGGATTTACGTGGTAATCGGCCTGGTTCTCGGATGCCTGGCGGGTTACTTCGGCGGCTGGGTCGATATGCTGATCAGCCGCCTGGTTGATGCCGTGCTTTCATTTCCGGTCCTGATGCTCATTCTGGTCCTTGTGGGTCTGCTGGGACCCAGCATCATCAATATAGTCCTGGTTCTGGGGCTTCTGGGGTGGCCTGAGGTGGCCCGAATCGTGCGCGGTCAAACCCTGGCGGTTCGCGAAGAACTATATGTGCTCTCGAGTGAAGCGGCGGGCGCACCCTCGAGCCGCATCATCCTGAAGGACATCCTGCCCAACATCATGAGCCCGATCATCGTGAACGCCACCTTCGGCGTCGCAAGGGCAATCTTGATCGAGGCGGGGTTGAGCTTCCTGGGCATGGGGGTCCAGCCGCCTACGGCATCCTGGGGGAATATGCTGAACGAGGCGCAGTCCCTCTCCATACTGGAGACCATGCCCTGGATCTGGGTGCCTCCGGGCCTGATGATCTTCATTGCAACCATTTCCATCAACTTCGTGGGGGACGGTCTGCGTGACGCGCTGGACCCGAAAATGAATTGATGAACTCTCCTCACCAAGAGAAACAACCCGTGTTGTCCATACGCGGGCTGACTACGGTCTTCAAGACAGACCTGGGCAAGGTGAAGGCCGTGGATTGCCTGGACCTGGATGTACGCCCCGGGACCACCCTGGGAATCGTGGGGGAGTCCGGGTGCGGTAAGAGTACGGTGGGTCTGTCGATCATGAGGCTCATACCGGAGCCGCCGGGCAAAATCACCTCGGATGAGATACGCTTCAAGGGAGTGGACCTGACCAACCTGAGCGACCAGGAAATGCGCCGAATCCGAGGGGACAAGATATCCATGATTTTCCAGGAACCCATGACCTCGATCAACCCGGTGCGCAAGGTGGGAAAGACCCTCGCCGAGGTCATCCGGACACACCGGAAGGTGTCGTGGAAGGCGGCCTGGGAAAATGGCATTGAGGCGCTGGACAAGGTCCGAATTCCGTCTCCGGAAAGGCGCATCAATGACTATCCACATCAGATGAGTGGAGGCATGAGGCAGCGGGTCATAATAGCTCTTGCCATTTGCTGTGACCCGGCCCTGATTATCGCCGATGAACCTACGACGGCCCTCGATGTCACCATCCAGGCCCAGATCCTTGATCTCCTGGACCGGATCAAGAACGAGCTGGGGACGTCCGTGCTCCTTATTACCCATGACCTTGGTGTCATTGCCGAAAACACCTCTCAAGTTGCGGTCATGTATGCCGGCAAGCTGGTCGAGTATGCGGACACTTATGCACTGTTTGACAAACCCCTGCACCCCTACACGCAGGGCCTCCTGATGTCGGTGCCCAGGCTGGGCGGCGATAAAGACGCGCGCAGAAGGCTGAATGTGATACCCGGCATGGTCCCCAACCTGCTCAGCCTCACGTCGGGGTGCCGGTTTGCCGACCGATGCAACCAGGTCATGGATGTGTGCCGGCGCGAAGAACCCCAGGTATCCTTCCTGGATGGGAAGCACATGGTACGATGCTGGAGGTATGCCTGACATGGATGATCCGATTGTCGCGTGCCGGGGCTTGAGAAAGTACTTTCCCCTGAGAAAAGGTGTTTTTGCGACTACTTATGGTCACATACAGGCGGTGGAGGACGTTGATATATCTATTGCAAGGGGAGAAACCCTGGGGCTTGTGGGAGAGAGCGGTTGCGGCAAGAGCACCCTGGGCCGACTGATACTGCGGCTTGAAGAGCCCACCGACGGTGAAATCATATTCAACGGCGAGACAGTTACGGGGCGATCGAAAAGACGCCTGGGCAGACTCAGACGGCAAATGCAAATCGTATTCCAGGATCCCTATTCATCCCTGAACCCCCGCCAGACCATCGGCAGTATCATCGGCGAACCCTTTCTGATTCACGCTCTCGGAAATAACAGGGAGATGACCGAAAGGGTCTATGAGTTGCTGGAACTGGTTGGAATCCCGGGCAATTGCTTCAGCCGCTATCCACATGAGTTCAGCGGGGGGCAGCGACAGAGGATCGGCATTGCGCGCGCCCTGATCCTCTACCCGCAAATGATCATATGCGACGAGCCCGTATCCGCCCTTGACGTGTCTGTACAAGCCCAAGTGATCAATCTCCTTGAAGACCTGCAGGAACAATACGGCCTCACCTACCTCTTCATTGCCCATGATTTGAGTGTGGTCGAACACATCAGCGACAGGGTGGCCGTCATGTATCTGGGTCAACTAGTGGAAATGGCGGAAAAGAGCCTGCTCTACAGCAGAGCGCTGCATCCATACACCAAGGCACTCATGTCAGCGTGCCCGATTCCGGATCCACGCATGCACAGAGAGAAGATAATACTTCAGGGGGATGTGCCCAACCCGGCTAACCCACCGGCGGGCTGTTATTTTCACACGCGATGTCCTGAGGCGATTGATGAGTGCACCCGCAGGAGGCCGCAGCTTGTGGAAAGCGATGCAAACCATTGGGTGAGATGCTTGCGCGTAAATAACGAATAGCAATGCATTATAAAAGGATGCTCTAATATGCTAAACAGTGAAGAAGTCAGAATTAAGATGCGTGATAATGTTCGCTTGCAGGGCTTTCTATTTCTTCCTGCCGAAAAGGGGCCGTCCCCCTCGCTCCTGGCCAGGTGCATGTACGGCGCGGATCGACTTGAACCCGAGGCGCTCTACTGGACGGCAAAGGGTTTCGCGGTCATGCTCCAGAACGTGCGTGGACGGCACGGCTCTGAAGGGGGTCCGAGCGGCCGCGGGGACTATGCCGAGGACGGGTATGATACCATGGAGTGGATGACGGCTCAGCCCTGGTGCAACGGGCGGATCGGGACCATCGGCCGATCCGCTCTGGCGCGGGCGCAGGTGTCGACCGCTTTCCTGGGGCACCCGGCACACAGGGCCATGGCTCCGGAGGTCCTGCCTTACGGCCTGGAGAGCCGTTTGGGGGGTGCCTTCATGTTCAGCCAGATCCCCCAATGGCTCTACTTCGCCCAGAGCGGCCCAGAGCTGAAACCCTTCGAGTTCGTCGACTGGATGCCACACCTGTTCAAACTGCCTGTCACACATGTGCTGGACGATCTGGGTGGCCCACTGGATCTCTATCGGGAGTATGTGACGGCTCCTCACAGGATCTTCGGAGCAAGCATGATGGGTCCGGATAGATTTGAGTCCCTTAGGACCCCGAACCTGATGGTTACCGGATGGTACGATCACTGCGCAACCGGTGCCGTCGACTTTTTCATGCATACCATGCGATATGCCTCTGAAGAACAAAGGCGAAACACGCATCTCATCATCGGCCCGTGGGACCACAGTGCCGAAGGAGATGCAGCGGGCGAATATGATTTCGGCTCTCAGGCCAGGTTGGATCTCAGGGCTGTTGAAGCGGATTTTTTTGCACATCATCTTCAAGGGATTCCCTCTTCCGAACCGCTGCCGCCGGTCAAAATCTTTGTGATGGGCAGAAATATATGGCGAGCGGAGGAGGAATGGCCCCTATCCCGTGCCGAGGAAACACCCTTTTATCTTCACAGCAACGGGAATGTGCATGGCGCCTGGGTCCGGGGAAGCCTTTCACTGGACCCGCCCAAAACAGAACCTCCGGACCGCTATACTTATGATCCAGACGACCCGGTCCCCACCTGGGGTGGCGCCAACAGTGCGCCAGCCTGGGTATTGCCTATGAAAAGAGGCCCCAGGGATCAACGCGTCACCCTATACCGCAAGGATGTTCTAACCTATTACAGCGATCCACTCACGGATCCTCTCGAGGTAACGGGGATGATTTCGCTGGTGCTCTTCGCGGCGAGTTCGGCCAAGGACACCGATTTTACGGCAAAACTGATGGACGTTGCACCCGATGGCGACGCGAGAATCCTGTCCGACGGGGTGGCCCGGGCTCGTTTCCGCCACGGCTCGAATCAGGCCGAGTTTATTGAACCCGGTGAGGTCTATCGTTATCATATCGATTTGTGGTTCACCAGCAATGAATTCCAGGCTGGGCATCGAATCGCCTTAGCTATTTCCAGCAGTAACTTTCCCAGGATTAACCGAAATCTAAACATGGGAGGAAACAATGAAACGGATTTGGAATTTATATCTGCCAAACAGATCATATTCCATGATGATAGGTTTCCCTCTCATTTGATTCTTCCATTGGTTAAGAATTGAGAATATAAAGTTCATTGAAAATGTGCTTCAGGAGATGTCGGAAAAGATAAACCCACGGCCACCAGAAAGCCTAAAAGAATCGCTTGAGAGAGTGAGAAGAAAGCATGTGATCGAACTTGACCTCGGTGATGCCGGTACAGTTCGCATGCCGCCTTGGAGCGTCGAAGTGCACCCAGTGTCGGTTGGTACCATCTAGAAAAAAAACAGAAGAGTTGCTTCAAGATTTCACTGACCGGCGAAATGGCTGATGGAAGAGATGGAGGACGGACTTTTTCTTCGTATTTTCAATGAACCGTTGGGGCGCTGATTTTAATTACAGAAAGCACAGGGGATAAGCAGTGAAGAAAATACCAGAGAAGAATATGGAATGGAAAGATTACTATGAGGGGGTAAATATTCTGGACCAAATCTCAGATGAGGCGGTGGACGTTTCCCTCGAAGGTGATCTTAGGCAGGAAATCCTTTCGAGCAAGAGAAAAAGAAAGCTCAAGAATGTTACCATCAGGGTTGATCCCATACAGATAGTTGCCATTAAAAAACTCTCCAATATGAAGTCAATCCCATACCAGACGCTGATCAGGCATTGGCTGGCCGAGGGGATCAAGCAAGAAATGGATTCAGCGCTGAAATAGCTTTCCTTTGTCCTCCACAAACAAGTGACTCATAGACCCTCATTATGGCGGAACCGCCATTCTTGGTCTCCTTGGACATCCAGGCATAATACTTGGTGAAGATCATCTGCAGGGAACTGTGGCCCAGCATG
>CAYONM010000104.1:0-13044 GCA_964405325.1 uncultured candidatus Brocadiaceae bacterium | reverse complement strand
GGGTGTGCGACGGATGTCGCGAGGGGGCAACGCCCCCTCTGAGGGAAGCGTCACGGATGGCGGTCACCGCCTCGTCGACCTCTGCGGGGTTCGAGAAGCCGACCAGAGCGCAGGTGATCGCCGGATGCGAGACGTTGTAGCGGAGCGCCGCTTGCACGACGCTATCGCCGTCGATGCGGCACAATTTCTGGAAGCGATCCGGATGCTGCGGAATTACACCGCCGCCCAGAGGATTTATGGTCACCACACCCAGGCCCAAGCGGCCGGCATCGACGATGGCTTCCTCGCGGTAGGGAAAGATGAGCGCGTTGTAGCCCAGCGTGACGCCGGGCCAATGCGCAATCATCGGCGACGATCACCAGGATATTGGGTTGCTTGGGGTCGTTGGCGGCTTGTAGCAGGTCGGGAAAGAGTCCAGTGGCAGCACACATGCCACTGCTTTGAAGGAATTGGCGTCGGTTCAAAGTCATGTGGCCATTGTCGTTGCAGCGACGGCTGACAAGTTGCTTTCCTTCGTACTCAGGCGGGGTTTTGGTCGCAACTGGCCATGCGCGGAAAGGCCAGTTGCTTGGCATAGCACTTGCGTTTTCTCTGGCAGCATCCGGAGGACGGGTCATGAGTTTGCGCATCAATTACAACTCCTCAGCGATCAACGCACATCGCAATCTGCAGGTGGTCGACCGCAGCATGTCGCTGACCTTGGCACGCCTGTCTTCGGGCGTGCGTTTGACCCGCAGTGCCGATGCCCCAGGCGATTTGATTCTGGCCAATCAGCTGCGGCACCACGTTTTGGGCCTGACCCAGGCGACCGACAATGTCGAAGAGGGCATGGCAATGCTCAATACCGCCGAGTCTGGCATGGATTCCATTGCCAATATGCTGTTGCGTACGCGTGAGTTGGTGGTGAACGCGCTCAATGACGGTACCATGGACCAGAACCAGTTACGTGCACTGCAGGACGAGTTTGACAACAGTGTCTCAAGTATCGATTCCGTTGCCAAGAATACGGTGTACGGCTCGGTGCGTCTGTTGGACGGAACGATGAGTGGCAATCGTCTGAGTACAGATGCCAAAGAATTTTATAAGGCGCTTGAGCACGATGATACCCAGCTGCCGGTTGGCATTGAGGAGGGCTCCCAGTTCACTATCGCCGTCCCTTCCGCAGACCTCAGCCGTGGCCAGGCCAGTAGCACATTCGCCGGTGCACCGGGCTTGGATGCCACCATCCAGGGGCAGACTCAGAATGGCAATGTACTTTCCAATCTGGATAACGAGGTGATCACCATTGCCGGGCCGCATGGTTCGACGGATATCATCCTGTCGGCCAGTACCACTTTCCGCCAATTTGTCGGTATGGTGAATGCGCAGGCCGATGCCACTGGTGCCCGTGCGGCCTACGATACCACCACTGGTGAATTGGTGATTGAGAACACCCATTTCGGCGGTGGCGCGCTGAATGTGGAAGCTACCGATGTCAATGGAACCGGGTTTGGTTTGTTGGACAGTAGCCCCGGCGCGGCGGGCAATGCCTGGCTGGTGGATGCGCCGCAGCAGACCATCCAGTTGGACTACATCGACGGCGAAGGGGTGACGCAGTCGTTGACCCTGACTCAGGATGTCTTCTCCGAGGGGGGGCTGGCCTTCCGTGGTGGCGCGTTCACCTTGTGGATGCGCGATACCTCCGATGGCAGTTTTGGCAGTACGGTGGATGCACCGCTGACCAGTCACACCGCCACCCGTGCCAACACCGGCTTGGTTCAGCTGGGGGCGTTGTCGGGCCAGACCAGCACCGTCGAGCTGGTGGATATGCGTCCGGGCGCGCTGGGGCATGCGGCACGCAACAACGATTCTGGGTATGAATCACTCCAGGACCTGGTTGATAGCCAGGCCCTGTTGGTGGACACGGATTCCCGTGAGGACGCGTTGCGGGTGATTGATGCGGCGATCCTGGAGGTCAGCAGTCAGCGTGGCAAAACCGGCGCCCTGGTCTCGGCCGGCCTGGAAAGCACCCAGAGCACGCTTCGCATTGCGATTGAGAGCCTGACTGCTTCCGAAAGCCTGCTGCGCGACACCGACTACGCCGAAGAAAGCGCGCAGTTCGCCCGGCATAACATCGTCTACCAAGCTGCCACCGCGATGTTGGCCCAGGCCAATCAGTTGCCGCAGTCGGTGCTGCAGCTGCTGAGCTGATCGCTGCTTGAGTCCGCCTGGTTGTTTGGCCCAATCGCGCGCCAAGGAGCAGACGATGGGTCTTATCACGACACGATTGCAGGACGGCGAGATTCTGGTCTCCGACGGTGCCTGGGGCACCATGTTACAGGCTGCTGGCCTGGGGGCGGGCATGTGCCCGGAACTGTGGAATGCCGAGCAGTCCGAAGCCGTGCAGGCGGTGGCTCGCGCCTATGCCGAGGCCGGTTCGGATATCGTCTGTGCCAATACCTTTGGCGGCAATCACCTGAAGCTGGCGCACTATGGCTTGGCTGATCGCGTTGCCGAACTGAATCGGCTCGGTTTCGAGAACAGCCGCATCGGCGCTCCTGATGCTGTGATCATGCCCTGCGTCGGACCGACCGGTGAGTTTCTCGAGCCCTATGGGGATTTGGAAGAAGACGAGATGATCGCGATCTTCCAGGAGCAGATCCAGGCTCTGGTCGATGCTGGCGCGCAGGCGGTGGTGGTCGAGACCATGAGCGCGGTGGAAGAGGCCGCCTGCGCAGTGAAAGCGGCCAAAACGGTTTCTGCCGCTTTGGACGTGGTCGCGACTATGACCTTCGATCAGAGCAGCCAGGGCTATCGGACCATGATGGGTGTCAGCCCGGCCGACGCGGCCATCGGGCTGGTGGCCGCCGGTGCCGATGTGGTGGGCGCCAACTGCGGTGGTGGCCCAGAGCAGATGACCAGCATTCTCAGCCAGATGCAGCAGGCGGTGTCGGTGCCGCTGTTGGTGCATGCCAACGCTGGCATGCCGGTGTTGGTGGACGGCGAGACCCGCTTCCGCATGACGCCTGAGGAGATGGCCGCTGCCTGCGAGGCACTGGTTGCGGCAGGCGCGCGCATTATCGGCGGTTGCTGTGGGACCACGCCGGCGCATATCGCGGCCTTGCGTGGGGCTTTGGCGTTGGTGTGAGCGTGGTCGTGCTGCGTAATCTGACCGGTGATCAGGCCGACGTGCAGCTGGAGGCGAGCAGCATCGACCAGATGATTGGCACCCTGGAGGCTGCACATCCGGGCATGCGTGCCAAACTCTGTGACGACAGCGGCAAAATACGGCGTTTTATCAATGTGTTCGTTGGCGAAGAGGATATCCGTTTCCTTGAAGGTCAGGAAACCGAACTGCGCGATGGTGACAGCGTCGATATCGTGCCGGCGATTGCCGGCGGCTAAAAAGCCCCCGCTGGTGGCATCAGGCTGATGCGTTCGATGCTGGCCGTCGGTGGCAGATCGACGATGGCCTGGGTTGCCGCCGCGATGTCGGCGGGCCGCATCATCTTGCTTCGATTCACGTCCATGCCGTCGAAGACTGCGGTGTCGGTGGCGCCGGGTGCCAACACGGCCACGCGCACGCCGTGGGCACGTTCCTCTTCGCGCAGGCAGCGGCTCCAGCCTTCCACGGCCAGCTTGCAGGCGGTGTAGGTGCCGCAGCCGGGAAAAGCATTCTCGGTGACGATGCTGGAGACGTTGATGATCAGGCCGCGGGTCTGGCGCAAAAGCGGCAAGGCGGCGGCGGTCAGCAGCATGGGAGCGCGGACGTTGATCGCCCATTGCTGGTCGGCGTCGGCAGCGGTCAGCTGTTCTTGCGGCGCGACCCGGAAGATACCGGCATTGTTGATCAGGACTTCGACTTCGCCGAAAGCGTTGGTGGCGGCTTGGATCACGTCGTGGATCGCATCCGGGTCGGCCAGATCGGCGGCATGGACCGCACAACTGCCGCCTTGATCGTGGATGCTGTCGGCCAGGGCCTGAAGCCGCTCCGCGCGTCGAGCGACCAGCAGCAGGCGGCAGCTGGCGGCCAGGCGTTGGGCGATGGCGGCGCCGATGCCGGAGGACGCGCCGGTGATAATGACGACTCGTTGTTGCATACCGGCAGCCTAAGCTGATAGCTTCCTCGACAATGTCACATCGGGTCGGCCATAGGCAAAAGCGTTTGGCTTTCTAGCATGCCCCAGCATGCAGAGCTATGATCCCATTCCCGTCGCGGTTCTCGGTGCCACCGGCTATGCCGGCGAGGGTGCTATCCGCATTCTGTTGCGTCATCCTGGATTTACCGTGGTTCATGCCGGTTCCGATCGACTGGCTGGGACCAGCTTGGGCGAGGCCGTGCCGGCGCTTGTGCACGAGAGCGATCTGATTTTGGCGCCGGACACGCCCGATGCGATCCGTGCCGCTGGTGCCAAGGCCATCGTTTTGGCCAAAAAGAGCGTTGAGGTCACCGCCATTGTGCCCGAGCTGCTCGCTGCAGGCATCCGGGTGGTGGATATCGGTGCCGAATTCCGTCTGCACAGCCAGGACCTGTACGACCGCTATTATAAGGGGGGGCATCAGTGTCCCGAATTGCTGCCGAAGGCTATATATGGGCTATGTGAATGTTGGCGTGAGCAGATCAAGGACGCTAATCTGGTTGGCAATCCTGGCTGTTATCCCACGAGTATTCTCTTGCCCCTGATTCCCTTGCTGCGTGCAGGCCATCTTGATCTCAGCGCCCCCTTGTCGGCGATTTGTTTCAGTGGCGCATCCGGTGCCGGCAAGCGTTTCCTGGAGGGGAATAATAACCTCTACTACGCGCTGAATGAAAACATGCACAGTTACAAGGCGCTGGCGCATCAGCATACGGGCGAGATCGACCAGGAATTGTCTGCGGCGGCGGGAAAGCCGGTGCACTTGCATTTTGTGCCACACCTGGCGGCCTTGACCCGTGGTATTCTGTCGTCGATCACCGCGCGTCTTTCGGCTGGGGTGGACCGGGCAGCCATCGTGGACTGCTGGCAGCTGGCCTATGGCAACGCGCCCTTCGTCCGTCTGCGCGCCAATACCCAGGCCGTGGAGGTGGCCAACGTCGCCAGCAGCAATTACTGTGATTTCGCCTGCGAAGTCGAAGGTGATTTCCTATTCATCTCCTCGGCCGAGGACAATCTGGTCAAAGGCGCGGCTGGCCAGGCAGTGCAGAATCTGAATCTGATGTTTGGCTATCCCGAGGATCTCGGGCTGCGATGTTTGACGGTTTGACGGTTTGACGATTATTCCGGCTGTCGCATTTCCTGCAGCAGCCGGTCGGCATCGGTGAAGACTTGGGCGTATTCGGCATCGACGCTGATGTCGTCGAGATCGCCATAGGTGTATTCCAGGATAAAGTCGTCGATTTTGCTTTCCAATTCGGCGATGGTGCCGTTGACCTGTTCGCGGAAACCGCGCAGTTTTTGGACCTTGGACCTTGGACCGGCCGGTGCGGACATAGTCCTGCAGGACCGGTGGCATGTTTTCGATCTCTTCGGTGATCCGCTCTGCTCAGCCAAAGCGCGAGTGGCGCTATCTTCGCGCAGCGCCCCCTCTGATGGCAGCCTCAAGGTAGGCATAATCGTGAAAAATAAAAACGCCGGGCGCACCCAAAGGGCACGCCCGGCTTTTTTTTGTGGGGTTCGCGCGTGTTCGGAGCTTAGGCGATGGCGCCGGCGATGGCGTCGTCGTCATCCTTGAGGTCGGTAATCATGCATTCGACGGTCAGCAGCAGGCCGGCGATGGAGCCGGCGTTCTGCAGGGCGACGCGGGTAACCTTGGCGGGGTCGACGACGCCGGCCTTGACCAGGTCCTCGTAGGCGCCGGTGCGGGCGTTGTAGCCAATGTTGACACCCTTGGCGTTCAGCACCTCGTTGATGACCACGGCGCCGTTCTTGCCAGCATTCTCGGCGATCTGCTTGGTGGGCGAGCTCAGCGCTCCCAGCAGGGTGCGGGCACCGGCCTGCTCGTCGGCGCTCTCGAGTTCTTCGACCAGCTTCTCGACGTCCTTGATCAGGCGCAGCAGGGCCACGCCGCCACCAGCGACAATACCTTCTTCGACGGCAGCACGGGTAGCGTGCAGGGCGTCTTCGATGCGAGCCTTCTTTTCCTTCATCTCGGGCTCGGTGGCAGCGCCAACGTTGATCACGGCCACGCCGCCGGCCAGCTTGGCCAAGCGCTCTTGCAGCTTCTCGCGATCATAGTCCGAGGTGGTGGACTCGATCTGCTGTTTGATCTGGCTGATGCGGGCCTTGATGTCGGCCTTTTTGCCAGCGCCCTCGATGATGGTGGTGTTTTCCTTGTCGATGGTGATCGACTTGGCGCTGCCCAGATCGGCCAGCTCAACGCCTTCCAGCTTCTCGCCGAGATCTTCGGAGATGAACTTGGCGCCGGTCAGGATGGCGATGTCTTGCAGCATGGCCTTGCGCCGGTCGCCAAAGCCGGGGGCCTTGACCGCACAGACGTTCAGGGTGCCGCGCAGCTTGTTGACCACCAGAGCGGCCAGGGCTTCGCCCTCAAGGTCTTCGGCGATCACCAGCAGGGGCTTGCTGGCCTGGGCGACCTTCTCCAGCAGTGGCAGGAATTCGCGCAGATTGCTGATCTTCTTTTCAAAGACCAGAACCAGCGGATTTTCCATGTTCAGTTCCTGGTTCTCGGCGCCGGCAGCAAAGTAGGGGCTGATGAAGCCCTTGTCGAATTGCATGCCTTCGACCAAGTCCAGAGTGGTCTCGGTGCTCTTGGCTTCTTCAACGGTGATGACGCCATCTTTGCCGACCTTGTCCATGGCGTCGGCTAGGATCTTGCCGATGGCTTCGTCGTTGTTGGCGGAGATGGTGCCAACCTGGGCGATCTCGTCGTTGTTCTTGACCTTGGTCGACAGCTTCTCGATGCCGGCCACGGCGGTTTCGACCGCTTTGTCGATGCCACGCTTCACGTCCATGGGATTGGCGCCGGCGGTGGTGGCCTTCAGGCCCTCACGGAAGATGGCTTCGGTGAGGATGGTGGCAGTGGTGGTGCCGTCGCCAGCGACCTTGCTGCTCTTGTTGGCCGCTTCGCGGACCATCTTGGCGCCCATGTCCTCGAAGGGATCCTGCAGATCCACTTCCTTGGCGACGGTGACGCCGTCCTTGGTCACGGTGGGAGCGCCGAAGCTCTTCTCGATGGCAACCACTTTGCCGGTAGGGCCCATGGTGACGCGGACCGCGTCAGCCAGGATCTTGACGCCGTCGAGGATCTTGCGACGGGCATCTTCGGAGTGCATCAACTGCTTAGCCATGTGTTGATTTCCTTTAGTTGGTTTTTGTTTATTGAACTGTTGGAACGATCATCCCGATCAAGCCCGAAGGGCGCGAAGCGGGGGCGTTTGAGGGGGCGCAGGCAGAGGCCTATGTTCGAGCGAAGCGAGACCGGGCCGGCGACGTGAGCCCCCTCAGGTGTTCTCTCAGGTGTTAAGGACTAGCCAATTTTGGCAAGAATGTCGGACTCGCGTAGGATCACCACCTCATCACCGTCAACGGTGATCTCGGTGCCCGAGTACTTGCCGAACAGGACCACGTCGCCCGCGTTCACGTCGGGAGTGGCGCGCTCGCCGCTGTCGAGTTGCTTGCCGGGGCCAACCGCGATCACTTCGCCTTTTTGGGGCTTCTCTTTGGCGTTTTCAGGCAGCAGAATGCCACCGGCGCTTTGGGTTTCGGCGTCGGAACGCTTTACAATGATGCGATCGTCCAAGGGCTGGATGGAAGTCTTGACCATGATGAATTCCTTGAATTGAAAATGTTGTTGTCGTTTAGGCTGGGAGCAGCGGCCTACATCATGCCGCCCATGCCGCCCATGCCGCCCATGCCGCCCATGCCGCCCATGCCGTCCATGTCGCCACCGCCGGCGGGGGCTTCCTGCTTCTCCTTGATCTCGCAGATCATGGCGTCGGTGGTCAGCAGCAGCACGGCTACGGAAGCAGCGTTGGACAGGGCGCTCTTGGCGACCTTCACCGGATCGATCACGCCGGCCGCGACCAGATCCTCAAATTGACCGGTCTTGGCGTTGTAACCCTGGTTGCCCTTGGCCTTGAGCACGGCCTCGCAGACCACTTCGCCCTCGGCGCCGGCATTTTCGGCGATGGCGATCAGCGGTAGGCGAACAGCGTGCCTGACGGTGTTGGCACCGATCAGTTCGTCGCCCTCCAGGTCCAGCTTGGCAATAGCGGCGGCGGCGCGGATCAGGGCAACGCCACCACCGGCGACGATGCCTTCCTCGACCGCGGCGCGGGTGGCGTTGAGGGCGTCCTCAATGCGGTCCTTACGCTCTTTCACCTCGGCCTCGGTGGCTGCGCCGGCCTTGATGACGGCGACGCCGCCAGCCAGCTTGGCCAGGCGTTCTTGCAGTTTCTCGCGGTCGTAGTCGGAGCTGGTGTCTTCGATCTGGCGACGGATATCCTTGATCCGGCCCTGCACATCGGCGCGCTTGCCTTGGCCTTCGACGATGGTGGTGTTCTCTTTTTCCACCTTCACGCTCTTGGCGCTGCCCAGATCGGCAACTTCGATGCTCTTGAGGTCGATACCCAGGTCCTTCATCAGGGCCCGGCCACCGGTCAACGCAGCGATGTCTTCCAGCATGGCCTTGCGGCGGTCACCGTAGCCCGGGGCCTTGACCGCGCAGCACTTCAGGACCTTGCGCATGTTGTTGACCACCAGCGTGCTGAGTGCTTCGCCTTCGATGTCTTCGGCGATGATCAGCAGGCTCTTGCCGGCCTTGGCGACTTTCTCCAGCAGCGGGACCAGATCGTGGACGTTGCTGATCTTGTCCTCATGGATCAGGATCAGCGGCTCTTCCAGATCGGCAATCATGTTGTCTTGATCGGTGACGAAGTTGGGGCTGATGTAGCCGCGGTCGAACTGCATGCCTTCGACCACGTCGACTTCGTCGTGCAGGCTCTTGCCTTCCTCGACGGTGATGACGCCGTCTTCACCGACCTTGGTCATGGCGTCGGCGATCATCTGGCCGATAGAGCGATCGGTGTTGGCGGAGATAGCGCCCACGTCGGCGATGCTCTTGCTGTCGCCCTTCACCTGCTTGGCGGTCTTGTCCAGGGCGGCGGTCACGGCCTTCACGGCCTGGTCGATGCCCGAGCGCAGGGCCAGAGGGCTTACGCCGGAGGTCACGGCCTTCAGGCCCTGGTTGAAGATGGCCTCAGCCAGCACGGTGGCAGTGGTGGTGCCGTCGCCGGCGATGGCGTTGGTTTTGGAGGCGACCTCCTTCACCATCTGCGCGCCCATGTTTTCGTACTGGTTGCGCAGTTCGATCTCCTCGGCCACGGTGACGCCGTCTTTGGTCACCTGCGGGGAGCCGAAACTCTTGTTAATGATGACGTTGCGACCACAGGGACCGAGCGTGCAGCGCACGGCCGTGGCCAGCTTCGCGACACCGGACTTGATCTTGTCACGGACGTCTTGGTCGAAGACAAGCTGCTTGGCTGCCATAGGATTCTCACTCCAAAAGGGGGTGGATGAAAAATGGTTCGATTGATTCGCGCCGACCGGCAATGCACATGGCGTGCCAGGTTCCGGCGCAGGCTCCGGTTGGGGTGGTTGGGCCGAAAGCGACCGGCACCACGCCAGGGAGACCAGATAACCCGGTCAAAGTGACCGGGTCGGTGTTAGGCGGCCGGACAGGAGCCGGCGTCTTTGGCGGGGCAGGTACCACCGTTGGCGCAGGGAGTCTGGCCCTGATCCTTGGCGGCTTCCGTTTTGTAGGAACTGGAGCGGCCGTAGTCGGTCTCGTAGAAGCCGTCTCCTTTGAAGATCAGGCCGGCGCCACCGCTGACGAGCTTCTTCAAGCCCTTCTTGCCGCATTCGGGGCAGCTGCTGAGGGGCTTTTCGCTCATCTGTTGGAAGGCTTCGACGACGCCGCAGGTCTGGCATTCGTATTCATAGGTCGGCATGACCATACTCCCCCGTTCTGTCGGTCTTTTTGACCGGTGCGCATCCGATACTGCATGAATCATGCCAAACCAGCGGCAATGGTCTCCAGGGTGTCACGGTCGTGCAGTCTCACCTGGCGGCCTTGGACGCTGATCAGCCCCTGGTCGCTCAGGCGGCGCAGGCTGCGGGAAAAGGTTTCGGGGGTCAGGTTGAGCAGCTTGGCGATATGGAGATTGCTGGCTGGCAGTTGCGCTGCCTGGTCCTGGACTGGCAATTGCAGCAGGTGGTGGGACAGACGACCGACGGCATCGCGCAGCACCACGTCCTCCAGCAGGGCAACGGTATGGCGGACCCACATGGCCATACCCAGCATCACCTGCCGGCACAGCAGGTGGTCGGTTTCCAGGCGATAGCCCATGCCTTCGGCGTCGATCGCTAGCAGGCGACAGGCGGTGATGCTCTCGGCATTGGCCGGGTAGGGCAGGCCATCGATGGCAGCGATCTCGGCGAAGGTCTTGCCGGGGCTGGCCAGATACAGGGTGTGCTCCTTGCCGTTGGGATTCAGTTGAAAGACCCGCGCTTGGCCGGAGCCAACCACGTACATGGCGCGACAGTGGTCACCCTGACGGAACAGCAGCGTGCCCTTGGCAACGTTCTGGACCTGACTGATCCCGATCAGGATTTCCTTGCGGTCGTCATCGACCCGGCTGAACAGAGGACAGTGGTCGAGGATCTCGCGGGCTTCGCTCATGGCCGGGATCCTTGTCGGTGCGGCGGGGGGTCAACGACCCCGACCCCGGAGCTTGACCGGCTGGAAGGTGCCGGTGTCGGTGCTGGGTGGCAGTGGTCCCATGCCGTGGTTCATTTTGACCGGCTTGCCCTGGGCATGGCGCCAGAATTGGATCAATGCGCCAACGTCGTAGCCGGCATCGTGGCGGCCACTGGCCTTGGCCTGGACCTCTTGACGCAGGCGTTCGAAGCGAAGGCAGGTTTCGTAGACCATTTCGCCGGGTTGGCGCAGACGTTCGATGAACAGGTCTTCCACCTCGCCGATGGTGAAGGGGATGGGCTCGTCGATCAGCGCGAACAGGCGTTCCAGCCAGAGCTCGTCGAAGCGGGCGGCATCGGAGTAGACGGTGCGATCGGCCAGGTCCTCATGGAGGCGTTGGCGGACATACGACGTTTCCCAACCGTTGCGTTGCAGGCGATCTCGATCGATGCCGTGGATCTGTTCGGCTTCGTCATCCCAATGCTGCCAGCGAGCATCAGGACGGATCAGGAAGCGGTGGATGTTGCCGCTCGGCAGGCTCCAGGCGACGGCGATGGGGTAGCTGTCTTGGCCTAGGCCCGAGGCTTCCAGGTCGATGAAACAGGGCAGATCACTGGTCATGGTGTGGCTAGGCTAGGTTCCGCTGGGCGACATGCCACCGATGGCTCTGACCGTCCTCGCTTGGTCGGTTTTCCGCAGCGGTGGCCTTGCCACAGATTTCTCGTGCGGGAGCCGGGTCCGGTCGGCACGAAGTCGACTTGCTCAGGGACACAGCCGTGGGCTTACAAACCGGGCGCCGCCCGGAACCCACGGGTTCAATGGTATCGGTCGGCGCCCGGTTTTCGCTTTTTTTTCGAGGGGCTGCGCCCCTCGGACCCCGAAGCTGAGCCCGCAAAAACAACTTTTTCTGCTCGAAGTTTTTGCGGGCTCAGCTTCTATCACTTGTCGCCGGCCAGGGAGCTTTCAGCCTAGGTTGTATGCGCTCCTATTTGATCCGGCGCCTGTGGCAGGCGCCGATCGTGCTCTGGGTCCTGGTGACCCTCGCCTTTTTCCTGATGCGCCTGGCACCGGGTGGGCCCTTCGATGAGGAGCGTGATCTGCCGCCAGCCGTGGAGCAGGCTTTGGCGGCCAAGTATCATCTCGACGAACCGGTGTGGCAGCAGTACGCGCGCTTTCTCGGCGATCTGCTGCAGGCCGATCTCGGCCCCAGTTTTTCCCAGCCCGATACACCGGTGACTCGGATCATCCTGACCTATTTGCCGCCCAGTCTGCTGTTGGGTACCCTGGCCCTGGCCCTGGCCCTGAGCGGCGGCTTGATGGCGGGTCTGGTGGCGGCCAATCGGCGCGGTGGAATCATTGATTGGGGCACCATGGCGGTGGCTTTGGTAGGGCTGAGCATGCCGCCCTTCGTCATCGGACCGGTGTTGGTGCTGCTGTGCAGTATTTGGGCCGGGTGGCTACCACCGGCCGGGTACGATGGCTGGGATCCGCGCTTGCTGCTGTTGCCGGCGGTGACCTTGGCCTTGCCGTTTGCCGGTCGCATCGCGCGTCTGTCGCGTGCAGGTCTGTTGGAGGTATTGCATCAGGACTACATTCGCGCTGCCGAGGCCAAGGGCTTGCCGCGGTGGCGCATCGTGTTGGTGCACGCCTTGCCCGGTGGCCTGCAGCCGGTGTTGGGATTTCTTGGTCCGGCGGTGGCCAGCCTGCTGACCGGTAGCCTGGTGGTGGAATTGATTTTCGAGGTGCCGGGGCTCGGTCGGGTCTTTGTCGAGTCGGCCCTGGCGCGAGACTACACCCTGGTGATGGGGACGGTTTTGGTGTATGGCCTGTTTCTGATTGTCGCCAATCTGCTGACGGATCTGGCCTACGGCCTGTTGGATCCGAGGATCCGATTGGCATGAGTGATCCGGTTGAGCAGCAGGCCTATCAATCCCTGGCTCGCCTGGCTTGGGGGCGACTACGGCGGCATTGGCCGGCGATGGTCTGTCTGGGTTTTATTCTTGTGGTCACCGTGCTCTGTTTCGGCGCCCCCTGGCTGAGCCCCGACCGGCCTGACACCACTCGTACCTGGTTGGGCGCGCTGCCGCCCGGCAGCAGCCATCCCGAGGTGGCGGCCAGCAATCGTTTCGAAATCGGCAACGTGCCACGCACCGTGTCGTCGCTGCAAAGGGCAGGCGCGGTGTCCTTTCAGTGCCGGGAACAGGTGGTCCGCGAATATCGCGTGTTGCTGCGTCGTGGTCGCATCAGTCGGATCCAGGACACCAGTGGCATGGCCATGCTGCCGGAGCTGGCGCTGGGGCCGCACGCCCGCAGCGGCGGGACCGTGCTGCCGGAAATCACCCTCCGCGTTGGCGAGGCGGTGCCGGC
>CAYONM010000103.1:0-13056 GCA_964405325.1 uncultured candidatus Brocadiaceae bacterium | reverse complement strand
GGCCATGGCCAGGGCGACCACCAGGTAGATCACCGGGATCAGGGTCAGGGCTGCGGCCAGCCAGGATGGCAGCCGCAAGGGTTTGAGGATCACCAATTCCTGCATCACGCCAAAGGGGCAGACCGTGCCGCAGAACACCCGGCCGAAAAACAGTGCCACCACCAGCGGTAGGGCGACGATCAACAGGATGGTCAGCGGCAGGGTGGTGCCGCCGTCGACGGCGGCGTGAGCCACGTTCTGGATGCCGCCGATGGGACAGACGCAACCGAGTTTCCAGAAACCGAAATATGCCACTGCTGCCAGGCCCAGGGCCACCACCGCGGCGCGCGAGCGCACCCTATGGGTCAGCCAGATGCCGATCAGCAGGAACAAGGCGAGAATGCCGACATCCGCCCAGGCCATCCAGCTTTCCTTGCCGTCTATGAAGACCTGTTCCGGATGGGAGTGTTTGGTGAAGTCTGGCTTCGGAAAACGGCTTTCCGCCGCGATTGGCAGCGCCCACAGACTGAGGAGGATGGTTGACAGTCTCGTTGACAGCCTGGTAATCGGGCCGAAGCATGCTCGCAGCGGTTTCAATGCAGGATATCCTCTCTGTTGTGGATGGATGACGCCGTACAGATTAATCGTTTCTGCCGCTGTCGACTGTGGGAAATTGCCTCGGTCGACAGCGGTAGGCAGCGTTGCTCAGGCCTTGCCCTTGGGGATGTAGGCCTGGGAGGCGGGGATCAGTTTGATGGCGTCGCCCGGGCAATTTTGGCCGATCTGGCACTCGTTGCAGTTGACGCAGAGATCGCGTTGGATCTGCAGGTATAAAGAGCCATTGCCGAAACTGGTGCAGCCGGCCACGCAGCGAGCACAGCCGATGCAGTGTTCGCGGTCGACGTGATATTCGTAATAGGGATCCTCGACGAACTCCCGCAACAGCGCAGCGGTCGGGCAGACCTGGTTTTCGGCGGCTTCGTTCAGTTGTACCGCGGCCGGTTCGAAATAGCCGAAGCACAGCTCGCAATAGCCGCACATCTGGTAGGCGTGTTGGCAACGTACTGCCGAGGGTTGTACCACGCACTCGGTGGCGCAACGGCCGCACCAGGTGCATTTTTCCGGATCGATCTGCCAGACCATGTCCTCATTGGCAGACAGCGCTGCGGCAGTACCGCCGACGGCGGCCACGGCGACGGCGCCCTTGATCACATCGCGGCGACCGGGGTGCTGTTTTTCCTGGTCATCTTCAGCCATTGGAGACCTCCTTCCCGCGGACGCTGCCCAGCAATTGCCGGCGTTTTTCCGCACGCGGCAGGGAGCAGTCCTCGCCGATGGGGCATTTGGCACAGGCGCTGCTGCAATTATCTGGAGGGTCTATGGCCAGCTGGCCGCGTTTGCCCAGCATGACCCCGAAAGCCGCCATGCCGGCCAGGATGCCGGCTCGACCCAACTGTCGGAAGAGTTCTCTTCGTTCGTTGCTCATGCTTGTTCCTCGTAGGCGATCAGTTGCTGGCGCTTGGGATCTGACACCCAGATACGGCCGGTGGGATGCACCGCCAGGCCGATGCCCCGGGTGGTCAGCTCGAAGCTGCGCGGTGGTGCGATGACAGCAACCAGCTTGCCATCTTGGGTGTAGCGCTTGATGCGTGGCAGGCCCTTTTCGACCGTGATCAGATCGCCACCGGGCAGGATGGCCAGGTTCACCGGATTGCAGCAGCCACAGAAGCGCTCGATGCTCATGCCGGTCTGGCCAAAATGCGCGACCAGCTTGGTGCCTTGCCAGTGCTCTACTCGCTGCATGCCGGTGTGGCTGACCCACAGCTGATCATCCGGGCCGAAGGTGCACGGAAAATATGGGCTGGGCAGGCGGAAGCCGGTGCTGCTGTCGGCGCTGACGCCGTCGATCTGATTTTTCGGGTTGCCGAGGCCGTCCAGCAGCCAGATGCGACGTTGGCCGAAATCGCTGGCGGCGATGCGATCGCGGTCCAGGGCAACGGAGACCAGGCTGGCGTTTTCACCGAGGTTGGCACCGTCTTGCAGCAGCTGCAGCTCGCGATCGTAGACCTGCACCCGACGGGGCAGAGCTATGGCCATCTGGTCGCAGCAGGCGTCCAGGGCGGTGGCGGGCTCGTCCAGATTCGCGCTGGTGAGCACCTGGCCCTGGTCGTCCAGGCGCAGCAATTTCGTGCCGGCGGCAAACAACTCGCCCGAGCGGCTGCAGGAAATATGGTTGACACCGGCCGGCAAGGGCTGGCGCAGCACTTCGTGGTAGGTCAGCAGTTCTTCCGGCACATCCAGAAAGGGACTGAGATCGTAGGGGGGGACCTGGCTCACGATGACCTCCGATGGGGCGTTTCAGGGATTGGCACGCAAATCGACACAGAGCATGGTTTTATCGTCACGCATCAGCAGTCGGCCGTCCACCAGCGCCATCGGCGCCCAGGCGTCGCGGCCTTTGATCATGCGGTGTTCGGTCAGCAGTTTGCAGCCGGTCTGGGACCATTGCAGCAGGCTGAGGGTGCCGCGATCGTCCAGCACGATCAGCTTGTCGTCGGCCAGCAGGAAGGGGCCCAGGCCGTAGCGCATTTTTGCGCCGGAGCTCCACATGAACTGGCCCTGTTCATCGATCGCCACGACTTGCTGGCGCAGGCCCTTGGCGTCTTTGGGCATGATGGTGAACACCAGGCCATCGTGCACGATCGGGGTCTGTTGTTCGCAGGCGAACTCTTCGACGCTCAGTGACTGGCTGGCGGTTGCATTCCAGCTCTGGCCGTCGTGCTTGATTTGAAGGATGATCGAACCGGCACCGTAGCCGGCGGTCAGCAGGATGCGGTTGTCCGACAGCTGCACCGGGCTGGGTGCGACCACGCTCAGGGTCCAGTCGGTGCTGGTCCACAGCAGCTCGCCCTCATGTCCGGGGACCGCCGAGATACCCACCACGCCACCGATCGCCGGGTACACGTACTGCGGCACGCCGTGCAGGGTCATCTTGGTGATGACTGCGTGGCTCATCTGCCAGTTGTTGGGGTTGGGCGTACGCCATTGCGCTTCGCCGGTGCGCAGGTCCACCCCCAACAACAGGGCGTCGGGACCACCCGGGGCCAGAACCACGGTGTTGCCATCAACCAGCGGACACTGCGCGGTGTACCACAGTGGTACCTTGCTGCCGTGTTCGCGTACCAGGTCGATGCCCCAGCGGAAATCACCGGTCTCGGCATCGCAGCAGAGCACATGGCACTTGGGTCCAATGCTCACCACCTGTTTTCCGGCCAGGGTCGGGACAGTGCGGGAGATGCCGTGGTTGCGCTTGATTGCGACCGGGTAGCTGCGTCGCCAAATCTCAGTGCCGTCTTCCAGGTTGAAACAGCGCAACTGGTCGCGCAGTTCTTCTTCGTCATAGTCCAGCAGATACATCTTGCCGTCGCGCACCGCCGGTCCGGCGTGACCGTCGCCCAGGTGCATGCTCCACAGCACCGGTGGACCGTCCTCGCCCCAATCCTCGGCCAGAGCTGGGCCACCCTGGACGATGTTGTCGGCTTTGGCGCCGCGGAAGGCGGGCCAGGAGCCCAGGTCTTGGCCGGGCTTGCCATCAAAACGTTGGAACTCGCCGGACAGGTCGATCTTGACGGCAGCATCGCGCTGGCCCTGGTTCAGTGGGACGCGTTGTACCTGCGCCCCGGAATCGACGGTTTGCAAGGTGAACAGGGCCCAGGCTGCCAGGAGCATTGCCGGCAGGTTGATACAGAAGTGCAACACCGTGCTCATACGTTCCATTCTGATGCGGCCCGCGTGCGGGCGTCGTCCTGAGGGGGTGGTTGAAAGGGCGGGTCCATGGCATCGGTGGCGGCAAGAGCCCGTCACATCGAAGTTGCCGAAGGATAGGGTAGATTACAGAGTCGGCGTGCGGCATCCTGAGACCTGGCTCGCTTGTCGCTGCTCGCCGAGCGTCCAGACTGGTTGAACCAATGCACGCGGCCTGTAAGGGTCGCAGGGGGAGGGCAACTCAAGGGTGCACGAGCAACTGGAAGCACATATTCGCGTGTTTCTGTCCCGGCGTAGCCAGTTATTGGCCTATGTTCAGGGGATGGTACACGACTTCGAGCTGGCGGAGGATCTCTTGCAGGACTGCTATATCCAGATGCAGCGAGCCATCGAGGCCGACAAGGTGATCGAAGACACCTACAAATGGTGCTGTGGTACGGTACGCAACCTGGCCCGCATGCACTGGCGCTCCAAAAGGCGCAGCAAGGTGATCTTCGATGAGGGTCTGATGCAGCTGGTGGAGCAGGCCTTTGAAGAGAATGAAACCGACCTGGACGAACTGCAACACAAGCAAGGGAAGCTGCGTGAGTGCGTTGGGCGCCTGAGCCCGCGTTCCCAGCGAGCCGTTGAGCTGCGCTATTTTCGTGGCCACGATGTGCCCGATGTTGCCGAAGTGCTGTCCTGTACCACCAATGCCTTGAATGTGGTCCTGTTTCGGGCTCGGCAGTCGCTGCTGAAGTGCCTGCAAAAGAAAGGAGTGCATTCCTAATGCCTGCTTTTGCCTCAGAAGAGGGGACTCACGCCTCCAGGCCGGGGCAGCAAGCTGCCATTTTCCCGGCCCTTCGGCTCCCCCGCCAGCCGGGCTCCCGGTTTCCGAACCTCCCCGGTTTCGCGCCGCGTTCGCGGCTTGAACGGGACGTGTGAGAGAGTGCATTCCTGATGCCGACCACCATCCAATCAGTGACCAGTACCAACATCGATGGCGACCGCTTCGATGCGGTGCTCCAGGCTTTGGAGAACGGCAGCGCCAGCGAGGCCGACCTGGACCTGATGCGTCGCGCCCTGGCCGAGCCGGCTTGGCGGCAGCGCTATGTGCAGCTGACCGGCCTCACCAGCTTGCTGCGCGAGCAGGGCCGGGCGATCCAGACCGAACGCGAACGCCTGCGCTGGCGACAGGCTGCCCGGTTGGCCGTGGCCGCCCTGCTATTGCTCAGTGTGGGGCTTGGTTTGGGCAGCTGGTCGTTCTGGCCCCAGGACGAGCCGGCGGCCAGCGTCACCCAGGTGGCACGACCGGTCCCCAGCGCGGTGATTTTTGGTCCGGGCAGCTTGCAGGATCTGGACGAGGGGCGCTTGCAAAAGCGTCGGGTCAACGGCCAGCAGCAGTTGATCGGTCGGATGGATTGGAAAAAGCCCGGCGTTGAATGGCTGATGTCCACCCGTCTGGCGCCTGGCTTGTTCCAGGCCCGGCCCGATCAGATGCTGGAGCTGCTGGTCAAGATTCACAAGCCCGGCACCTTGCAGCTGGGCCTGCAACTGCTGGTGGATCATGAACGGCAATGGTTCGAACTGCCGGTCACTCTGGCTGCCGGGGTCAACCTGGTAAAAATACCCATCGACCGCTATCTGCCGGACGGCGCGCGTCGGCCGATCACCGGCTGGCGGATCCGCTATCCGCGACACCAGCCTTTGTGCAGTGAGGTACACCGCCTACGCCTGCAGCCTGTGCCGGAACAGCATCCGGGCACGGTTCAGGTGCAGTTGCTGCAGGCCAAGAAGAACGAGGAAGGCAGCTCGAAGCCAGCAGATGGAAAGTCCTGAACCATGCAGCACGTTCTCCCTCTGTTCCTGGTGACTGCAGTCCTCGCTGCGGCCGATATCGCCCTGCCACGGGGTGATGCTGGTGGCAGTGGGGTGCTGAACGGTTCCCTGGAGCCACCCTTGCAGCGCGTTTGGCGCGTCACCCTCTCCGAGGCCAGCTTCGAGGGTGACATCCTGGTGGACCAGCAGCGGGTCTATCTCGGCAGCTATCATGGTGCGCTGTATTGCCTGGATCTAGCTGACGGCAGCATCGTCTGGCAGGTGCAGCGCGAGGGTGCGATCACCGCTGCGCCGGCGCGCTGGCAGGACTTGGTGTTGGTCGGCGACGACGACGGCCTGATGGTCGCCCACGCCACTGCCGATGGCAGCGAGCGCTGGCGTTTCCAGACCGATGGCGAAATAAAAAGCGCCGCCGCCCTGGGTCGTTTGCCAGAGGGTGGCGGCATCGCTTTGTTCGGCTCCTATGATAATTTCTGCTACGCCCTGAATCCGACCGATGGCAGCGAACGCTGGCGGGCCGAAACCGGTAATTACGTCAACGGTTCCCCGGCTGTTGCCTCTGGTGTCGCTTTGGTTGGCGGCTGTGACGGTGCCTTGCGCGCCATCGATCTGAATAGCGGCGAAGAGGGTGGTAGTTACGTGAGCATCGGCCACATCATCGCCGGCGCCGCGGCGGTGGATCAGCTGGCGGTCTTCGGTCTGCACGAAGAGGTGGTGGTGGCCGTCGGTCTGGACGATTTCGAGGAACGCTGGCTGTTTGAGGCCCGCGGTCCACTGCCGGCGTTGCCGGCCATTACTGAAAACCTGGTGATCGTTGGTGGCGAGTCGAGACGGTTGTGGGCTTTGGCTCGAAGCAGTGGCGAAGAACAATGGCATTTCCGTGCCAAAGGTGGTTTTGTCGGTTCGCCCATCGTCATTGACGACAAGGTGGTTGCCACCAGCGATGATGGCCGGGTGTATCTGCTGGATCTGGCCAGCGGCAACGAGCTGTGGCAGTACGATTGTGGCTCCGACATCCTCGGCGCCGCTGGCTGGAACGGTCGCCATCTGGTGGTAGCCTGTCTGGACGGTAGCGTCTACGCATTTTCCGCGGAGTAGTGAGCGCCATGACCCGCGATCGATTTGGAATAATTACCGCCGGCACCGGCTCCTACCACTGCGGCACCTGTATGCGCGATAACGCCCTGGGCCGGGGCCTGCGCGAGCGCGGCCATCACGTGGAGCTGGTGCCCTTGTATCTGCCGATGCAGTTGGATGAGGAGGAAGCCGGCAGCTGCCCGATCTTCATGGGTGGTATTAGTGCTTTTTTACGGCACAGCTCTGGTTTTTATCGTCGGTTGCCGACCTGGGTCGACAAGATGGTCGACCGGCCGATCCTGCTGCGCTTTGCTGCCGCGCACAGCCACATGACCGACCCCGAGACCTTGGGCAGTCTGACCGTGGATAATCTGCGTGGGCCGGCCGGGCATCAGGCGGCGGAAATCGACCGACTGGTGGCGTACCTGCACCAAAACGGCCCGTATCGGGCGGTCTTTGTCTCCAATGCCCTGCTGGGCGGTTTGGTGCCGCGGCTGCGAGCGGGTTTGGGGTGTCCGGTGATCGTCAGCCTGCAGGGCGAGGACAGTTTCGTCGATGATCTGCCGGATCGTCACCGGCGGGCCACCTGGGATCTGATGCGCGAACGTCTACAGGAAGCCGATGCCTGCGTCGGCATCAGCGAGTATTATGGCGAGGTGATTCGAAAGCGATGCAATCTGGACAACGTTGTTGTTGTTAGCAACGGCATCGATTTCGAAGGTTATGCTGTCGGTGAGCCATCACCGCAGCCACCGGTGATCGGCTTCTTTGCCCACTGCACACCGATCAAGGGCCTGCACGTGGTGGTGGACGCCTTCTGTCGCCTGGCGGCGCGCCTACCCTCGGTGCGCTTGCATATTGGTGGCAGCTGCGCTGGGGCCGATAAACGGTATGTTGCCGAGCAGCGCCGTTTCCTGGAACAGACCGGGTTGAGCGCGCGGGTGGACTGGACGCTCAATTGCGATCGGGCCGAGAAGATCCGGTTTTTGCAGAATGTGCATATTCTTAGCGTCGTGCCGGGTTATGGCGAAGCCTTTGGCCTGTACGCGGTCGAGGGCCTGGCCGCCGGTGCGGTGCCGGTTTTGCCGCGACGTGGGGCGTTGCCGGAAATTCTCGAGACCTGCAACGCTGGTCTGTTGGTGGATATGGAAACAGATGCAGCGCTTGCTCTGGCCGCGGCTTGGGAGCCGCTGTGTCGCGATGCCGCGACGCTGCAACGCGAGCGGCAACGGGTGGTCCAGGCGCAGCCGGCCTTGTACGCGAACTATGGTCTGGACAGCATGTGCCAAGGGATGCTGGATCTGATTGCGGAAGTAGAAGGATAAGAACGCGTCGCTTGCGCAGCGATACGATTGCTAGGTAAAGGTTGGCGTGCGAGCTTCGTCCGAAAAAGAAAGGTAGACCATATGAATGAGGAACAAACGGCCATCCATTGCCAGGGTGTGCGCAAGGTCTACGGCGGTCGAGGCGAGCCGGAGCGGGTCGTGCTGGACGGCCTTGATCTGAAGTTGGCGATCGGTCAGCGTCTGACCGTAATGGGGCCGTCGGGTTCCGGCAAAAGCACCTTGTTGCATCTCCTTGGCGGCCTGGCGGCCGTCGATGCTGGTACGATCCATATTCTGGGGCAGGACGTGGCTGGGTTGAGCGTGGCAGGCCGCTGCCGCTTGCGCGCCGAGTCCATCGGTCTGGTGTTCCAGGATCACCACCTGCTGCCGCACGCCACCATCCGGGAAAACGTCGTGATGCCGCTATATGCCAGCCAGGGCAGCATTTATCCGGAGCAGGCGGATCGCGCCATCGAATTGCTGGAACGGGTTGGCCTGGGCGACCGCGCTGACGCCTGGCCGCAGCAGCTTTCCGGCGGTGAACGGCAACGGGTGGCGGTGGCTCGGGCGCTGATCAATGATCCGCAGCTGATTCTGGCCGACGAACCGACCGGCGCCTTGGATACCGGCAATGCCCTGCAGTTGGCGGAATTGTTGGCCAGCGTCCAGGAGGGCATCGCCGCCGCCCTGGTGGTGGTGACCCACGACCCGCGCGTTGCCGATCGGCTGGGGGCGGTGCAAAACCTCGCCGATGGCCGATTGCGGACCGAAGTGACAGCGTCTTAAAGAGTCCTTTCGTCGATGCAGCCGCGTCTGAAACGAAGACGAGGTCAAAGGAGTGAGCAACATGTGGGCACGACTGCGCCATCACGGTCGCATGCATATTCTTTTGGCCTTGGCCTGGGCGGTCACCACGGCGGTGCTCCTTGGCTCGCTGCTGGTGGGGCCGAGTGTCAAAAACGTACTGCGGCAGCGTTCACAGTTGCAGATCGGTCAGGTGCGTAGCTGTCTGATCGGCGCTGGCCGTTCGTTTTCCGACAACTTGGCACTGCGCCTGTCCGAGGCTGGCGGCGGCCAGGTGGCCCCGGCGCTGATCGTTTCCGGCAGCGCTTCTTCCGACCAGGCCGGTCTGGCTCGAGCCCAGATCATCGGTTGCGACGAACGTTTCTGGAGCCTGGCACCGGAATCCGCTGCCCCGGCTGCGGGTCTGGTGCTCAATCGCCTGGCTGCTGATCGTCTGCAGGTTGTCGTGGGCGATGAGCTGGTGTTGCGTCTGCCGGTGCAGCGTTGGATGCCCATGGACGCGCCGCTGGCACCGGAGGACGGCCGCATCGCCTCGTTGCGCCAGGCCGTGACCGCGATCGTCGACGCGCCGGAATTCGGCAACTTCGATCTGCGTGGTCAGCAGACACCGGTGGCGAATATTTTCCTCCCCTTGGCGCGGGTTCAGGAACTCTCCGGCGAAGGCGGTGCCCCGGCCAATGCTCTCTTGGCGGATCTGCCTGCTAGTCATCTGCGCGATGTGCTGACCGAGAGTTGGCAGCCGGAAGATTGCGGCCTGCAATTATTGCCACGTCATGCTGGCACCAGCCTGGAGAGCGAGCGGATTTTTCTCGACCCCGGTGTGTCGGTGTTGTTGCAGCACGGCGGCGAAGGGGTCTTCAGCTATCTGGTCACCGAAGTGACCGCGGGTGAGCGGAGCACACCCTACAGCATTGTCGCGGGCCTGGAGGCCGCTGCCTTTCCTGCCAACGGGCCGCAGCCGCCAGCGGACTGGTCCGCAGACGGACTGCTGATCAATCAGTGGCTGGCGGACGATTTGCAGGTGCAGACCGGTGATGCCATCGAATTGCATTATCTTCTGCCGGGGGCCGGCAACACCCTGCAACAGAGCAGTTACGCCATGCAGGTGGCCGGGGTGCTGCCCATGCAGGGCATCGCCATCGATGCTGAATTGATGCCGCCCTTCCCGGGTCTGGCGGGTAAGCAGGACTGTGCCGACTGGGACCCCGGCATGGTCATCGACATGGATGCCATCCGCGACAAGGATGAGGAATATTGGGATACCTATCAGGGTGCGCCCAAGGCCTTCCTGCCCTTGGCCACGGCGCAGGAGCTCTGGCACAACCGATTTGGCAACCTGACTGCCATTCGTTTTCCCGAGCGCGATCCCGAAGCGGTGCGCGCCAGCCTACGGCATCTGGTGGAACCGGCCGACCTGGGCCTGGTGGTGCGCGATCTGGAAGCAGAACTGCGCCAGTCGGTGACCCAGGGCATGGATTTCGGCGGCATGCTGCTGGCGATGAACATGGTGCTGGTGGCCTCTGGTATCGCCTTGTTGAGTCTGTTGTTGCAGCTGGCGACTTTGCAGCGTCGTCGCGAGGTGGGCACGCTCCTTGGCATGGGTTTCCTGCCGAGTCGGGTCCGGCGGCAATTATTGGCGGAATATCTGCTCAGCGCCTTGCCGGGTCTGCTGGTGGGTATCGTGATCGCATGGTGGTATGCTGGGCAATTGTCCGGTCTGCTGCATCGGATTTGGGTCGAACAGGTGCTCACCGAAGCGATTCCCGTCGTGCTGGCACCAGGGACAGTGCTGGTGGGTTTGCTGAGTACTTTGATCATTGGCGGTATCGTGGTGTGGCGCGCCTTGGGACGCTTGGTGCGTCAACCCATCCCGCTGCTCCTGCATGGTCAGGCGCAGCCGCTGCGGCCGCATCCGGCTGCTGCTCTGCTATTGACGCTGCTGGCGCTGCTGGCCTTGGTCGGCGGTATGGTGCTGTCGTTCAGTACTGCCGACGATATCCGGCCCCTGGCCTTTTTCGGTGGCGGTTTTCTGTTGCTGATCGGTCTGTGTGCATGCCTGGCGGCTTGGCTGTTGCGGCGGCCGGGTGGTGCCGGCAGTCGTGGTTTTGGCGCCCTGGCTCGGGCCGGACTGCGCCGGCGGCCGGGACGGGCGTTGACGGTGGTGATCCTGCTGGCCATGGGCACTTTTTTGGTGGTGGCGGTGGGCAGCCAATATCGGCATCAGGTCTTTGATGTCCGCGCCAAACAGACGCCCAGCGGTGGCTATGCCTTGATAGCTGATGTCGCCATTCCGTTACGGCACGACCCCGGAACGGTTTCAGGCCGAGAATCCCTGCAGATACTCGAAGCGGACTGGCCGGCCGGGATCGACATTCTGCCGCTGCGCATCAGTCAGGGCACCGATGCCGACTGCACCAACTTGCAACGGGCACAGCGCCCCAGCCTGGTGGGCGTCGATCCGGACAAGCTCGTCGGACGCTTCCGCTTCAGCGGTCAGCTGACCGGAATGGAGCAATCAGGGTGGCAATTATTGACAGCCAAGTTTGCAGATGGTGCGGTGCCTGCGATTCTCGACGAGGCGACCCTGATGTGGGCCCTGGGCGCCGGTCTCGGCGGCGAGCTGCTGTACGAGGACGAGTTCGGTCAGCCCCTGCGTCTGCGCCCGGTGGCGCAATTGGGCGATTGCATCCTGCAGGGCAGCGTGCTGATTCCGGCCGCGGTGCTGCGCGAGCGTTTCCCCTCGGCCGCGGGTTTTCCGCGCCTCTTGATCGATGTGCCTGCCGAAGCCGAAACCGCCCTGCGCGAGGAATTGCGTCTGGCGCTTGGCGATCACGGCCTGGAGGTCCGCAGCTCACGCGCCTATCTGGCGGCTTTGCATCGGATCCAGAACGGCTATATCGCGATCTTCCAGCTGCTGGGTGCTGCCGGTCTGGTGGTGGCCGGCCTCGGCCTGGGTCTGGTGGTGTATCGTGGCGTCTGGGAACGACGCGGTGAACTGGCGGCGCTTTACGCCATGGGCCACGCGCCAGCCCGGATCCGTTGGTGGCTGGTGTCGGAATATGGTCCGCTGCTGCTCTTTGGCGCCGGCATTGGCGCGATCAGCGCCTGCTGGGCCGCCTGGCCGGGGGTGACCTCGGAATTACCCGTGGCCGCCAGCGGTCCGCTGTTGCTGGTCTTGGCCATCGCCCTGGTCTGCGGCATCGGTAGCCTGCTTTGGGCCTCGGTGGCGGTGCTGCGCTATGTGGATGTGCGGGCCTTGGCGGAGTAGTTGGCTGGTCGGTCTTGGGCCATGCGCTCAGCTCCGCTCAGCATCTGGCCGTATCGGTTGCGCTGAATAGCTCTGCTCTAGCCTGCGCCGGCAAAGGAGTGATCAACGATGAGCGACTGGCTGGAATTGAATGGACAATGTGCGGTGATCACCGGCGGTGCCTTGGGCATTGGCCGGGCCGTTGCCGAGGGTCTGTGTGCGGCGGGCGTGCACGTGGTGATTGCCGACTTCAATGCCGAGGCTGGTCAGAAGGCCGCCGACGAGCTGAGTGCTTCCGGCACCGAGGCCCTGTTTGTCAGCTGCAATGTGGCCGAGTCGGAGAGCGTCGCTGCCGCGTTTGCCACTGCTTGCGAGCGCTTCGGCCGAGTCGATATCCTGGTCAACAACGCTGGTATCAACGTGCCGCGCCTGCTGGTGGACCCGAACGGCCAGCAAGAGCTGACCGCCGATGTCTGGGACAAGGTCTTCGCGGTGAATTGCAAAGGCCAGTTCCTGTGTGCGCAGGCCGCTGCCCGCGGCATGCTGGCCGATGGCAAGGGTGGCGTGATCATCATGATCAATTCCGAGAGCGGCATGGAAGGCTCCGAAGGTCAGAGCGTTTATGCCGCCACCAAGGCTGCCGGTTACAATATGACTCGCTCCTGGGCCAAGGAACTGGGCAAGCACGGCATTCGCGTAGTCGGCGTGGCACCCGGCATCATGGAAGCCACTGCTTTGCGCTCGGAGGCCTATGAAAAATCCCTGGCCTATACCCGCGGCAAGACCGTGGATGAGCTGCGCGCTGGTTACCTGAACAAGAGCACCATTCCCCTGGGCCGTGATGGCAAGCTGAGCGAGGTCGCCGACCTGGTCTGCTACCTGGCCAGTTCGCGATCCAGTTATGTGCACGGCACCACGGTGAATCTTTCCGGTGGTAAGAGCCGCGCCTGAAGCCAGCTGGCTTCTGGTATGGCGACAAAAACGGCTTCCCCGGGAATTCTGGAGAAGCCGTCTTTGTTGACGGGTCCCTCAGAGGTCGAA
>CAYONM010000102.1:0-13120 GCA_964405325.1 uncultured candidatus Brocadiaceae bacterium | reverse complement strand
CTGGGCGGGCAGTTGGGCCAAATCGCTCTGGCTGTAGAGCAGCAGGTTTTGGCCATCGGCGTTCTCTCGTAGCAGACGAATGCGATGAGCATCGGCGGTGGCCTCCAGACCGCCGGCCCAGTCCAGGGCCTGGGCCAGGCTGGAATCCGTGTCCAATTCAAAGCTGTAGCTGCGTTTGACCGCGCCAAAGACCTGAATCTGCGGGCCGGCCAGGGGGACCAGGATCATCGTTTGCGGCCGGAGCGATTGCAGAGGTTCGGCACTGCGGCCGGTGGCCAGGGCATACAGGTCCACCTGGCGGGCCTCGGCTCCCGGTTCGGTGACGCTGATATGGCGTAGGCTGCCCCGGCGCAGGCTGCCGCCAGCGGCACTCAGGCAGGCCAGCAGGCTGGCATTGGCCGGCACCAGATGCATGCCGGGTCGCGTCACTTCACCCAGTACTGTTACCGCCATGTGCGCCGCCTGGTCCACGTTCAGCAGGGCGCCGGCATGCTTGTAGTGACTGCGGAGCAGCTCGGTCACCGCCTGTTGCGCTTCCACTCGCCGCAACCCAGCCAGCGGTAGCGAACCAAAGCCGGGTACGGCCAGATTGCCCTCGGGACTGATCGGGAAGGTATCGTTGATGGTGACTCCGCCCCAGGTGACAATGCGCACCGTGTCACCGGCCTGCAGGGTCTGGTTCTCTGGTCGGGAACTGGGATAGGCCATGGTGCCGCTTTGGCGGGTGGTTCTGGCGCGTGGGATGTACTGGGGCTCAACGGCCCCGGTCAGGCCCGGATCCCGGCTGCCAAAGCGGTTGTCCGGCTCGTCCTTGCCCATGAGCAGCCTCGGTTCCTGGTAGGGATTGCTTGTTGGCCTCCGCTGCAGATTGTGCCGTCTGGTGTCGTCATCCTGTAATTGTTGGGCGGGATCACTTTCCTCCTCATCCGGCATGGGCAAGGCATCGGTGATCAGGTCCATGCCATAGACCGGCAGGAGCGTGGAGCGTTTGGTCCAGGGCTGTTCCTTGAGCTTGCTGGTGGCTTTCAGTCCCTCCTGACGACTGGGGTCGATCAGTTTCCGCTGACCCGATTCATCGACCACGACCACCATGCCATTTGGCAGGACCCGTTCGATCTCGAGGCCCTCGCCCAGTATCATTTGTGCTGGCCTCTTGGCCCCTTGGGTCTGGCCCGGGCCGTATTCCATCAATCGCCATTGTCCATTCGGCCCCTTCACCCAGCTGGCTTGGTTGCTCGTTGAAAGATCGGCATCATCCGATCCCGACAGGCACGATCCCCCCAGGCCCGAATCGGCTGCGGTCGCCAGGCTGGAGGTAAGACACAAACAAAGGCACAAAAGGTTGAGGAATCGAGCCGGCATGGTCGCTCTCACAAGGGCTGTGGCGATCGGATACCAGCTGGCGTGTAGACGGCCAGCTGGCTGAGAAGAAGACGGGGAGACTGTGGCCACCGGTGACGGACGCAAGGTGTGGACCATCACTGATAGCGTTGCAGCGACGTGACCGGGCAGGGCACCTTGTTTGCGCCGTTCAGGAAGGCCAGATCCACCACCACGCCAGCGCCCACCACGGTGGCGTCGGCATCAATGATCAGGCGGCAGGCGGCGTCCAGGGTGCCGCCGGTGGCCAAGACATCGTCGATCAGCAGCACCCGGTCGGCGGGCTCCACTGCGTCCACGTGCATCTCGATGCGGTCGCTGCCGTACTCCAGCTGGTATTCCACCGAGCGGACCTGCCACGGCAGTTTGCCGGGCTTGCGGATCGGGATGAAGCCGGCGCCCAGGGCCAGGGCAATGCCTGGGGCAAAAATAAAGCCGCGGCTTTCAATGCCGGCAACCTTGGTCACGCCGGACTCGCGAAAGCGTGCGGCCAGGGTTTCGATGCAATAATGCAGTGCTTCCGGATTGCCCAGCAGCGGCGTGATGTCTTTGAATATGATCCCCGGTTTGGGGAAGTCGGGCACATCACGGATGCAGGTGGTCAGATCCAGGCGAGCAGCGGCGGGTGGCATGGGGGCCCCTTTGGTATGCTGATTCCGTCACGGGACCATCGAGCTGGGGTTCGACACTCCCAGAAGGCGCTCTGCGGGAATCAGCCTATTTGTCGGAAATTCAAGGCTGGCAGTTCCATCAGAGGGGGCACACGCGCCATGCCCGGGCTCGATTTCCCGGGCATGGCGCTCCACCCCCTCCAAACCTCCCGGCGCCAGTCCGGCTCGGACTTCGCACCGTTACGGCTTGCACGGGTGCTTTCAGAGACCCGTCAAAACGGTGACCGTTCCATCGGAGGCAAAAATGGCGTGAGCCCATTCTGATGCGCTAACCTAGGTTGGCCTGGAGTTTGGTCAAAGGCGGGTCCATCTTGCGATACAGGCCTTTCGCCTACGCTGCCGCCTTGGAGTGGTTCCATGCAAACAGTTGTGCTGACCGGATTCTTATCGATGCCTGGTGGCTGGGAATGGGTTCTCATTCTCGCCGTGGCGCTGCTGATCTTCGGTCGCAATCTGCCGGCGGTGATGCGCAGTCTGGGCGGTAGCGTGCGGGAGTTCCGCAAGGGCCTGGATGAAGGCGGCGCCAGCGAAGACAGCAAGCCTAAAACCGACGACATCGCCGAGAACGAGCCCGCCAAGCCCGAAAGCGGCGAGGAACGACGGCTCTGATGCGACGACTGCTCCTCCTGCTTGGCTTGGCTGTTCTGGTGGCCTGCAGCGGTCCTGACGACCATCGCAAGCCGCCACCGCTCTACACCATCGAGGTGCAATCACGGTTCGAGTATTTGTTGGATGGCCAGCCCATGACTCGCCGGCAGCTGGAGCGTCGGCTGCAAGAGATTGCCGACGAGCATCGCCGGCCGGTGGTGCATAATGCGCGGGTCCACCTGCATCTGTATGGCAATGGTGCCGGCACCGGTGGCGAAGTGCAGCGTCTGGCCAGCTTCTGTATGCAGATCGGTTTGGATAAGATCCGTATTGGCCGATAGCGCCAGCTACTCGTACAAACCGGTCGCCGCCCGATACGTCTGCTTGGTGCGCTTTTTTGGGCCGCTGAGCTACTCCACCCCAAAGTACTGGAACGCGTCCTCGGCGTTCTCGCCAGCAATACAGGCCTGAAAGGCTTCGCCGTAGCGTTGTAGCTTCTGTTCGCCCACGCCTTTGACACCACGCATCTCGTTGTCGTTGCCCGGTCGCAAGCGAGCCAGGTCGCGTAGCGTGGAGTCGGCAAAGACCACATAGGGCGGCTTGCCGATGGCATCGGCAATCAGGCGGCGTAGGCCACGCAGGCGCTCAAAGCAACTCTGGTCCACGCCCACCCAGCCAGGCACCTCGGCGGCGGGCCGCTTGCTTTTCTTCGTCGCAATCGGCCGGCTCAGCCGCACCGCTCCTTGACCTTTGCACAGGGACACGCCGCTGTTGGTCAGTTGCGCCAGCGGAAAGCCGTCCTGTTCGCTGATCAGCAGGTGGCCCTGCACCATCAGCTGATCGCACCAGGTGCGCAGGTTGGCGTCGTCGACTCTCAAAATGCCGTGGACGCTCAGTTGGTCGTGGCGCAGGCGGCGAATCTTTTCGGTATCGCGGCCCTGCAGCACATCACAGACATGTCGGATGCCGAAGCGCTGCTGGCAACGCCAGACCCCCGACAAGATCTTCTGGGCAGTCAGCAGGGCCTCGTCTGCCGGCAGCGCCGCGGTTTCGCCCAGGCACACGTCGCAGGCATTGCAGCCGTGTTCTGATGACAGCCGTTCCTGACCGAAGTGCTGGCACAACAGTTGATGCCGACAAATGGGCGACACCGCGAAGCGGCCGATGTCCCGCAGATGGGCATCCAAGGTCCGGATCCGCTCAGGATCCGGTTGGTCCTTCATTGCCAGCTTGCGATGCAGGACCAGGTCCGCGGACGAGGCCAGCAGTACGCACTCCGCCGGCAGGCCATCACGCCCGGCGCGACCGCTCTCCTGCTGGTAGTGCTCGATGGAGCGGGGCAGGCCGGCATGCACCACGAAGCGCACATTGGAGCGGTCGATGCCCATGCCGAAGGCCACGGTGGCCACCACCACATCCAAGCGTTCAGCGACAAAGGCCTCTTGCACTCGACGCCGATCTTCGGCCTGCATGCCGGCGTGGTAATGCGCTGCCTGCACGCCCTTCCGGTTCAAGCCGGCGGCAATGCGCTCGGTCTCCCGTCGCGACAGGGCGTACACGATGCCGCCTTCCTTGGGGTGTCGGTCCACCACTGCCGCCACCTGCTCGACCACTTTTTGTCGGGGCAGACAGCGATAACAGAGATTGGGCCGGTCGATGTGTCCGACCAGTTGCACCGGCTGCCGCAGGCCCAATTGCTGGCAGATATCGTCCTGCACCTGCGGGGTCGCGGTGGCCGTCAGGGCCATGCGGGGCACCTCCGGCACCTGGTCACAGCAGGCTGCCAGCTGCCGGTATTCCGGCCGAAAATCATGGCCCCAATGGCTGATGCAGTGGGCCTCGTCCACCGCGATCAACTGCAGGCGCGGTGCCAGGCGTGGCATCAGATCACCCAGCGACAGCCGCTCTGGGCTCAGGTAGACCAGGTCCAACGAGGGATCATGCAGTGCCGCCCAAGTGGCGCGTTTGGCTTCAGGATCCAGGTTGGAATGGAGGGCAATGGCGTGCAGGCCGTTTTCTCGCGCCGCTGCGACCTGGTCGTCCATCAGCGCGATCAGTGGCGAAATCACCAAGACCAGGCCGTTACCAAGCGCTGCTGGCAGCTGGTAACACAGGCTCTTGCCGCCGCCGGTGGGCAGCACCAGCAGGCAGTCGCCGCCCTCCAGCACCTGGGTGATAGCCTCGCGTTGCCGTTCCCGGAAACCGTCGTAGCCCCAGTGTTTCTTCAGGGCCGCCAAGAGGGCCAAATCGGAAGCAGGGGCGAGGCTAAGCATGGACGCATGGTGTTGGCTCCGGCATCGGAGGCAACCGAGCCCGGGTGGCCGGATCAGGGCTGCATAAGGCTCGCTCCTGGGAGCGCTGCGCGCCGTGGCGTCTTCTTCGCCGGGATCATTTCAGCTCGCGGGCTCTGGGCGCTTTCGGGGCCGGACCGGCTCGCTCAGGTTCTGGAATTCCTCCTCGCTCAACCAACTCGGTCGTCGCCAGCCGCCGCTATTGGTGGTGGCGTCGCTCAGTCCCAGCTTGCTGCGCTCGGTTTCGGACCAGTCGCGTGGCTGGATGGCCTCGCCGCTCTGAAAACGCTGCCAGAGTTCCTGGAGTTGCCGTGGCAGGGGCGCGATCACGGTTCGGGTTTCGCCGCTATCCGGGTCGTCGAACACCAATTGATGCGCGTGCAGGCACTGTCCGCGAATCTGCTGACACGGTTGGCCGTACAGCCAATCCCCCACCAGCGGATGTCCGTTATGGGCGGCATGGATGCGAATCTGATGCTGGCGGCCGGTATGCAGCCGCAGCCGCAACAGGCTGCTGTGCGGCGCCGTCTCCAGGACCTGATACGCGGTATGGCTGGGTTGGCCATCGGCGCAGATGATGCGCCGCAGGCGGTGTGCGGGGTCGTCACCAATGGGATTGCGCCAATCGCCCTGGGCTGGCTCCGACTGCCCCTGGCAGATGGCCAGATAGACCTTCTCCATGTCGTGTCGGGCCAGGCTGCTGCCCAGCAGGCCGGCAACGTGCTTGTCGTAGGCGCACAGCACCAGGCCCGAGGTGTCCTTGTCGATGCGGTTCACCAGACAGGCGGCCTGTGGATCTTCGCCCCGTTGCTCCAGCCACTCCTGCAGGTGGTTCAGGAGCGTGCCCGACAAAACGCGGCCAGCCTGATGCGCCAGTTGCCCCGGTGGCTTGTTCACCACCAGCCAGCCACGACCGGTGGCCAGGATGTCGAGGGGGTCGGTGTTGAAGTAATCGTCGTCCGGCAATTCCGGCAGGGGTGCGTTCACCTCGATCCATCGCTCGGCTCGCACCGGTTCCGAGGCCTTGGCGGCCCGGCCATCCACCTGGATGTAGCCCGCTTTGCACCAGCGCTGCAGCATGGAGCGGGCGAAGCTGGGGCAGCAGGCGCCCAGATACCGGTCCAAACGCCAGCCCATACCGCAGTCGTGGCCGGTGCGGATGCGCACGATCCGCGCCTGGTTGGTGAGCAGGCGCTCGATCCGGGCTTCGCCGCGAATACGTTCTTCCAAGGTCAGGGGAGCGGGCATGGTCGCGCAGGCTGGCTTTGGCGGCAGCTGATGCAACGGCTCAGGGCAGTGGCGCTGGTTTGCGTTCGATCAACTCGCCATGTTGATAGGTGTGCCACTCGCATTTCACCACCCAGCGGCGCAAGGAGCGCGGCAGGCTGAAATCCGCGGGATACACCACCTCGACCTCGAGTTGCTTGCTGCCCCAGGCGTTTGGCCCGGCGATGGCGGAATAGCGGGTCAGGAAACGGGCGTCGATGATCGGCTGCCGGCCGCGACGTCGGGCTTTGCGGGATTGGCCGCACTTGTCGTCCACGACGCGGAAATTCTCAGGAAAACGCGGAAAGCTCTGGTTCATGTAGCCGGGCACCCGGATAAAGGTGGCGCCGCCAGGGAATTGGTTCCAGTCGGTGGCAAAGCCATAGGGATGCGCGCGGACGCGACGTTTGCGACCATCGGGATACCAGGCCACCAGGCCATCGGCCCATTCCGGCTTGCTGACGCTGTGGTCCCAGGGGGTGTACGCAGTGATCTTGGCGGAGATGGTCACCACCCGGACACGGACCGGGTGCCAGTCGTCCACTGGCAGGTGATCGGAGGCCAGGCGTTCCTGCTCGCGCCGGATCGGGGCCCAGGTGCGTGCCGGTTTTGGTGCGGGCTGGGCGATGATGGTTGGTTCGGGCTCTGGCTCTGCTTGCGTCGCTGGCGGCTCCAACGAACGCGGCGCCAGGCTGGGCAGTGTCGGAAGCAGGGCCGCCAAATGATTGGATTCCGACTGCGACGGCGGGCGCAGGTGACCCATGTAGGCCCAGAGGCTGACGGACAGGAGCGAGATGGTGACCGCGCTGCTGATCAGATAGCGTCGACGAAAACGACGTTGAACCGGCTGATAATGACGCGATGTGATAATCGAGGCCGGCAGCACCCGACTCGGTCGAACGGCGATCAATTGCGCTGAATGCATGGAATGCATACGGCTCGGTTCCCGGCGGCACCGTGGTGCCGTTCCATCCGAGATAGTCTAGCACAAATGCCAGGCTGTCCAGCCAGGCACGGCCTCAAAACCGTTTGCTTGTCGCAAGTTTTTGGCCATCAAGGACTTGCGGGTTGCGTCTCCGCCGCTTCCCAATGTGGTATGATCAGGCTGGTTCCAGCTGTCAGCGGCTGTTCCATATCCAAGCCATTGGCCTCGGCGAGGCGGCGCCAATGGTCTGGTGTACCATAGAAGGCGGTGCTGATCATGGCCAGGGTGTCACCCTTCTGTACCACATAACGCTGTTGCTCGACGGCCTGCTCCAGCGGTACATTGCTGATCACCACCGTGCTCTGGATGTCCAAGGCGTTCATTTGGGTCATCCAGTCACGCATGCGGGACTGGATGCGCCGCTCCACCGCGGCTCGGTTGACGGTGTCCGTCTGCTGGTCGGGGCCGCCGGTGATCAGGATCTGGACCAGGGCCCGGTCCCACCACCAGCTGTTGAAATCCTTTTCGTCGGAGGCGTAGTAGGGATCGGGGTTGATGGCAACGCTACTGCGCCAGCCGGGCCCCAGCATCTTGTCGATATGTGTGGCCAATTGTTGGCCGCGCTCTTCGGTTACGTCTTCCGGGCTGACTCGTTCCATGCTGCCATCGTTGTTGATCCGGAATTGCATCGATCCGCAGGCGACCAACAGCAGGCCCAGCAGCATCAGGGAGCACAAACGCATAATCAGACCCTCGTCTTCAGTTGGCGGAGGGTTCTGCCCCTGGGCGGCCGGCGGCAAGGCAATTTTCCCAAAAATCCTCAGGCGCATGCGGATTGAGCAGAAAGCGTGGATCACCGGGCCGGACCAGCCAGGCTCCATAGGCGATTTCGCCGGCCAATTGGTCGCCGTCCCAGCCGGAATGCCCCAGCAGCAGGCGGGGGCCGCGCGCGGGGATATCCGGATCGGCCTGGGCCTGGTTGGTGATCTGGTCGATATCACCGCCGACAAACAGGCCTGAGCCGATCTCTGCCGCGTCGCTGACCCGATAGCCATGGATCAGCAGGCCCCGTTCGCGGTGCACCGGGCCGCCCTCGCCACAGCAGCGCAGGCCCTGCAGGTGTTCGGGACAAGTCTCCCATACCTCGCCGAGGCTGGAGTCCAGGGGGCGGTTGACGATAAAGCCAAGGCTGCCCTGCTCGCCGTGCTCCACCAGGTAGATCACGGTCCGCGCGAAATTGGGGTCTCCCAGCATCGGCGTCGCGATCAACAGGTTACCAGCGTGCACCAAGCTCATGCCCGCGCATGATAAAAGCGACTCTCAGGGCGACCAGGACCAGCCTGGAGGCTGAGCAGATAGTGCAAATTTGGCGCGATTCACCTATTTGGCGGCATTCCGCCGGCCTAGTATCGCGAGCGAAAGGACAGGGCATGCGCATCCTCCTCACCACCACCAGTTATCAGGACACTCCCGGTCGTCACCACGATCTGCTGGAAGCCAGCGGTTTCGAGGTGGTCCGCGCCCGTGGCCCCCTGACGGAAGCGCAGCTGTTGGAGCTGATCGAGCAGCACGATGGCTTCGATGGCTTGCTCAACGGCGATGACCAGATCACCGCCCGGGTCATCGACGCTGCCTTGCCCAAGCTGCGGGTGATCGCCAAATATGGCATCGGCCTGGATTCCATCGATGTTGCCCACGCCACGGTCAAGAAGGTGCCGGTCCTGTTCACGCCCGGCGTCAATCATACCACCGTCGCCGAGCACGCCTTCGGTCTGATGATCAGCCTGGTCAAGTCCTTCTGGCCGCATCTGCGTGCGGTCAAAGGCGGCGAGTGGCAGCGCCAGACCGGTCGTGAGTTGTTTGGCAAGACGCTTGGCATCTTGGGCCTTGGCCGTATCGGTCGCGAAGTCGTGCGTCGTGCCCGTGCCTTTGGCATGCCTTGTGTCGGCTATGACCTGTATTGGCCCGAGGACTTCGCCCAGGAATTCCAGGTCCAGCGTCTGGACAGTATCGAGCAGGTACTCGGCGCGAGCGACATTGTGACCCTGCACTTGAACCTGACCGATGACACCCGCCAGCTGATCGATGAGCAGCGCCTGGGCCTGATGCGCGACGGCGCGTATCTGATCAACACCGCTCGCGGTGGTCTGATCGACGAAGTCGCGGTCGCTGCCGCCTGCCAAAGCGGTAAGCTGGCCGGCTACGGCGCCGACGTCTTGTGTCAGGAGCCGATGCAATCGGGGCATCCTTTTCAGAGTATCGACAACAGCATTGTCACTCCGCATATCGGCAGCCGTACCTTCGAGAGTGTCGAGCGGCAAGCGGTGCGCGCTACGACCAACATAGTCGAATTCCTCTCTGGCGGCACTGATTACATTCAAGCCAACGAATTGTGAGGCGAGGATCGCATTTGCTCCGCTCGAGTCTATTGTGCCTACGGCCACGCTGCCTCCCAACCTCCTGGCGCCAGTCCGGTTCGGACCTTTGCGCCGTCGCTTTGCGGCTTGAACGAGACTTTTAGGGAATTACCATGACCACCTATTTATTGCCTGTCATCCAACATAACCAGCTGGTCGCAGCTGCTTATCGCCAGCGCGGTTTCTCCGAGGCCGAGGCCAAGGATGCGGCGGAATTTGCCTGTTTGGCGAGCTGGCACGGCATCAAAACCCACAACGCCATCAAGGCGTTGCATTTGGATGAGCTTTTTGGTTCAGCCGTGGGCGGATGCACTCCGGGGGCCGAGATCGAACAGATCAGGAGTGCATTCGCCGCGGTTGACCGTTGGAACGCGCATAAAAAACTCGGCCAGTCGGTTGGTTTTGCTGCCATGCAGCGCTGTATGGACCTCGCCGATCAGTACGGCATTGGCGCGGTGATGGTGGATAACGCTTTCCATTATCTGTGGGGCGGTGGCTATGTGATCGACGCCGCCAAGCGCGGCTACATCGCCTACACCTGCTGTACCAGCAGCCTGGCCGAGGTGGTGCCCTTCGGCGGCAAGGTGCCCAGTCTCGGTACCAACCCGCATTCCTGGGCATTTCCCACCACCGAACAGACGGGTTTCCCCATCTGCATCGACTGGGCCACCAGCACCGTCGCCATGGGCCGGGTGCAGCAATTCAAACGCGAAGGCAAGGCCTTGCCGCCGGGCGCTGCGGTGGATGCTGATGGCCAGCCCACCACCGATCCGAATCAGGTTGCCGCTTTGTTGCCCTTCGGTGCGCACAAAGGCTATGGTCTGGCGTTGATCGATGAGCTGATGGCTGCTTACGGCGGCGGCAGCCTGCCGCGCCTGCGCGGTCGGCCCAGTGCGGGCGATCCGAACGAGAAGCATTCCGCCAATTTCTATTTCCAGTGCATCAAACCCGAGGCTCTGGACTGCGCTGATTTCGCCTTGGGCCGTAATCAGAGCGACAACGTCAAGGCCGTGCTGGAGGACGTGCTCTGCGCCGGTAACGACCAGTGCCTGCTGCCGGGGCAGATCGAAGCCCGCGCTGCCGCCGCCAGCGCGGAGCACGAGGCACTGCTGTTCACTTTTGCGGAAATCGAGGCTTTCGCCGAGGTTGCGGCCGAAGCCGGTGTCGCCTTCGATGCCACCAGCCTGAAAACCATCGAGGAATAAGTCATGCCGAAACTCAACGGAAAAGTCTGTGTCGTCACCGGTGCCGCTGGTGTGCTGTGCTCCGCCCTGGTCCGGGCCCTGGTCGCCGAAGGCGCGCGGGTCGCCTTGTTGGGGCGCACCGTGTCGAAACTGGAAAATCTCGCCAGGGAGCTGGCGGCCGATGGTTTTTCCGAAACCCTGCCGATCTCAGCCGATGTCCAGGATCGTACCGCCTTGGAAACGGCGAAAAAACAGATCAACGAGCATTTTGGCCCGGTGGATATCCTGATCAACGGTGCCGGTGGCAATCATCCCGGTGGCACCACGCCGGCCGAGCAGATGCTCGCCGATACGCCGCTGGACCAGAGTTTCTTCGGCGCCCAAGTCGAGGGTTTTGAGCAGGTCTTCGATTTGAATTTCCTTGGCACCCTGTTGCCCTGCCAGGTTTTTGGTGCCGATTTGATCGACCGCGGTGGCAATATCCTGAATCTCAGCTCCATGAGCGCGCAGCTGCCGCTGACCAAGGTCGCGGCCTATTCTGCCGCCAAGTCGGCGGTCGATAATTTCACCCGCTGGCTGGCGGTCCATCTGGCGCCGCGTGGGGTGCGGGTCAATGCCCTGGCGCCCGGTTTTTTCCTGACCGAGCAGAATCGCTTCCTGCTGACCAACGAAGATGGCTCACGCACGGCGCGTGGCGACAAGATCATCCGCGGCACGCCCATGGGGCGTTTCGGTGATCCCGAAGATCTGCGGAGTGCGACCCTGTTCCTGGTCGGGGACGAGGCCCGTTTCGTTACCGGCGTGGTGTTACCGGTGGATGGCGGCTTTTCTGCGTATTCCGGCGTCTGAAGCCCCTCCAAGAGAGACCGAGCGAAGGGGGCTGAGTCGTTACCGATTCAATAAGGAACTCCATTATGGCTTTCATGGACGACGATTTTCTCTTGGATAGTGAACCGGCCCGTCGCCTGTACCACGAGTATGCGGCCGATATGCCGATCATCGATTATCACTGCCATCTGCCGCCGGAGCTCGTGGCGAATGATCATCGCTTTGCTGATTTGGCGGAGATCTGGTTGGGTGGCGATCACTACAAATGGCGTGCCATGCGCTCCAATGGCGTTGCCGAGTATTTTTGTACCGGTGATGCCGCACCGCGGGAGAAATTCCAGAAATGGGCCGAAACGGTACCGTATTGCCTGCGCAATCCCTTGTACCACTGGACCCATCTGGAATTGAAGCGGCCCTTCGGCATCACAGGCAAGCAGCTGAGCCCCGATACCGCAGAAGACATCTGGCAGGCCTGCAACGAGAAACTGGCCGATCCCGCTTTCAGTGCCCGTGGCATCATGAAGCAATTCGATGTCCGCGTGGTCTGTACCACCGACGATCCGGTGGACAGCCTGGCGCACCATTGCGCGGTCGCCGCAGACAGCACTTTCGACCTTCGCATGCTGCCCACCTGGCGGCCAGACAAAGCGATGGCGGTGGGCGACCTCAGCGCTTGGAACGCCTACTGCGATCAGCTGGCAGCCGTTAGCGGTATCAGCATCGATCGCTACGATGATCTGCTGGCCGCGCTGCAAAAGCGACATGATCATTTCCATGAGCAGGGCTGTCGTTTGTCGGATCACGGCTTGGAAACCGTGCCGGAAGCGGAGCTTTCCGCCGTCGCCATTGCGGCGATCTTCGATAAGGCCCGATGTGGCAAAGCCTTGGATACGAACGAGATCGCCCAGTTCCAGAGCGCCATGCTGCTGGAAGGTGCGCGCATGGACCACGCCGCAGGCTGGGTGCAGCAGTTCCACATCGGTGCGATCCGCAACAATAATCCGCGTTTGTTTGCCAAACTCGGTCCGGACACGGGATTCGATTCCATCGGCGACAGCAATTACGCCAAACCCCTGGCGAAGTTGCTGGGGCGCTTGGATGTGGATGACCGCCTGGCCAAGACCATCCTGTACAACCTCAATCCCAAGGACAATCACGTCTTGGGGACCATGATCGGCAATTTCCAAGACGGCTCGTCACCCGGCAAGATGCAGTTCGGTTCTGGCTGGTGGTTTTTGGATCAACTCGATGGCATGCGCAGTCAGATCGAAACCCTGTCGCAGCTGGGCCTGTTGTCGCGCTTCGTCGGCATGCTGACCGACAGCCGCAGCTTCCTCAGTTACACCCGGCACGAATTTTTCCGTCGTCTGTTATGTCAGATCCTGGGCCGCGATATGCGCGACGGCCTGATTCCCGAGGACTGGGATCTGGTTGGCGGTATGGTGCAGGACATCTCGTATCGCAATGCCGAGGGGTATTTCCCGTTTTGAGGGATCCGGGCGGCGCCTGGTTTGTGGACTAAGGGCCCGTCAATAAATAAAGGTAGCGTCTCACTTGATCTTTTGCCGCC
>CAYONM010000101.1:0-13226 GCA_964405325.1 uncultured candidatus Brocadiaceae bacterium | reverse complement strand
CCTTGAAGGATCGACAAAATCTCTGCGCGATCTGCTACCTTTATTTCTTTCCGCTCCCTTATCAATCGGCCTCATCCTGCGCAGACAGACGTCGTAGGTCAGCTTCCAGGGCCGCAATGAAGGGGGCGAACTGCTTTTGATTATGATTGTTCAGGGTGACCAAGCGTTCGTGGGCGTCTTTGATCATTGCCATGCGCTGCAGCGTGCTCTGCTCTGGTGAGCAGTCCAACGGAGCGAACGCGGATTCGTCTTCTAGTGGTACCTGTCGTTCGTCGAAGACGGGGAGGACGGTCGAGACGCCCAGGGTGTCCAGCAAGGCGCGATTGCGAGGGCCGGGATTCACCACCACCAAGCGGCCGGCGTCTTCCTGCAGCAGATCGCCGAAGCCGACCAGGGTGCCCATGAAGGTGGAGTCCATGCCGGTGCAGGCGGACAGGTCGATGCAGACCTCGCGACAGCCGGATTCGATTTCAGTGCGGAGAAAGGCATCCAACACCGACGCATTCTGCATGTTCGCGAGACCATGGCTGCGGATATAGATGAAAGCTCCACTGCGAGCGGCGGTGTACGGTGTCATGAGTTGACGTGCACCTTGAGCAAGGCCTTGGCCTGGTTACGGGCGGCAGTGCCGCCTCCGAGCATGTCAGCCATTTCGGCAAGCCGCCGTTCCCCGTCCAAGGCCGTGACGCTGATGCTGGTCTGGTCATCGCTCTGGTGTTTGACAACCAGGTAATGCCGATCAGCAGCGGCGGCGATTTGTGGAGTGTGGGTTATTGCCAGAACGCTGCGTTGGGCGGCGACTGTGCGAAGTTTACAGGCTATGGCAAGACCAAGGCGACCGCCTACGCCGCTGTCCACTTCGTCTACAACCAGCACTGGTGTTGCGACGTGATCGGCTGCGACCACAGCTAGGGCCAGGGCCAGGCGTGCGGCTTCGCCGCCGGAAGCGACCGACTTCAAGGGCGCATCGGCCAGGCCGGGATTGGTTCGTAACAGCAGCTCTTGGACGTCGGCGCTATCACCGGAATGCTCATGCAGCGACAGGCGCGCTTTGGGCATGCCCAAGTCTTTCAGTTCGGTATGCACTTTCTGCGCCAAGGTGGCGAAGGCCTGTTGGCGAGCGTGTTTGAGGGTTTGGACCGCCGCCTGATAGGCGGCTTCGACCTGCTTCAGCTCCCGCTCCACTTCCGCTATGTTCTGGTCGAGGTTTGCCAATTGCTGGTAGCGGTGGTCCAGCTGTTGCCATTGTGCAAACAGGCTGTCCTCGGTACCACCGTGTTTGCGAAGAAGTTCGTGCCAGTGGCTGAGGCGCTGTTCCACCTGTTGCCGTTCTGCTTCATCGCAGCTGATCTGATCGCTGAGGGCGAGGGCATCCATGGCGGCGTCGCGGATCAGTTCCTGGGCATCCACGAGTCGCGTGCTGATGGCCTGGAGTTCAGGCAACGGAGCTGCTTCGAGTTGGCGCGCTTGGCGACCGAGCTGTTCGGCAACGCAGCCGTCTGCTTCGTAGAGCACGGTGGCTGCTTCCAGCGTGCGATTGCGCCATGTCTCGGCGTCGGCGAGGAGTTCCTGACGGCGTTCGAGTTCGCTCAGTTCGCCGGGCTTGGCGTCGAGGGCTTCCAGTTCATCCAAGAGAAAGCGACAGTAGTCCCGCTCGCGGAGCGATTCGGCAGTGCCATTCTGGAGGGTCTGCAGGCGAGTCTGTAGTTCGTGTCGTGTTTGGCGGAGTTGCCGATACGAGGTCACTTGCGACTCGAGTCCGCCGAAGCTGTCCAGGAGTGCTCGTTGTCGTTCGGGATGGGTGAGGCGGATGTGTTCGTGTTGTTCGCGGATGTCGAAGAGGTGATCGCCGATGGACTTCAGCACCCCCAGGCCGACGGGGACATCATTGATCCAGGCCTGGCTGCGGCCGCTTCGGGTGATGCGTCGGCGCAAGATCAACTGGTCATCGCAGGGGATGCCGTGTTGTTCGAGTTGCTGCTGCAGATCATGATCGCGTAGGTCTTCCAGAATGGCGTGAACACTGCAGGCATCCTGGGCAGGTCCGATCAGTTTGGCCTGTGCCCGATTGCCGCGAAGGAGGCCGAGGGCGTCCATCAACAGGCTTTTGCCGGCACCCGTTTCGCCGCTGATAACACAGAGGCCGCGACCCGGATGAAGCACGGCATCGGCAATAATGACCAGGTTTTGGACGCGTAGTTCGACCAGCATGAAACTCTCAATGAAAACCGGTCCACTTCTGCTGAAGTGGACCGGCGTAGGATGAGCCCGAGTGGCGGTCTGGCAATACGATGAATGCCTTGCCAGAACGTCTTACTGGTCGCGCTTCTTGGCGCGCTCTTCGGCACGGCGGCGTTTTTCCGCTTCGCGTTCAGCGCGCTCCTTCTCCCGTTGTTTGATGCGCGCTTGTCGTTCGGCTTCCTGTTGGCGCTGCCTGGCGGCGCGTTCCTGGTCGCGATTGTAATCGCGAATGTCGCGCAGGGCGGCCCGCGCTTCATTGCGAGCATCATGCAGCAATTCGCGGCGATCGCGTAGTTCATTGGCCGCTTCCAGGAAGGGAACGGCGGCGGCGTAGTGATCCGGTCCCCAGTGGAACAGGATCATACCCATACGGTAGGCGTAAACCTCTGAGGGAATCTTGCCGGTGATGTTTTCCAGCGTTTGTTTGGCCTGTTGGTGGGCGCCGACCACATGGTAGGCATGGGCCAGGAACTCCTGCGCCATCGGATGATCGCCGAGTGCTTTGGTGACTTGTTGCGCTGAGAGCAGCCGTTCCGCTGGCTGTTGATTTCGGCTTTGGGCCCAGGCGATGGCGACGCGGACCAGAGCTGGTTCGCGCTCGTCTTCAGCGATGCCAGAGCCGATGGCGACCACTTGGTCCAAATCGTCGAGCGCCCAGTAGGACATGACCAGCACACGCTTGGCACGAACGATGCGCTGGGCGTCGTCATCGTCGATCAGGACACGGTCGGCAAGCCGGATGGCGTCTTGGTAGCGACCTACTCGTTCCAGCAGCTCTGCCTGCCAGACATGGGCTGGGAGGTGATCGGCTTCGCGAGCCAGGACCATGTCGCCCCAGGTGATGCCTTGTTCGTTGTCCCCCTGTTCGGAGGCCAGGCGCTGCAACGCGAACAGGGTGGGCACGTGTTCGGGGGCCAGCTGGTTAATTTCCAGGTAGGTGGCATAGGCTTCGGAGCGACGTTCCAGGGCCCAGTAGTATTGGCCCAGCAGATTGCGCAATTCGATGTTGGTGGGGCGCAGATCGACAGCGGACTGATAGTGGCTGAGCGCATCTTCGTGCTGGTCCAGGCTACGATAATAAGCACCGAGTTCGACATGGGCAGGGGCGTAGGTGTTGTCGACGGCCAGGCATTGGATGTAGCGTTTGACGGCGAGTTCGGGTGTGGCTGCAATCGTCTGAGTGCCAATGCGGACTTGGATCTCGTTTTCGGCGGCGTAGTCGATCACCTGACCGGAGAAGAAGAATAGATCGGGATCGTTGGGCTCGAGTCGAATGGCGATGTCGTATTCGCGGAGGGCCATGACGATGTCGTCGAAGTTCTTCTTCTGGCTGGTCCGGCCGCGGCCGAAATATACGGCAGCGATGCTCTTATGGATCCGGTAGTCCTTGGGTGCCAAGTCGATAGCTCGTTTGAGGGTCTCGATGGCCAGATCGTATTCTTTTTGCAGATGATAGATCTTGCCGAGGTGCCAGCGAACTTCGGCATCGTCCGGCAGCATGCGGACGGCGCGATGGCAGCGCAGACGGGCGTCGTCCAGCTGGCCGATGCCGGCCAGACAGATGCCCAACGTGGCATGGGCCTTGCCGAGTCCGGGGCGCTGATCGATGGCTGCACTGGCGTGCTCAATGCCGCTCTCGAAATGCGCGATCGCTTCCTCCGCGCTGGTGCGTTCGGCCATGACCTGTTGCGCGCGCGCCATCTGGTAGTGCATGGTGGCCATGTCGACGGGTAGGTCTTCGCCCAGATCTCGGTATTCGTCCAGCGAATTGGCAAGATGCTGGACACCCGCTTCGTAGCGGTTGGCATGGAAGAGGTTTCGGGCTCGTTGATACATGGCGATGATGCGCGCACCATCAGGCATGGGATCGGCGAGGGCGGCGGCATAGTTCTGTTCCGCCAGTTCGTATTCTTCGGCTTCGTGCAGCTCGGCGGCCTCTTCCAGCAACTTCAGTACCACGGCATCGAAGACGGCATCCTCGCTCGCTGGCGCAATGTTGTTGATCTGGATCCAGGGTTGAGCGCGATAGGCCGCGACCACTTCACCGCTGACATCGATGAGATCGAACTTGTCGAGTTGCTGCAGCATCAGGGTCTGTTTGTTCTGCTTTGGGAAGTACAGACTCATCAGCGGTTCGGCGCGGACCTCGGGATTCCAGATCGCGGCCTGGTCGTCCCAGACCACGAGGTTGATGTAACGCTCGGGTGAGAACGGGGTGTGGAACGGGGTGAAGAGGTCGGCTTGCTGGACGAAGGTGCAGCGGAAGCGGACGTTTAGGCCCTGATAGGCCTTGGGGTTGGCCTGAACGTCGCGTAGATCCACATCGTGGAATTGCCGGTTATGCATGCTGGCGGCGGGCAGACAGGCCCCCAGGCCGCAGGCGAGAAGGGTTGGAACCAAGGCTCGGTGGAACATGCCGATTTCCTTATCAAGCCACGAATCGTCGGAGTGAGCAGAATATCAGATCACACACTGATCGTGGCGAATGGGTGCACGCAAGGAGGTTACGTCCGCGCAACGGCGGACGCAAGCTCCAAGCAGCAAAAACGAAGACCAGTCTGTGAGCCGTAAGTCTGGTTCCAAAAGGCCTCTTGATCTGGTCTTGGAGACACAGAAGGGGGGCTACGGCAGGCTTGGCCTTCTCTGCAGGGGGCGATTCGTGATGAACTCGAGTTGCCGAGGTGAGCGCGTCCAGGTGCGAGGCCAGTTGACCGATGGCTGCTTTGGGGTGGATGGTGCGTGCGGTGGGCACGTTGCGACAGGGGGAGGCAAGCGACCGGGGCCCGGCAGGCAGGTGCGACGGGGTGAAGCCGTCGCTCTGGATGTGTTGGCTCAATCGCGGCGGACGCGCAGCAGCAGTTCTTCGATGAAGCGATCCAGGTTTTCCTGCTCCGTCCGGTATTTGGCGACTTGTTCACAGGCGTAGGCAACGGCCGAGTGGCTGCGGTTGCCGAAGGCTTGACCGACGGCGGCATAGGTGTCGGCGCCCGATGCCTTGTAGACATACATGGCGATGTGGCGGGCGATGGAGCGTGGGCCGGAGCGGCTTTTCCCGAGGATCTCTTCCACTCGCAGGTCGTAGTAGTCGGCGACCGCGCGTAGGATGACTTTCAGACGGGGCTCTTCGCCATCACGCACCACCAGATCTGAGAGGGCTTGCCGAACCAGGGCCAGGTCTGGTTGCCGCCGATAGCTGCGCGCCATGTAGATCAGCTTGTTCACCGCGCCTTCGAGTTCGCGGATATTGTCGGTGATGTGATCGGCGATGTAGTCGACGACTTCATCGCGCAGTTTGGTCTCGTGGCCTTGGGACTTCATGCGGACGATGCCGCGTCGAACGGTCAGATCGGGGCGATCCAGGGTGGCGACCAGGCCACCTGTGAAGCGTTGTACGAAACGGTCTTCCAGGTACTTGATATCCGAGGGGGCGGCATCGGAGGTGATGACCACTTTTTTGCCGCGTTCGGCCAGTTCATTGAAGGTTTCGAACAACTCGTCCTTGCTCTTCTTCATCTGCCCACGGCTGAGGAAGTGGATGTCGTCGATCAGCAGCAGGTCGGCATGGCGCATCTTGACCCGGAAGGGGTGGAGGCCGGCAGGGCCGTTGTCGCAGGCAGCGATGAAATCATTGGTGAACTGTTCGCAGCGCATGTATTGCACGTTGCAATTGGGATGGCGGTCGCGGTGTGCGACTGCCAGGCCCTGGATCAGGTGGGTCTTGCCCAGGCCGGACGAGCTGTGGATGAACAACGGATTCACTGGATCCACCGGTTGCTCGATGATGCGCATGATCGCATCGTAAGCCAGGCGGTTGCAGGGGCCGACCACGAAATCGTGCAACTGCTTGAATCCGCGCCCCCAGGGGGCCGGGCGTTTGGGCTCAGGGTCGGCGACCGGCGGCATGGTTTCTGCGGCGCGTTGATTGCGGATGCGCCGTTGGTGTTCGCGGTAGGCTTCGCCGGAGACCCGGCCAAGCACTTCGTTGACGGTCACTCCAGTGACCTCACTGACGGCGCTGCACAGCATCTCGGCGTAGCGGTCGCGAATGATATTGACCATCAGGGAGGTCGGACAACCGAGCACCAGACGGCCATCCTCGAAGGCGACGGGTTGGACCTTGTCAGGAGAGAGCCACGTTCGCAGTCCGCGTTCGTTTTCCGGGGTGCGGATATGATCGAGGACATCATTCCAGGTTTCACACAGATCGACCAGGGCTGGTTCCAAAGGGGCACCCCCACGTTGAGCTAATATCAGGAAAATGGACGGAGCAATGGGCTTTGGCTCGGATGAGCAGCTCCATTGCGCCACCAAACATAGACAGGTTCAGGTAATGGCTGGCGAGCCATCTTGCGCGAAAATATTCAGGCCACAAGACAGGGCTTCACGCGCACAAACGCTTACAATGCATAAATACCGCGACGGGAAGGATTTATCTGTCTGATGCAGTGTTGTCATCGATGAAGCCATCGAGGCCCACCAGCACACGGGGGGACCAATCGGTGGGGACCAAGGCCTGGGCGGCCTGGAGACGGAGCAGTTCGGGCATGTGGGGATTCCTGGGGCGGCGGATACTAGCCGAGCGTGATCCGGCACAAGCCGCCGGTGACGATTCGCCCCGACAGTGCACCGGCCCGGCGCTATCAAGCCAGGAATGGCCGAGGGGTATACACGAATCATATGCACCCATTAGCGTGAGCCGGACTCGCTCTTCGATGGGTATAGCCGTAACCTCTGCGCATCACGTTCCCAACGAGGTGTCCTATGCTACTCAGCCACAAAACCCAGTTCAGCATCCAGGAAGCCGGCAAGGCCTGCGACCTCAATCCCAGCGTTCTGCGTATTTGGGAGGCACGATACGGTTGGCCAAAGCCCCAGCGTCGTCAGAACGGGTATCGGATCTATGATTATCAGCAGATCGAGGAATTGAAACGAATCGCGGAATTGGTGCGCCAGGGCCACGCCATCAGCAGCCTGATCAAGGACGGCAATCCGGTGATCCCACGACAGCACGCGCCGATGGAGAGTCCCTATGCCCGACTCGGTTCGCTGCCGCTGCCCATTCATGGCGAGGCTCGTCGTTTCCATGCAGATTTGCTCAGCGCTTTGCGCCATCAGCAATATGGTGCGATTCGCACGCTGATTGAGCGCGCGAATTGGTCTTTGCATCCACAGCAACTCCTGGCTGCCTGTTATCTACCGGTGCTGGTGACCCTGGCCGAGACCAGGCGTTTGCCGGTGGGGAGTCCGGGAAATGTTCCAGCTATGCGCACCATACTGCAGGAGGCCATTTGCGCTCGCTGTCGTGATCTGTTGGCTCGTTATCCTGCCCGCAAGGGGGCCATCGCCCTGCAGCCATTGGAAGCCGAAGACGAATGTCTGGCCTTGGTTGCTGCATTGGGGCTGAATTTGGCTGGGGTGTCGGCTTCGGTGGTGAGCCATGAGCCCAGTGATCAGAGTCGGCTGATCACGGTGAGTGATCGCCTGACCCCCTTGCCGGATCGACTGCATCTGGGGCATTTGACGGCTCTGGAAAGCGAGCGGAGTCTGCAGTTGGACCAGGTCCCGCTTTGCGTGCAGCAGCTGCTGCGTCAGAGCCGGAGTCCGGTGGGCGTAAACTGAGCCAGCTTCAGTCGCGACGTTCGCCGTTCCGGCGGGCGTCGCGTAGATCGGCGCCATCCAATTGGCAGTCGGTCAAGTCGCAGCCGCGCAGATCGCAGCCGCAGAGGCGAGCATTTTTGAGCGAGGCATGGCGGAAGCTGGAGTGGCGCAGGTCGATATCACAAAGGTTGGCGCCATCCAGCTCGGCCTCGTCGCAATCGCAGCGGTGCAGACGACGCCAGCCTGGGCGTAGGCCCGGACCAGTCATGCCGCACAGCATGCAGTCACGCCACAGCGCATCTCGGCAGTCGACCAGGCCCAGATCGAGCCCACTGAGATTGCATTCGTAGAGCTCGGAGTATCGCAGCGAAGTGTGGCCGAGCCGGTTATCGATCAGATCCAGCTGCTGCCAACAGCCGCCATCGAAGATCGTTTCGCGCAAGTCGCAATCCATGAACGCAGCACGGCTGCCACCGCAGCGTTGCAAATTGGCTTGGCGGAGATCGCAGCGCTGCCATTCACAATCATTGCAGCGACAGCCGGTGAAATTGGCCTGCTGTAGGTTGCAAGCGATGAAGCGATGCGCGTCCATATGCCGGCCACTCCAGGACAGGGCATGGAGGTCCATGTCCTGCCAGCAGGTCTGGGTATGGGCGCTGCTGTCCCAGCCACGTGGGCTGTCATCGCCATTGCGCCACGTGCAGGACCCGAAACCGCAGTTGGTCCAATTGCTCTGTTGCCACCGCCAGCGGTGCAGATTGCAGTCGTCGAAATGGCAGCGATTCCAATCGCTGCCGGCCAGACGCCAGGCGCGCAGGTCGCAAGCGCTGAAGCGGCAATGGCGACAGCTGCTCTGAAACCAGCGGTGACGGAGCATGGAACAGTCGCTAAAGGAACAGCGCAGCAACTGACGACGCTCCCAGTCGGTGTTGTGCCAATCGCATTCGGTAAAGGATTGTTTGTCGATGTGACGCGGCCATTTGGTTTCCTGGAAGGAACAGCGCAGCCATTGGCCATGCTGGATCCGTGGGCCTTCGAGCTGACATCCCGCGAACAGACAGTCTTCGGCCTGCCATTGTTTGAAGCGATCGGCTTCGATCCGCACGGTGGACCACTCACCGTCGCTCAGTTTGAGGCGGCTGACCGTGCGCGGACGCCAGTCGCCACCTGTGACCAAGCAGTGACACAGATCGCTGTTGGTAATGTCGGTTTGAAACCATTCACAGTCGATGAATTGGCAGTTCGTGAAGACGGCTTGTGACCATCGCCCTTGTTCCCAGCTACAATGTTCGAACACGCAGTCATGCCAGTGCTGGCGCTCAAGGGTACAATCGCGGAAACAGCATTCCTGAAAATGACAGGCGAGATGCGGCAGTCGCTCCACGCTTTGCCACTCACGACCGTGGATGTGGTGCTCGATGGCCGCGATCCGTGATGGGTCCCAGGGCATGACGACAGCCTGTCGTCGGGAGTGCTGTATGCTAGCAGCTGCAGGCATGGGGGTCTTGGCGGTTGCCGGGGCGATGCCGATACCAAGCTGCTGGCATGCTTTTGCACGACGGACTCGATTTCGATCAGATCACCGTGCCGCATCCGGCTGATGACCAGGAGGAGGTCATTCTGGTTAAGTCGGGCGGAGTGGTGCAGGCTTTTCTCAACCGTTGTCCGCATGCCGGGGCCACCCTGGATTGGGGGAATGGTCGGTGTCTGGAGCCGGATGGTCGTCTGCTCTGCAGTATGCATGGTGCGCGTTTCGATGCGGCGACCGGCGACTGTGTTGATGGTCCAGCGCTCGGGCGTTGCCTGGAACGGGTTCCGATCCAAATCGATGGTGAAAGGATCCTGTTCGATGCGCGGTCATGATCATGCCGGGGCGAAATTTCAGCACGACCTGCCGTCACCGGTGGGGGAACATGTCGGCGATGCTTTGTTGACCGAAACCCGTGCTTGGAAATATCGACAGGTTCTGGCTCGCCGTTGTCTGAATCCAGCAGTGGTGGTGGAAGATTGTTTCGATCCCCATAATGCCACCGCTGTAGTGCGGACTTGCGATGCCTTCGGCATCCATCGGGTGCATGTGGTGACGGGACGCAATCGGTTCAAGATCAACCGGAAAGTCTCTCAGGGGACTCATCTGTATGTGGATCTGCAGGTCCATGCCCATATTGATGAGGCTTACGCGTCCTTGCGGGCAGATGGCTACCGCATTTTTGTGTCCGATCTCGCAGCAAAGGCGGTTTGCAATCTGGAGCAGTTGGGGCAGGTCCAAGCGACCGGTCCGCTGGCGGTCGTGTTCGGCTCGGAGGCGGAGGGGGTCAGTCAGGCGGCGAAGGATGGTGCCGATGGTTTCTTTCTGATCCCCATGCAGGGTTTTACGGAGAGTCTGAATCTGTCGGTTTCGGCCGCAGTGACGCTCTATCATCTCCGCCAGCAGGCACTCAATGCCGATGCTGCTGGTGATCTGGATGCCGTCAGTCAGCGGAAAACATACGAAAACTGGCTGCGACGACAGAAAGGAGCGGCTGGCGAAGCTGCCATATTGGCCGATCGTCATGTGCGGCCGGGCTTCGACCGTGATGGTGCGGTGTTGGATGTGTATGACGGTCAATCATCCGGAGGCGTCGACACGGCCTGATGCCAGGGCATGCTGCGTTCATGAGCGCATCCGATCCCTCCCCACAGCCGGTCTACCGGCACGACTATCGCCCTTCGGCCTTCCGTTGCACCCAGGTCGATCTCGATGTTCATCTTGACGAAGCAGAGACCGTGGTTCGGTGTTTGCTGCAACTGCAGCGGGACTCAGCACAGCCACGAGCAGATCTGATTCTGGATGGTGAGGAGCTGGATCTTCGGGCGGTCCTGGTGGATGGCGAAGTGCTTGCCCCGGAGTGCTTCCGTCTGGATGCGAGGTCACTGACCATTTTCGATCTGCCCGATCGTTGCAGCGTCGCTACCGAAGTGGTGATCTGGCCCCAGAACAACACCCGTTTGTCCGGCCTCTACCGCTCAGGCGACATGTTTTGTACCCAGTGTGAGGCCATGGGCTTCCGGCGTATCGCCTTCATGCTGGATCGACCGGATGTCATGGCGCGTTATCGGACTCGGATCACCGCATCGCGAGAGCGCTATCCTGTGCTGTTGTCCAATGGCAATCGTCTGGAGACGACGGCGCTGGGGGACGGCCGACACAGTGTGCAGTGGGAGGATCCCTTTCCCAAGCCCAGTTATCTCTTCGCCCTGGTGGCTGGTGACCTGCATTGCCACGCGGGACAATTCCGGACCATGGGCGGCCGTGATGTCCGCCTGGAGATCTGGGTTGAACATCGCAATGCGGACAAGTGTGCGCATGCCCTGAAATCGCTGCAGAAGGCCATGGCCTGGGACGAGCAGCGCTTCGACCGCGAATACGATTTGGACCTGTATATGATTGTCGCAGTGGACGACTTCAATATGGGGGCGATGGAAAACAAGGGTTTGAATATCTTCAACAGCAAATTCGTGTTGGCGCGCCCCGATACCGCCACTGATCACGACTATGAAGCGATCGAAGGCGTGATTGCGCACGAATATTTTCATAATTGGACGGGCAATCGCATTACCTGTCGCGATTGGTTCCAGCTGACGCTCAAGGAAGGGTTGACGGTTTTCCGCGATCAGGAATTCACCGCCGAGATGACCAGCCCGGCGGTCAAGCGCATTGACGATGTGAATCTCCTGAAAACCGTGCAGTTTCCCCAGGATGATGGGCCGATGGCACATCCCATCCGGCCGGACTCCTACATCAGCATGGATAATTTCTACACCATTACGGTGTACGAGAAGGGGGCCGAGGTCATTCGCCTGTACCAGACCCTGTTGGGTGAGACCGGATTTCGTGCGGGCATGGACCTGTATTTCCAGCGACATGATGAACAGTCGGTGACCTGTGATGATTTTCGTGCTGCCATGGCCGACGCGAACGGCGTCGACCTGGAGCAATTTGCTCGGTGGTACAGCCAGGCAGGCACGCCTGAGTTGAGCGTGTCCTGTCATTACGATGCCGATGCCCGTAGCGCCGAGCTGCTGTTTCTCCAGCGCTATACTGGTCGCCACACCGGCCAGGAGCCGGTGGTCATTCCGGTTCGTTTCGGTGTACTGGGCGCAGACGGTGGTGAGCTGCCGGTCGTCAGCGATCATCACGCTTTGCGACAGGTGGATGGGGCTTGGCTGGTCGAGGTCACCGAGAATGAGCAGCGCCTGGTTCTGCGCGACCTGGATGAGCGACCGGTGCTCAGTCTGTTGCGAGGTTTTTCAGCACCGGTGAAACTGGTCTATGAAGCAGAGTCTGGGGATTTGGCTTTGCGCTTGGCGCACGATCGCGACGACTTCAATCGCTGGCAGGCGGGACAGGACTTGGCGAGCGAGCTGATTCTGCGGATGGTCGCCAGCGATGAGCTGCCAGCCAATGCCGGGGCGTTTATCGAGGCTTGGTTGGCGGTGGTCCAGAATGACGACTTGGACGGTGCTCTGACCGCTCAGGCGCTGACCCTGCCCAGCGAGCGGCTACTGGCGCAGGTCCTGCAGCCGGTGCCGGTGGAGGCCTTGCATCGCAGCCGGCGTTTGCTGCGCGATGCCTGTGTCCGCGCCGGGCGTGATCAGTTGCTGCAGCGGTATCAGCGCTTGCAAGCAGCCGACCAAGGCGGCCGGTCGCCAGCGGAAGTTGGCAATCGTCGGCTGAAGAACCTGCTGTTGGCCTTGCTCTGCAGTATCAATGATCCCGAAGGCATCGAATTGGCCTGGCAGCAATTCAGCGTGGCCCAGGGCATGACCGACCAGGAGGGGGCTCTGCAGGCTCTGATCGATACCGAGCATCCACGTCGAACCGAGGCTCTGGGCGCCTTTCAGCAGCAATGGCAACACGTGGCCCTGGTCATGGATAAGTGGTTTTCGCTGCAGGCACGGGCTCAGCACCCGGCCGTGCTCACGCACGTCCATCAGCTCCTGGCGCATCCGGCCTTCACCCTCAGCAATCCCAATCGCGTTCGCAGTCTGATCGGCGTCTTTTCGCAGGCCAACCACCGTTACTTCCATGATGCCAGCGGTGACGGCTACCGATTGCTGGCGGATGTCGTCTGTGAACTCGACCCCCGTAATCCTCAAGTGGCGGCCCGGCTGGTCTCCGGCTTCAACGCCTGGCGTCGCTACGACAAAGACCGTCAGGCCCGGATGCGCCAGCAGCTGGAGCGCATTCGCGACCTGCCCGGGCTGTCCAAGGACAGCTACGAGATCGTGACGCGGGCCTTGGCGGACTAAGGGTGCGGAAAGAAATAAAGGTAGCAGATCGCGCAGAGATGTTGTCGATCCTTCAAGGCGCGAAGAGCGAGCATATCGAGTATATGTAAGCGATA
>CAYONM010000100.1:0-13288 GCA_964405325.1 uncultured candidatus Brocadiaceae bacterium | reverse complement strand
AGCCCGGCTGGCGGGTGCGCCGGAGGCGCGAGGGGGCAACGCCCCCTCTGAGGGAGGCGTCAGGTGAGAAGAAGCTCTCCGATCTCTAAAGGAGTCGCGAGGAGGCAGCACCCCCTCTGATTAGAGCGCTTTGACGTAGCCGCCGGCCACCTTCCGGGCGCAGCGGCGCAATTCCAGACTGATCAGGGTGGCGGTGATCCCGGACACCGGCAGGCCGCTGACCCGAACCAGATCGTCGACGCTGCGCGGAGTATCGTCCAGCAGGGTATAGATGTCACGTTCGCGGTTGTTCAGCTTGATACTGCGATCCGGTGGTGGCGGGCTGACGGCGGCCAGGGTGCCGAAGGCTTCGATCTCCTGAATGATGTCGTCCAGACTGGTGACCAAGGTGGCGCCGTCGCGCAGCAGTTGGTTGGCGCCCTTGCTCTCGTTGCGGTCCACGGGTCCGGGCAGGGCCATCACCTCATGGCCCTGCTCGGCGGCCAGGCGGGCGGTGATCAGAGCGCCGGAGCGCTGGTCGGCCTCGATCACCAGCACCCCTAGACTGAGGGCGGCGACCAAGCGGTTGCGGCGGGGAAAGTGGCCGGGAGCGGGCTTCATGTCGGCCGGGAATTCGCTGAGCACCGCGCCCTTGCCGGCAACGATGCGCTGCAACAGGCCGGTGTTTTCCGACGGGTAGGGCTGCGCCAGGCCGGAGCCCAGTACGGCAATGGTGCGGCCACCGGCTTCTAGTGCCGCCTGATGCGCCACGGTATCGATGCCGCGGGCCAGGCCGCTGATCACGGTGACGCCTAAGCGGGCCAGGCCACCGGCCAAGAGATGCGCTTGACGATGACCGTAGGCCGAGGGGGTGCGTGGTCCGACCACCGCCAAGGCGATGCGATCATGCCGCTGCAATTCACCCTGCTGCCAGATGGCGAGTGGTGGATCGGGCAGACGGCGGAAGACCTCGGGGTAATCGGCATCGGCCAGGGTGCTGATGTGGATACCCAGGGCGTAACAGCGAGCGCGTTCGCTGGCGAGCAGTTCTTCGCCAGCGGGGTCGCAGATGCGCCGAGCGCGCCCGGCACCGATGCCGTCGAAGCGCTGCAGCTGGCTCATGCCCAGGCGGAACACGTCTTGCGGCCCGTCCAGCTGGGCCAGCAGCTTCTGTGCCGTCAACGGCCCCAGGCCCGGTACCAGGGCCAAACGCAACCAGGCATCGCTCTCGTTCACGGGCGCAGGCTAATCATGGCCATCTGGTGGCAAGTCGGTGGCGTGCCAGGGCGGTGGCGCTTTGTCCTGATGCATGTGGTAGTTGAACTGCGCCAACATGCCGCGGATGATTTCGCAGTCTTCCCGCTGCAGTGGCAAGCGGTTGAGAATGGCTCGTAGTTGTGGCTGGAAATGCTGTGGGCCGGTGCGGCGGAAGAAGCGGAAACGGTGCAGGGTGCGCATCCAGTATTCCAGCAAGCGTTCCCGGTCCGTTTGGCTGGCGGCTGGTGGCGCAGCGGTGGCGGGCAGGTCCAGATCTTGGCAGACCAGATCGTGCAGGACGATGGCCACGGCATGGCTCAGATTATAACTGGGATAATCGCCAGGGGTTTCCAGGTGCAGAAAAGCCTGGCAGCGGGACAGTTCGTCATCATCCAGGCCATGTTGCTCATTGCCGAAGACCAGCGCGCTGCGGCGGCTGCCTTGGGTGCGCACCAGATCCGGAATGTCAGCTAGCGGTCGCGGCGCGCCGCGTTCACCATCGCGAGGTCGGGCGCTGGTGCCCAGGACCAGGTCGCAATCGGCGACCGCTGCTGGCAGATCAGTGTAGACGGGGAGCTCCAGCAGTTTGGCGCGGGCGTGATTGGCGAACTTTCGACTGTCGTCGCAATCGATCTCACATTGCGGCCGGACCAAGCGGATGTCGGTCACGCCCAGGTTGGCGCAGGCCCGGAGGCACAGGCCGAGATTGATCGGGCCTTGGGTGCGCACCAGCACCAAACACCACGTATGCTCCCACGTTGTCATGGCCTGGATGCTGTCCATGCTCGCGCCCGAGCCAAGGCAGGAGTCGCTGGCTGTTCCGGGTCGTGCACGATGGCGAGCACCACCGGCATTGTCGTTCAAGCTGCTACAGGCGGCGTGCAGCGGGGGTGGATCGGATGGAGCGCAGCGTCAGACCCAGGATCATCGAGCGACGTGCGCTTGGGCCTGACGCGTGAGCCCCCTCTGATGGAAGAAGCCATGAGCGAAGACAAGATCATTCAGTTTCCCGGCGCCGACGAGTCCGGTTCCGACCACGATACTCCGGTTTCGGGCGAAGGCAGCGGTGCCACCGGCATTCCAGGAATGAGTGCCGATCAGGAAAAAGCCATCCAGATCGCTGTTGATGGGATGAGTTTCGTGATGGTGGGCATCAAACCCACCGACAACGGTGCCGACTTTTTCACGGCAATCCACGGCAAGCGCGGTGAACTGGCCGACGCCGCGCCGCACCTGGATGGGGTCATCCAGCGCGCCTTGTCGCGAATGGGGGTCACCTCGTGAGTGTTGCCGCCAGCATGAAACGCTGGCAGGAAACTCCCGGGCCTGGCGGGTTGCCGTGGCCTTCGGGCTTGCCCGTGCAGGCGCTTCCGGAGCATGGCGCGCGTTCCGCGGCCGGGTGAGTCGGCCGCCCTGTCTGAAAGGCTTCCCCATGCTCAAGCTCAGCATCGATCAATGCGACCTCGCCGGTAAGCGCGTGCTCATGCGCGTCGACTTCAACGTGCCGATGAAGGACGGCGGGATCACCAATACCGCCCGCATCGACGCCGCCTTGCCGACCATCCAGCATGCCCTGGACCAGGGAGCCGCCGTGGTGCTGATGAGCCACCTGGGTCGGCCGAATGGTCAGCGTAACGAAGCCGAAAGCCTGCGCCCCGTGGCCGCCAAGCTGCAGGAGCTGCTGGGCCGCGAGGTTCAATTCGTTGACGATTGCGTCGGCGCGGCTGCCGAAGCCGCCACGGCCGCACTGCAGCCTGGACAGGTGGTGCTGCTGGAAAATCTGCGTTTCCACATTGAAGAAGAGGGCAAGGCCAAGGATGCTGATGGCAATAAGATCAAAGCCGACGAGGCCAAGGTCACCGCTTTCCGCGCCAGCCTGACCAAGCATGGCGATATCTACGTCAATGACGCCTTCGGCACCGCGCACCGCGCTCATAGCTCCATGGTCGGTGTCGACCTGCCGCAGAAGGCTGCCGGCTTCCTGTTGAAGAAAGAATTGGAGTATTTCGCCAAGGCTTTGGACCATCCCGCCCGCCCCTTCCTGGCCATCCTCGGCGGCGCCAAGGTGGCCGACAAGATCCAGCTGATCGAAAATCTCTTGGACACGGTCGACGAGATGGTGATCGGGGGCGGCATGGCCTTCACCTTCAAAAAGGTGCTGGAGAACGTTGCCATCGGTAGCTCGCTGTTCGACGAGGACGGCGCCAAGATCGTTGCTGGCTTGATGGAGAAGGCCAAGGCCAAGGGCGTGGCCATCCACCTGCCCGTCGACTACATCACTGCCGACAGCTTCTCTGACCGTGGCCAAGTGGGTGAGGCCACCGACGAGAGCGGCATTCCGGACGGTTGGCTGGGCCTGGACGTTGGCCCAAAGAGCAGCGAGACCTTTGTCGATGCGATCAAACGCGCCAAGACGGTCGTCTGGAACGGCCCGGCCGGCGTGTTCGAGTTCCCGGCCTTCGCCAAGGCCACCGAGGCCATGGCGGTTGCCTTGGCCGAAATCACCAAGGGTGGCGCGGTCACCATTATCGGTGGCGGTGATACTGCCACCGCAGCCAAGAAATATGGTATCGTTGATCAGGTCAGCCATGTCTCCACCGGCGGCGGTGCCAGCCTGGAATTGCTGGAAGGCAAGGTCCTGCCCGGCGTCGACGCACTGTCAGACGCCTGATTAGCATCACAACACCGAAGCGACAGAGATTACAAACCGGGCGCCGCCCGGAACCCACGGGTTCAATCGTATCGGTCGGTGTCAGGTTTTCGCGCTTTCTTCTAGGGGCTGCGCCCCTAGAACCCCGAAGCTGAGGCCGCAAAAAACAACTTTTTCTACTCGAAGTTTTTGCGGGCTCAGCTTCTAGAGGAAGCTGAGTTCCTCAGCCCCTCTGTGGCGACTCGACCCTCTGCACTGGTAGGAGCAGATCCATGCGCATTCTGGTTACCGGCGGTGCCGGATATATCGGCAGCCACACCTGCATTGAACTGCTCGAGTCAGGTCATGAGGTCTTCGTAATCGATAATTTCTGCAACAGCTCGCCGGAGAGCCTGCGTCGGGTGCAGGAGATTACCGGCAAGCAATTGGAATGGGTGCCGACGGATCTGTTGGAAAAAGACAATCTGCTTGGCGATATCCGGACCCACGGCCCCTTCGACGCCTGTATCCATTTCGCCGCTTTGAAGGCGGTGGGCGAAAGCGTCGCGCAGCCGCTGCGCTATTATCGCAACAACCTGACCGGTACCATGAACCTGCTGGAGGCTCTGACTGAAGTCGGTTGCACGCGTCTGGTGTTCAGCTCTTCGGCGACGGTCTACGGCGATCCCGAGCAGGTTCCGGTGACTGAGGACGCCCGCTTGGATGCCACCAATCCCTACGGTCGCACCAAGTTGTACATGGAACAGATGATGAGCGATCTCTGTGTGGCCGACCAGCGGTGGCGTTGCGTGCTGTTGCGCTATTTCAATCCCATCGGTGCGCATTCCTCGGGCCGCATCGGTGAGGATCCCAAGGGCATTCCCAACAACCTGATGCCCTACATCGCTCAGGTGGCGGTCGGCCGGCGCGAGCAGCTGTCGGTGTTCGGTAACGATTATCCCACCCCCGATGGCACCGGTGTGCGCGACTACATCCATGTGGTCGATCTGGCCAAGGGACACGTTGCCGCGTTGGCACATTTTGATCAGCTGTCCGGTAGCACCGCCATCAACCTGGGCACCGGTTGTGGCTATTCCGTCCTGCAACTGGTTCAGGCCTTCGAGCGTGCCGTGGGCAAGCAGATCCCCTATAGAACGGTCGATCGCCGACCCGGCGATGTGGCCGAGCTCTGGGCGCAACCGGGCCTGGCAAAACAGCTGATCGGCTGGCAGGCCAAGTTGGATCTGGACGCCATGTGTGTTGATACCTGGCGTTGGCAGTCCGGCAATCCGAACGGCTACGAGGGCTGAGTCGGAGTCGTGTTGCACGATCAAGCCGGTTCACAGGGCCACTCTTCCGTAGAGAGGAGCGCCCTGACACCGGCATTCTGGGGACTGGAGCGCGGCTGGCGGGTGCGCCGGAGGCGCGAGGGGGCAACGCCCCCTCTGCTGAGGGAAGCACCTTGCATGTCGACTGTCGGATTTCGGGGGATATCCTGTGTCACAGGAGAGGCCCATGCGACGTTCGATGATGCTTGCGGTGCCGGTGCTGGTCGTATTGGCTGGTTGCGGCGGTGGCGGCTCCGGTGGTTCTGGCGACACGCAGTTCGCGGTTTTGTCCGGAACGATCACGGTTGAGGGACGTTCCCCCAGTCAGCTGGCGCGGCGGATGACGGCCCTGGGGACCCGGGGTGATCAGCATCGTGACGACTGGCAGGTTGCCATCGCCTGGCAACCCGGCAGTGCGGTGGCTGATCGAGCGCAGGTTTTGAGCCGGCATGGTTTGCACCGGGCTGGTGTGCAGCGGGGTGTGGCGATCGCCTGTCGACCCGAAGCGGTGTGGTCTGGGCGCCACCTGTACCGACTCTTGGCTGCTGAGCCCAGTGTACGCGCGGTCGCCATTGCCGCTCCGGCGCGCGCCTGCTATGTGCCGACCGATCCCTTCTACACGACGCAGTGGAATCTGCAGTTGATCGACATGGCCAATGCCTGGGACCTCAGTCGCGGCAGCAGCAATGTCACCATCGCGGTGATCGATGGCGGGATCAACCTGAGCCATCCGGATTTCGTCGGCCGGATGCGGGACGGCTACGATTTCATCTCTGATCCACGTCTGGCTATGGACGATCAGGCAATCAGTGCCGAGAACGACCGTGATAGCGATCCGACCGACAGCCAGGCACAAACCTTGGGGCACAATTCCCATGGCTGCCATGTCACGGGCATTGCCACAGCGAGCGCTAACAGCAGCGCGACCGCAGGTATCGACCACAACTGCATGATCATGCCGCTCCGCACACTGGGCGGCGTTTCCGGTCTGCATCAGGATATTCTCGATGCACTGGTCTACGCTGGCAACCTGAGCACCACGGACCTGGGCAGCGATGAATGGGTGCAAGTCTTCTATCCTGAGGGGCTTGATGCCGATCGCCCGCGTCCCAGTGCGCCAGCGGATATCATCAACCTCAGTCTTGGTGGTGATTTCGATCCCTGGATCGCCCGTGCCTATATCGATGCCTATGATGGCCTGTGTCGTATTCTCCAGAATAAGGGCATCCTGGTGGTGGCTGCCTCGGGCAACGAGGCACTGGAGCCAGTGGATACCGTCACCGATACCAACAATGGTCTGATCGAGACCGCGGACAATATCAAGATGCCGGCGGCCTCCGAGTACGTGCTCTGTGTTGGTGCGGTAAGTAGTGGCGGCATTGCTCGAGCCAGCTATAGCAACTATGGTGTCGAATTGGATCTGGTTGCGCCCGGTGGTGAGACCCAGGGCGTGCCGTCCACCGATTTCCAGGCTGATGCCACTGGCCCGCTGTATCTTTCCGGCAGTTCCATGGCCGCGCCGCATGTTACCGGTGTTGCGTCCTTGCTGAAAGCGATCAACCCGAGCATTACCGTGGATGCCATGCGTCAGGTGCTGATAGACAGTGCCAGGGATCTGAATTCCAGCGGTTGGGATATGACGACTGGTAATGGCCTTCTGCAGGCGAATCGGGCCTTGGGCGCGGCCAACCGCAGCACGCGCCATATGGCCGAAGTCAGCGATACGGTGGTAGCCTTGGATCTGGGGGAAGAGCAGACGACTTTCTCGGTCCGCAATTCCGGTGGTTTGGTGTCTGATCTGGGGACGCTCGACACCTGGAGCGCCAGCTATCGGTCCGAGGACCAGCGCAGTGATTGGATCAGTGCCGTCAGCATGACCAGCAACGGAACGGTTACGGTTGCAGTGGATCGCGCGGGTCTCGCCGGTGGCGCCCTCACGGCCTCCTTGCGTCTGGATATGTCCGGCGGCGAGGTTGTTCGGACTACCGTGATCATGTTGGATGACGGTGGCAACTCGGCACCACCAGCGAGTGAGATCGACTTCGTGTATGTCGATGTCATCGATGAGGTTGGCAACAATGTGGCACGGGACACGGTCATCTTTCCGGACGATTCGTTCCGCATTGTGAATGCCCCGGCAGGTGACTACTACATTGGCGCCAGTACGGATTTCGATCTGGATGATAAGTTGGGTGAGCCGGGAGAATGGGCTGGTTTCTACCTGCCCAACAATCAGCTCGCGCCGTTCAGCATTCCTGGGGGTGCATCGGTGTCGGGTTTGACCATCGATTTGACTCCTGTCAGTCTCACCTCCAGTCAGTGACTCTCGCTTACCAGAATTCCTAGGTGCTGGCCAGCAGCCCCATGGAGGACGGCCTTCCCGGTTGTTAGGGTATCCCAACAAACCAGGGAGTCTGTTCATGTCCATCACCACCGCACTCGACTTTTGGCGCGATCCAGGCTGTACCGGTGTCAATCGCCTGCGCGGTCGCGCCGATATCCTGCCGCTGGATGCTGATCGAATTATTGACTTGGATGGCGACTGGCAGTTTCGTCTGGTCAACCGACCCGAAGCCACCCCGACCGGTTTTATCGATCCTGATCTGAATGATAGCGCCTGGGACCGGATCGCGGTGCCCGGCTGCTTCGACATGCAGGGCCATGGCCGACCGCATTACACCAACGTGCAGATGCCCTACGACTGCCGGCCGCCGACGGTGCCGGTGGAGAATCCGACGGGTTTGTACCGGCGGCATTTCCAGGTGCCGAATGATCGGAGCGGTGCCCGGCTGATTCTGCGCTTTGGCGCGATCGAGAGCCTGGGTGCGATCTGGTTGAATGGTTCTCCAGTGGGCATTGCCAAGGACAGCCGGATGCAGTCGGAATTCGACGTCACCGATCTGGTTTGCGATGGTGACAACGTCCTGGCGGTGCAGGTGCTCACCTGGTCGGAGGCGAATTTCATCGAGGATCAGGATCACTGGTGGCACGCCGGGATTCCGCGCTCGGTCCGTCTGCTGGTGCTTCCGACGGTGCATATCGAGGACGTGTTCGTGCGCGGTGATTACGATCCCACCTCAGGTGGCGGACAACTGCAGTTGCAAATCAGAGTGCACGGTCTGCCGGCGGCCGGTTGGCAGGTGCGCGTCCGCCTGCAGGGGCCGGATGGGCAGAGCGATTGCCCGATATTGACCGGTGAGTTGCCGTTCTTCGATGGCTGTCGTCCACACGGCCGCAAGGTGCAGCTGGGCGTGGCGCGGCTGCAGGCGGATCTGGCACAGGTGCGAGCGTGGTCGCATGAAGACCCGGTCCGCAGCGTGGTGGAGCTGGAGCTGTTGGATCCCGCTGGTGACGTGGTGGACGGCAGTCGCGTGCACACCGGTTTTCGCCGGGTCGAGATATCCGACCGGCAGCTGCTGATCAACGGCAGCGCGGTCTTGATCAAGGGTGTCAACCGCCACGAGCACGACGATGTGCACGGCCGGGCGCTGAGCCGAGAGCGCATGCGACAGGATGTCCTGGTCTTGAAACGGCACCACGTCAATGCGGTGCGCACCAGCCATTATCCGCCGGATCCGTATTTCTTGGAATTGTGCGACGAACACGGCCTATACGTGATCGACGAGGCTGATATCGAGACGCATCACTATTACGATGAGCTGTGTACCGATTCCCAGTGGACCGAGGCCTTTCTCGATCGTGGTATGCGCATGGTTCTGCGTGATCGCAACCATGTTTCCGTTATCGCATGGTCGCTGGGTAATGAATCCGGCTATGGTCCCAATCACGATGCCATGGCTGGCTGGATCCGGCACGAGGATCCCTCGCGCTTGCTGCACTACGAAGGCGCCATCAGCGGCAATTGGTCGGGTGGCCGGCTGGCGACCGACCTGATCTGTCCCATGTATCCGGCCATCGAGCATCTGGTGAACTGGGCCTTGGAGCCGAGTGACGATCCACGGCCGATGATCATGTGCGAATTTCTGCACGCCATGGGCAATGCTGGCGGCTCGGCCAGCGATTATTGGGCCGCTATCGAGACCTATCACGGTCTGCAGGGTGGTTTCATCTGGGAAATGATCGACCACGGCATCAAGCAGCGGGCCGCGGATGGCAGTGAGTACTGGGCCTACGGCGGTGATTTCGGCGACACGCCCAACGACGTGAATTTCGTGTGCGATGGCCTGTTCTGGCCTGATCGCCAGCCGCATCCGAGCATGCTGGAGTTGGCGCGGTTATGGCAACCGGTGGCGGTGGAGCTGCTCGACGGCGCTGGGCCAAGCATCGCGATCAGCAATAAACAGTATTTCAGTGATACCGCCGATTTCCGTTATCGTTGGCGTTTGTTGGCCGATGGTGAATCGGTTGCTGAAGCGGATCTGTCGGTGCCGGTCATTCTTCCGGGCGCACGGCAGTCGGTGCCGGTGCCGATCGGCACAATCTGCGAATACGCCGGCAAGGAATTGCATCTGGAGGTACAGGTCTTCGCGCCGGAGCGGGAATGGCGCGCAGGTGATGAACCGCTGGTCGTGCAACAGGTCACCTTGCCAGCGATTCCCTCGATCGAACCGGCGGCGCCGTCCGGCGTGGCCATCACCGTTGCTGACAATGGTGCGGTCACTGCCGGAGAGGTGACGGTCTTCGTTGGCTGGCCGCAGCTGTGCTGCTGGCGGGCACCGGTGGATAACGATGGCCTTAAGTTGAAACATTGGAGCCGTGAACCCCTGAGCGGAAATTTCTACCAGGATCGACCACTGCGGCGTTGGTTGGTGGCCGGATTGGATGAAGCCCAGGAAAGGTTCGAAACGATCGAGACTGGCGACGGCATCGCTGTCTGGTGCAGCGCCTTGCCCGGTATCGTACAAGCCGAGCACCGGTGGCAGCAGGTGGCGCCTGGTCACATCCGGTGCCAGCACCGCTTCGAACTCGCCTATGACGATCCGCCCCGTATCGGTCTGCAATTGGTCTTGCCGCCAGGCTTCGAGCAACTGGAGTGGTTCGGCCTCGGCCCACACGAGACCTATGTCGATCGTCGGGCCAGCGGCTTGATCGGGCGTTGGCGCAGTCGTGTCAGCGAGCAGTACGTCCCTTACATCATGCCGCAGGAGCACGGCCATCACATCGACACCCGCTGGCTGCGCCTGACCAGTGATCAGGGCGTCAGTATCCTGATCCGTGCCCACGCCGCCCTGGCCTTCAATGTCAGTCATTTCAGTCCTATGGACCTGACCCGGGCCAGGCACACCCACGAATTGGAGCCGCGCCCAGAGACCTACCTGCACCTGGACATCGCCCAGCGTGGTCTCGGCAATCGCGCCTGCGGTCCCGACGTCTTGGAACGCTACCAGATCAAGCCTGGTACGTATCAGCTAGGCTTCGATCTGATCGTGCAGAACGCATAGGATTACCCCTCCGGCACATCCCGTGCCGGGTCGATGCGCTCCAGTATGCAGCAGAAGGCCCGGTCGGAATCCTCCGGCCGGGCCGGGCGGAAATCAGGATAGGCAAAAAGATCCTGGCGGAGTAGCCGGTAGAGACCGGTGGCCAAGAACATCGCCGGGTAGTCGTTTTTCCAGGTATAGACGGATTCGGTTTCCAAGTGGTGGTAGCGGCGTTTTTGCGCATAGGGGACGTGGAAGTCCGCCAACACCAGATGTCCACCCAGTCGGAGATGCTGGTCGATGCGGGCGAGGTTGTGCAGCAGGCGGCTGCGATCCAGCCAGTGTAAGACGAAACAGCAGATGGCCAGATCCGCGGCTGGCAGATCGGCCGGTGCTGTTTCGACGGTGCCGACCAGCCAGCGCTGGGCGGGGTCGCGCTCGCTCGCCGCAGCGATGGCCTTGCTGGAGGGGTCGATGCCGATGCCGTCGGCCTGGTAGTGTTGACACAGGGTGCTCAGGCGGTCGCCACCGGCACAGCCCCAGTCGATAATGCTTGTCGGCTGCACGTCGCAGGCCAGCAGGCTGCTGGCCAGGAAATCGGTATCCAATCGGTAGGCCTGCAGATGTGCGCGATTGCGTTGCCACCAGCCGTCGGCCTCGCCCTGGGCAAATATCGCGGCTTGGTCCATCAGCTGGCGCCCAGTGTGAGGATGGTGTTGATGATGGCTTTGGCTGCTGGATCATCTTGGTAATCAAGTTGACGTTCATTGGCCAGGGTCCGAGCTGGCTCCAGGGCGCGTTTGGCCAGGAGCAGGCGCAGGCAAGCAACGAAGCGTTCGGGCTGCTCGGGTCGGCAGCGTCCGGCGATGTGTTGGAGGGTTGGTACTACCAACCACTCCGGGTCCAGCTGGGCGATGCGGATATCCAAGGCGTCGCCGTAGCTGTGCGCAACAATGCCGCCACGCAGGCCCTTGGCATCGGCGATGCGGCCAGCGCTCAGCAGGGCGTGACCAGCCAGGCAGCGGGCTTGGTCGGCTTCCGGACTTAGCGGACGGATGCGGCCGCATATTTCCAGGACGGCATCTTTGTTGTCGTGTTGCAGATGCCATTCGGCTGCTGCTGCCAGGCAGCGATCGCCGTAGCAGCCGGTAAAGGGGGCCAGCACGTCCTGAGGTGGAATGCTGGCCTGCTGCACCAGCGGCTCTAGCAGATCGTCGGGCTCTCTGGCCATCAGCACGTCCATGCGGTGGTGCAGCAGGTTGACCACGGTGCTGTGCAGATCCGGACGCCGCTGCGCAGCCAGCCGTGCCAGTTCCGCCAGCAGCATGGGATGCACGTCCCGTTTGGGGTCGAACCAGCCAGCTTGCAGCAGCATGGGATAACGCCGGCAGCAGACCAGACGGGTCAGCTGTTGGCGTTCCGGTTCATCGTCCTGTTCGCAGAGAGTTGCTGCCTGTTGGGCCTCGGCGTTCTGTCGTTGCTGCAGCCAAGTCAGCAAGTCAGGAAAACAGCCGCATTGGTCGTAGGCCTGGATCACCTCGACATCGGCTTCGGTTACGGCGTGCAGGAAGGCGATGCGGGCCATGTTTTCGGCCACCTCACCCTGGATCATCAACTGGAGCTGCAGCAGCTCTCGGGCGCTGTACTGCCGCAGGCCGCTTTCGATACCGAACAGCACCGTGCGGCGGATGGTCGCACTCATCGCCGCGCGGGCGACTTCGTTCCGGATCGGGTGGCCGTAATCGCAGTGCTTCAGAATCCACACACGCAAAGCATCGAGGGGGCTGATGTCAGTCGGCATGGGCGATCTCCATCAGTTGCGGTTGCAGCGTGGTCAGGGCGTTGTCCAAGGCGTGGCAGAGGTTGTCGATGGTGGCGAGCATGCGCCAGTTGGAGCGCGCGGTGGAGCGGGTGCGCCGACGCAGGTGCATTTCGGCATTGGTGTTGTGGATTGCCGAGCGCAAGAAATAATCGAAGGCTTGGCGGTTGCCGTCGGAAATGCAGTTGCGGTTGTTCAGGCGATCGGCGATCTGGTGCGGATTCCAGCCAGCAGGGGGGCCTGCCTGCATCTGCCCGATGTCGCTGCGCAAATCGGCCAGGTGCCGACGTAGACGCTCGGCGTCATCGGGAAGATGCCGGGCGCGTTCTTGCCATTCCCGCAGGCGCTCGGGTTTGGCTGCGGGCAGAGTGATCGGTGGTAGGATATCGACGGCATCTGGATCGGGTAATGGCGCGGCGTGGGTGTTTTCGATCTTGGCAAAACGACGGTCATGTGCATTGACATTGATCATCTGCCGGTGGTCGGCTTCCATGAGCGCGGCTTCGTGGCTGATCTCGTCGCGAAAGCGGTTCCACCAGGCAATGGATTCCACCTGACCACCGTCGTTGCCGGGGATCATGCGTGTCTCGTAGCCGCTAAGCACGGTGTTCTCAGTATCGGCGCTGGTCTTGCCGCGCTGCCAGTCACCGCCGGCGTAGGCGGCGCCATCCCAGTGGCTGGAGGTCGCGCTCTTGGATAGGTCGTGTCCCACCAGGTATACCGGTCCGGTGCCCAGGGCGCTGGCGACCGTGACCGAGAGCACGCCGGTGGACAGGCCGGAATTGATCCGGCCGTCGAGGTCCGGTGTCAGCCATTGGTACAGACGGTCGCCGCAGTACACGCCGATGGCGCGCTCGGCGAAGGGTCGGACCGCTGCTGGCGGACAGACCGGCAA
>CAYONM010000099.1:0-13302 GCA_964405325.1 uncultured candidatus Brocadiaceae bacterium | reverse complement strand
TTTCCGGTATGGTCTTTTCTGAACAGCCCTTACAGACACTTTTGATTGGCCCTGCTCGGACCCCGAAGCTGAGCCCGCGAAAACAACTTTTTCCGCTCACGTTTTTTGCGGGCTCAGGCCTGGGTATCGATGATCGCGCCATTCACCTCGCCGCGACACATCGGCTCACCAGCTGGCCATGCCGATCTGCTGCTGCAAGCGATCGCCGCATGATGCCAATCACCAGGGAAATAATTTCGACCACGCCGCTATTGGCCGGTAGCACAGCGGCGGCCTCCGCTCAAAAGGCAGGTGGCGTTTCCGCACCCAAGCCCAACGCATCCTGGATAACCGGCATGGCACCAGTCCAGGTTTCGGTGACGACACCGACAAAGCCCTCCGCCGGCAAGGAGACCATATCCGCGCGACCCGTGGTGCGCTGCCAGCCGACTCTCGGCAGCATGGCCCAACACCGCTCACGTGGAATCTGCCGACACGCTTCGGCCATGGCAGGGGTGCACCAGGCACGGTCATCAGCATCCAAAGCGAGAACCGGAATGATCACCTGTCGCTGATTTGGATTCGACACCATCCGACGCATGCGGCGCTGCAAAAACGGCTGCAGTTCTGCCGAAACCGACCAACAGGCCTCCGGCTGCTCGCGCTCGTTCAGCCAACCCAGCAGACCGCCACCCAAACCAAAGGCGGCGGGATGATCGATAGCAAAGACGCGTGGCGCGGCAATCTGATCGACGCTGCTCTGCCACAGTCGCTGCAGTCGTCGCCGCAACTCGGTATCGATCCGGCGGGCTTCCATGAACAAACGGGCAACCAGTTCATCGCCACGCAGCAGATAACGGTGCAGATCGCAAATGCCCTGGATACGCTGAACCGCGTAGTGCCCGACCGGTGTCGCCAATTCGCCGGCCAGGGAATCGAAATCCGCCTCCAGCGCATCGGCCGCAACCTCACCATTGGCAGCACCGATCTGGGCAAAACGCTCGGCCAACACTTGGTAACACAGCGCCAGAGCGGACACGGGTCCGCTGGGTAAATAGCCACCATCGATCAACCGGCATATCTGATCGACGGATCGGACCGAGATTTCACCATCGCGCCCCGCCAACCATGCCGGCCAATCAGCCAAGATCAGACCGCCATCGCGGACTGTTCCGGACCAATGCAGGCTATGCCAGGCAGGCCGCTCGGTCATGACTGCTGTTCAGGTTGCTCTGGCTGTTCGTCCGGCTCGACCGGGACATCCGCGGCGGCCGGTTCCTCGGCAACAGGTTGCTCTACGGCAACTGGATTTGCGGCAGGAGAGGCCACTTCGTCAGCCTGCCCACCGATTTCGGCCTGCAGGGCCTCGTCCTTGGCGATGACTTTATCGCGCTGCTCTTGACGCTTGTGCTGCATCAGAGCTGCCAATTCGTCATTACCAACCGCCAGAATCTGAGCCGCCAACAGCGCCGCATTGTAGGCACCCCATGTGCCCACCGATACCGTGGCGACCGGCATGCCGGGCGGCATATTGACCGTGCTGTACAACGCATCGACACCGCCCAGGGCACCAGCGGCCAGGGGAATGCCAATCACCGGCCGGGTGGTCTGGGCGGCGACGGCGCCAGCCAGATGCGCTGCGCCACCAGCCGCGGCGATGAAGACCTTGGTGCCAGCCGCTTCGGCCTGGCTGACCAGCTCGTGCACGCGGACCGGGGTGCGATGGGCACTGGCAACGTGCATGTTCACCGACACGCCCAAGCCGCTCAGGGTCTGGTAGGTTTCGCGGACCACCGGCAGGTCTGAATCAGATCCGATCAGAATGAGGACGTCGGCCATGGGGAGGGGCTCCTGGTTTTCCGCTCGCACTTAGGTGTACAATACACCTCAAGCGGAACAGTGGCTACGAATGGAATCGGCGAATTGCCGGAAAAGATACAGGGGATCCGAGGGTCCGGGACCGGCCTCGGGATGATATTGCACACTGAAAATCGGCTTGCTGCGGTGTGCCAGACCGGCACAGGTGCCGTCGTTGAGATTGACGTGAGTCAGCTCCACCTCGGCTGGCAGGCTATCGGCATCCACCGCAAAACCATGGTTGTGACTGGCGATCTCGACCGCGCCATTGGCCAGACGCTGGATCGGATGATTCACGCCACGATGACCAAACTTGAGCTTGAAGCTCTTGGCTCCTAACGCGAGTGCCAGCACTTGATGCCCAAGGCAGATGCCAAACATCGGCAGATCCGCATCGATCAGCTGACGCAAGGTCTCGTGCACGGCCTGCAAGGGAGCCGGATCACCGGGACCATTGGAGACGAAGATGCCAGCTGGCTGCAGCGCCAATATCTCACTGGCCGGCGTCTGAGCTGGTACCACCCGCACTCGCAGACCGCAGGCCCGCAACAAGCGTAGGATATTGCGTTTAATGCCCAGATCGATTGCCACCACCAAGGCCTCATCCTCCAGTGGCGGCCAAGTCAAATCCGGCCCGAAACTCTCGACGGCACTAGCCTCGGTCCAATCGTAGGCTTCGCTGCAACCAACCGCACTGGCCAGGTCCTGACCAAGCATGTCTGGACAGCCGCGCGCCTGCTCGACGAGCTGCGCATCACTGAGCGATGCGTCGGTGCTGAGCACTGCGTTCATGGCACCATCGACCCGAAGGCGTTTCGTCACCAAACGAGTGTCGATATCATCGATGGCGACGATGCCATGTTCGCGGAGAAAATCCGGCAAACTGCTTTCGGCGCGAAAATTCGACGGCTGCTGACAACAGTTCCGCATGATAAAGCCGGCCACCTGGACCCGATCGCTTTCCATATCAGCCAGATTGATGCCGTAATTGCCGACTTCGGGATAGGTCATGGTCACCAGCTGTCCGCGATAGCTGGGATCTGAGAGGACTTCTTGATACCCGGCCATACCGGTATTGAACACGGCCTCTCCAGCCACGGTGCCGGCAGCGCCGACACTACGACCGCGCAAAACAGTGCCATCGGCAAGCGCGAGGCGGGCATCGGTCATAGGTTTCTCCTGTGGCGCGCGATCTTGGCACGCCCGGCGCGAAAGCAACCCAGCAACAAAGGGCGATCGGACGATCAACACCACGAAAGATGCTTCATCAAAGCCGGCGCCGCCGAAAAACGCTCGCGAAGCGAGCGAGATCCGAGCCGGACTGGCGGGGAACGCCCCCAAAAAAAAACGTAAGGGCACCCCTAAAAACTCAGGCATCATGGGATTCTCGGTGCCGGCCCACCCGGAGCGCGAGGCCCTGCCTCGCAGGCAGCGCATAGATCGGCGCTGATCACCGGATGTTCCTGATGTCTTGAACGAGCACGGTTGCCTGGCTTGCGCCGCATGGCGACGCGCTCCGTATGCGTGCTGCGCGCGCTGATGGCGAGATCGACATATTGTGGGGCGGTACGGGCCTGAGTAGAAGCTGAGCTCGCAAAAACTTCGAGCAGAAAAAGTTGCTTTGGCGGGCTCAGCTTCGGGGTCCGAGGGGCTTTGCCCCTCGATGTAAGAGCAAAAACCGGGCGCCGACCGATACGATCGAGCCCGTGGGCTCCGGGCGGCACCCGGTTTGTTTACCAAAAAAACCTCGCCGCATTGCCGACGAGGTTGGACGCGAACACGAATTGAACGATCAGGCGAAGTGACTGAAGGCCTTGTTGGCTTCGGCCATGCGGTGGGTATTCTCGCGTTTCTGAATGGTGGAACCCTGCTTGTTGTAACAGTCAATCAGTTCCTGGGCGAGCTTTTCATGCGTCGGCCGGCCCTTGCGACCGCGCACCGCCTCGAGGATCCAACGAATGGCCAGCGTCTGCTGACGCTTGCGGTTGACCTCGACCGGTACCTGGTAGTTGGCACCACCCACGCGCTTGGACTTGACCTCAACCAGCGGCATGGCGTTTTCCAGAGCAGTATGGAACACACCCAGGGGATCGAGCTTCAGCTTGTTGGCGACTTCTTCCAGGGCGCGATACATCACCGCTTCGGCGGTCGACTTCTTGCCGTCCTGCATCAGGCAGTTCACAAACTTGGAAATCACGATGTCATTATATTTGGCATCGGGCTTAATGTCGGTACCAACCCAGCGGAAGGCCGGCTTGCGAGGCTTGGCGTCCACGGTGGTGTCGGCAACGGTGATGGAACCGTCTTCGTTAACCAGCACCTTGCCATCGGCAACGGCCTCGGCGACGTTGTCGTCAGGCTTGGCTTCGGCTTCGGTCTCGACGGACTGATTGTCTTCAGACATGTGTTTCTCCTCTAAACTCAGGGAAGGGCCGAACAGGCTGTGGTTCACATCGCGGCACAACACGAACACGCGGCATTACTCAACCTGATGACCACGGCCTGCCGCAGATGCGACAGGCCGGATGAAAGCGGCGGGATACGCCAGATGGGCCTACTTGGGACGCTTGGCGCCGTATAGACTGCGGCCCTGACGTCGGTCCGACACACCCTGGCAGTCGAGCTTGCCGCGAACGATGTGATAACGCACACCAGGCAGGTCGCGAACACGACCACCGCGCACCAGCACGAGGCTGTGCTCCTGCAGGTTATGCTTTTCACCGCCGATGTAGGCAGTGACCTCGTTGCCGTTGGACAGACGCACACGGGCAATCTTCCGAAGGGCCGAGTTGGGCTTTTTGGGGGTGGTGGTCTTCACCTGCATGCAAACGCCACGCTTGAACGGATTGGCATCCAAAGCAGGGCTCTTACTCTTGCTGCGCTTAGATTTACGACCGTGGCGGATCAGCTGATTAATGGTCGGCACGTGCGAACTCCTGGAGGGCCGAAAGGCCGGGGCTTATAGCTTCGTCCTCAGGCATTGCAACCGGTTCTCCGGTTTTGGCGATGCCCTTGGTCAAATACGTCTGGAAACCGGTGCCGCAAGGCACCATATGTCCGAGGATCACATTCTCCTTCAGACTGGTCAGGCCATCGACACGACCGGCCAGGGCGGCGTCGGCCAACACCTTGGTGGTCTCCTGGAAGGAGGCCGCCGAGATGAAGCTTTCCGCCTGCAGCGCAGCACGGGTGATGCCCATCAGGCGTGGCTCGAAGGTGGCCGGCTTCTTGCCATCCTTGATCGCCCGCTCGTTGGCTTCACGAATCTGGTTGCGATCCACCAAGGAGCCCATCAGGAAGGCCAGATCACCAGAGTCGATCACCTCGACCTTGCGCAGCATCTGATGCACGATCACTTCGATGTGCTTGTCATCGATGGTCACATTCTGGGCTCGATACACGGTCTGGATCTCGTGCAGCAGGTAGTCCTGTAGCGCTTCCTCACCACAGATGCGCAGCAAGTCCTTAGGCACCAGGGTACCGTCCACCAAAGGCTCACCCGCCTTGACCCGGTCGCCACGATGCACGCGGAAATGCTTGCCTTGCGGAATCGGATGCTCGACTTCCATGCCAGAGTCGGACTTGACCACGATGGTCCGCTTACCGCGCTTACGCTCACCAAATTCCACCAAGCCATCAACCTCGGCCATGACGGCCGGATCCTTGGGCGGCCGGGCCTCGAACAGCTCGGTCACACGCGGCAGACCGCCGGTGATGTCTGAAGGGCCGCTCATTTCACGCGGGGTGATGGCGATGATATCGCCACCGGCGACCTCTTGACCATCCTTGACGCGCAAGGTGGCCTTTTCGGGAATCGCATACACACCGGTCTTGGCACCATTCGCATCCTGGATGACGATCGTCGGGTGCAGGTCGCCCTTCCCTTCCATCATCACCATGTTGATGATGCCGGTGGCCGGATCCTTCTCCTCACGCATGGTGACATCGGGCACGATCTGATCGAAGATCACCTTGCCTGAGAATTCGGTCAAAATGGGAATATGCGAGGCCTCCCATTCCACCAGCAATTGGCTCTTCTTGACCTCATCGCCCTCAACTGGGTGCAGGGTCGAACCGACTGGAATCTTGAAGGTCTCCAGACGACGCCCGCTCTTGTCGGTAATACCCAACTCGCCGTTACGATTGAGCACGATGTTCTTGCCGGCGGAATTGGTGACGGTACGCAGATTGTCGAACACCACGATACCACCCTTGCGGGCGTTGAAGCTGGTGTCCTCGGTCTTGGTACCGGCAACACCACCGATGTGGAAGGTCCGCATGGTCAGCTGGGTACCCGGCTCACCAATGGACTGAGCCGCAACCACGCCGACCGCGACACCGAGTTCAACCATATCGCCACGCGAGCGGTCCATGCCGTAGCAAGCCTGACAGACTCCACCCTTGCTTTGGCAGGTGAGCGGTGAACGGACGCGGATCTTCTCGAAACCCAGCGACTCGATTCGCTTAGCCTGATCAGAAGAAATCATCTCGTCTTCGCGCACCACGACCTCATCAGTGATGATGTCGACGATGGTATCGCGAGCGATGCGGCCGGTAACACACTCGGCCAGACTGACCTTCACCTGGTCGCCCTCGTAGACCACACTCTTGGTGACCCCACCCATGCAGCCGCAGTTGGCTTCACAGACGATGGTATCCTGGGCAACGTCCACCAGTTTCCGGGTCAGATAACCGGAGTCAGCGGTCTTCAGAGCCGTATCGGCCAAGCCCTTCCGAGCGCCGTGGGTGGAGGTGAAGTACTCCAACACCTTCAGACCATCCTTGAAGGAGGCGCGAATGGGCGTCTCGATGATTTCACCGTTGGGCTTGGCCATCAGACCGCGCATACCGGCCAGCTGCCGAACCTGCGCCTCGGAACCACGGGCCTTGGAGTGGGCCATGGCATACACTGGATTGATGTAGTGTCCGTCCTCGCGCACATCCTCGGATAGTGCGACCATCAAGGCCTTGCCAATGGCATCAGTGCAATGGTTCCAGACATCACGGACGTTGCGATGCCGCTCGCCCGAGGTGATCAGACCACGCTGGTAGGCCTTGAGGAAGCGAATCGACTTCTTGTCGGCATCGGCGATCATCGCCGCCTTGCTCTCGGGCTCGCGCAGATCGGAAATGGCCATGGACAGGCCCGACACAGCACTGAAGTGGAAACCAAGGTCCTTCAGATCATCCAAAACATCAATGGTGCCCTGCCGACCAAGGAACTCGAAGGCATCGTTGATCACCCCACCGAGCAGCTTCTTGTTCATCACCTTGTTATAGAAGGGCATCTCTGGCGGCATGATACTGTTGAAGATCAACCGTCCCGGAGTGGAATCCACCAGGGTATTGTCCTTCAGCTTCTTGTGCAGCTTCGAGCCATCGTCGATGCGGGTGCCGGCGCACAGCAGGATTTTGATCCGACTGTGGTACTCGACGATACCCGCATCCAAGGCCAGCATGACCTCGTCGTGGATAGCGAAGGTCATGCCCTCGCCCTTACGACCGTCCTTCTCCAACGTCAGGAAATAGCTGCCCAAGACAATGTCCTGGTCGGCCGAAATGATCGGATTACCAGAGGCGGGCGAGAAGATGTTGTTGGTCGACAGCATCAGGACCCGAGCCTCGGTTTGAGCCTCGATACTCAAAGGCAGATGCACGGCCATCTGGTCGCCGTCGAAGTCGGCATTGAAGCCCTGGCAGACCAGCGGGTGGATCTGGATCGCTTCACCATCAATCATCACCGGCTCGAAGGCCTGAATACCCATACGGTGCAGGGTCGGCGCACGATTGAGCATCACCACCTTGCCACGAATAACGTCGTCCAGGACCTCCCAGACCTCCTCATCGCGACGCTCCAGCTTGCGTTTGGCCGCCTTGACGGTCTCGGCATAGCCACGCTCCTTGAGAGCGCGGATGATGTAGGGCTGGAACAATTCCAGGATGATCGCCTTGGGCAGACCACACTGGTGCAGCTTCAGACGTGGCCCGACTACGATCACCGAACGCGCGGAGTAGTCGACGCGCTTGCCCAGCAGGTTCTCGCGGAAGCGACCCTGCTTACCCTTGATCATGTCGGTCAGGGATTTCAGCGGCCGATTCCCAGAGCCGAAAACCGCACGCTGACAGCGACCGTTATCGAACAACGCATCCACCGCCTGCTGCAACATCCGCTTCTCGTTACGAATGATGATACCAGGCGCATTGAGCTCGATCAGCTTCTTGAGACGGTTGTTACGATAGATGACGCGACGGTACAGATCGTTGAGGTCAGACGTGGCGAAGTTGCCGTTTTCCAACGGCACCAGGGGGCGCAGATCCGGCGGAATTACCGGTAGCACGGTCAGAATCATCCACGAGGGATCGTTGCCGGAACTTTTCAACTCCTCGGCCAGTTTCAGCCGCTTGATGATCTTCTCGATCTTCTGCTTGGCACGGGTCGTCACGAGCTCTTCGCGCAAGTCGGCAATCAACTTGTCGAGATCCAGATGCTTGACCAACTCCTGTACGGCCTCGGCACCCATCATCGCCTTGAAATCGTCACCATACTTATCGAGTGCTTCGCGATACTGGTCCTCGGAGAGGATCTCCATGTACTCCAGCGGCGTCGTTCCCGGATCGGTTACGATATACTTCTGGAAATAGATCACCTGCTGTATGCTGGTGGACTTGATGCCCAGTACCGTACCCAAGCGTGAGGGCATGGCTTTGAAAAACCAGATATGCACCACTGGCGAAACCAGGTTGATGTGGCCCATACGCTCGCGACGGACGCGCGAGTGGGTCACCAGCACGCCGCATTTCTCGCAGACGATGCCCTTGTACTTGACGCCAGAATACTTGCCGCAGAAGCACTCCCAGTCCTTGGTAGGACCGAAGATCTTCTCGCAGAACAAACCGTCTTTCTCGGCTTTGTAGTTACGGTAGTTGATGGTCTCCGGCCGTTTGACCTCGCCCTGTGACCACGAGCGGATGACTTCCGGCGAGGCCAAGCGGATCGACACGGCGTTGTAGTCGGGGGTATGCTGCTGTTGATTATCGAGCAGATCGATCATGCGTTGCTACCTTATTTGGTTGCGTGAACGGCGAAGCGCCGGGCCCGACAGGCGCCCGACGCACCGTCCTCACTCCTCGATAACGGTGTCTTCGACCACCGTGTCAGTCAGGAATCCATCACCGAAGTCCAGTGACGCGGCGGCATCACCACCCTCCACGGACAACTCGTCGCCGAAGCCGACATCGGTGGGACGATGTAGGCGGATGTCCAGACCCAGACCACGGATCTCGTTCATCAGCACTTCGAAAGCCATCGGGGTACCGTAGGTCAATGAGCCATCGCCCTTGACCATGCTTTCATAGATCCGGGTACGACCGTCGACATCGTCCGACTTTACCGTCAGGACTTCCTGCAGCACATTGGCCGCACCGTAGGCCTCCAAGGCCCAGACTTCCATCTCACCGAAACGCTGACCGCCGAAGCGAGCCTTGCCACCGAGTGGCTGCTGCGTGATCAGCGAGTAGGAACCGGTCGCGCGGGCATGCAGCTTGTCCTCCACCAAGTGGTGTAGCTTCAGCATGTACATGACACCGACGGTGGTCTTCTGATGGAATTGATCGCCGGTCCTGCCGTCGATCAGCCGCGCCTTGCCGTCTTCCGGCAGCCCCGCTTCAAGCAGGGTTTCGCGCACTTCATCCTCGGTGGCACCATCGAACACGGGGGTCACACACTGGATACCCAGGGTCTGGGCAGCCCAGCCCAGATGGGTCTCCAACACCTGACCGACGTTCATGCGCGACGGCACACCCAGCGGGTTGAGCACAATATCAACGGTCTGCCCTGAGGGCAGGAAGGGCATATTCTCTTCCGGAACGATAGTCGATATGACACCCTTGTTGCCATGTCGGCCAGCCATCTTATCACCCACCTTCAAGGTGAGTTTACGAGCGACGAAGACCTTGACCATTTCCAGCACACCGGTGGGCAGATCGTCACCACGCTTGGCATTCAGGATCTCCTTTTCGCAGGCCATCCTGGTCTCGGCAATCTGGGGATCGATCTCCTCGTAGATAGCGCGCGCCTTCCGACGCTTGCCGCCAACAAAGTTGAGCGAGGTCACCGGCAAGACAGTGTGCATCTTCATGACCTCGTCGTCGGACATCTTGTCGTCGAATTCGATGACTTCGCCGGTCTCGATGTTGACCACGTTCTGACCAGCCATTTCCCAGATGCGACGGAACTTCTCGCGTACCAGATCGGCCTGTTTGACCAAGTACTTCTGCTCGATCTTCTTAATTCGCGATTCCTCGGCCTTCTTGTCCTTTTCGGTCAACGCAGCACGACGTTGGAAGCGTTTGACATCCACAATCACACCGCGGATACCCGGCTTCATCACCAGAGAGTCATCACGCACATCTTCACCCGCACGACCGAAAATAGCGTGCAGCAGCTTCTCTTCCGGAGAGAGCTCACTCTTGTTCTTCGGCGTTACCTTGCCGACCAGGACATCACCTGGATCGACAATGGTGCCGACCTTGACGAAACCATTCTCATCCAGGCTCTTCAGAGCGTCGTCGCTGCGACCAGGAATTTCACGCGTGAATTCCTCCTTGCCCAGCTTGGTCTCGCGAATCTCGACCTTGAACTCCTCGATATGGATCGAGGTGAAGCGGTCCTCAGCCAGCAGGCGCTCATTGACGACGATGGCGTCCTCGAAGTTGGAGCCCTGGAAGCTCATGAAGGCCACCAACACATTCTTGCCCAGTGCCAGTTCACCCCGCCAGGTGCCACCGCCGTCGGCCAGAATGTCGCCCTTCTGGACCTGCTGGCCGATGGTGACCATGGGCCGCTGGTTTAAACAGGTACGCTCGTTGAGGCCGTGATATTTCCGCAGCGGATAATTAAAGTCAGCGCCTTCATTGCTGCGCACGGTGATCTGCTGGCAATCAGCCTGAACCACCTCGCCATCGGCGTCGCTGATGCAGACCATGGAGGAGCTCTTCGGCACTTCCTTCTCGAGACCTGTGCCGACACACGGCGGATCGGTGATCAGCAGCGGCACCGCCTGCCGCATCATGTTGGCACCCATCAGTGCACGGTTGGCGTCGTCGTGCTCCAGGAAGGGAATCAGGGACGCCGAAACACCGAGCATCTGCTTGGGCGAGACGTCGACGTAATCGACCTGACTCTTCATGCATTCCGAGAATTGCCCCGACCAACGCACCTGGCAGACATCCTGGACGATGCTGCCTTCATTCGTCAGCTGCACGGAAGCCTGACCGATACGGAAGCCGGCCTCCTCGTCGGCCATCAGGTAGTGCACCTCGTCGGTGACCTTGCCATCGGTGACCTTCCGGTACGGCGTCACCAGGAAGCCGTACTCATTGACCGCGGCATAGATGGAGAGCGATACGATCAGACCGATGTTGGCACCTTCCGGCGTCTCAATCGGACAAATACGGCCGTAGTGCGAGGTGTGGACGTCGCGCACCTCAAAACCAGCGCGTTTCCGATTCAGACCACCAGGACCAAGGGCCGACAGGCGGCGCTCATGGGTCAGCTGCGACAGCAGATTGGACTGGTCCACCACCTGCGACAACTCACCACGTTGGAAGAAGTTCTGAATCGCCGAATCCACCGCCTGGCTATTGAACAGGCTACGTGGCGACAGGGCCTGGGTAACATCCTGGTCCTGCTGCAGATCGCGTCCGAGACGTTCCTTGACCGCGCGCCGTAGCTTCAGCATAGCTGCGCGCAGCTCGTCGGCCAACAGATCGGCGATTGGGCGGATACGACGATTGCCCAGGTGATCAATGTCGTCTAACTCGCCCTCGCGATTGGAGGAGCGGATCAGGCGCAGGAGATATTCGATAATCTTGACATAATCCTGGCCCGTGATCACCAGGCTGTCGCTTTCGACACCCAACTTCCGGTTGATGCGGAAACGACCGACCGCGCCGAGATTGTAGCGGGCCTCGGACTGGAAGCGATCTGCGAACAGTTCCTTGACCTTCTTCTCATCGGCCGGGCTACCCGGACGCAGACGACGATAGATACGCACCAGAGCCTCGTCGTGGCTTTCGGAGTCGTCCTCGCGCAAGGTATTCAGCAGGATGTCATCAGCACGGACGGTCTCATCCTCGATCACCTCAAGCTGCTCGACTCCCAGCCCCTTGACGGTCTCGTAACCGGCTTCAGTAACGACTTCACAGGCCTTGATCAGGGCCTCGCCGCTCTCCTGGTCGATGATGTCTTCGACCAGGACCTTACCAACCACCTCGTCCTTGGCCTTGATACCCGCAAGCGCATAGCTCTTGGTGGTGAAGAAGTGGCGCAGAATAGCAGACGTGGTCCCTAATTCCGACTGCAATGCCCGCAAGAAGCACGATGCGCTGATCTTGGTGCTCTTGTCGATCTTGATCTGCAGGCAGTCTTTGGTGGTTACCTCGACCTGAATCCAGGAACCACGCTCCGGGATGATACGACAGGAGTGGATCATGCGACCCGAGGTGCCACGGGTGGACGAAAAATCGACACCCGGCGAACGCTGGATCTGGGTGACAATGGTGCGCTCGGAACCATTGATAATGAATTCACCACCACCGATTCGAATCGGTAGATAGGCGATGTGCACGTCCTCTTCCAGGACCTCGCCACCGAGCGATTCACCCTCAACGCGGACCTTGACCTTGAGACCACGTTGATACGTCAGCCCCAGATCACGGCATTCGGCCTGATCATGCTGCGGCGGCGAGAAGCTGTAGCCATGATAGCTAACAACCAACTTGTCGTCGAAGGCGGTGATCGGAAAGAATTCGCGTAGGATGGCTTCCAAACCCTTGAGCTGGTCGCGCTCGTCGAACGAGGTCTCCGTGTCCAGGAAGGAATCGTAGCTTTGCGCCTGCATGCGCACCAGGCTCGGCACCGGGACGATTTCCTTGACCTTGCCGAAGTTCCGGACCTCCATGCCCTCTCCCGTCGATAATATATTGTTGTAACTCGAGTTATGTCGCATAGCTGCGACGCAAAGAGCAACGCCACACGCCAAAGCGTGGGCAAATTGGCCGCGTAGGCTAGTGAGCCCTTCTTGGTTGGCAAGAAGGGAATCATCTTGACTTCCTCTCGCTGCGACAGGCCAGATCGAAGCAGACCGGCGGCGCCTTGCGACACCACCGGTCCATTGTCGTTCGAATAGCTGAAAGCAAACCGGCCCCGATCAAGCCGCGAAGCGGCACACAACCATGACCAGCTACATCCGGCCGCCCCGCTCAAGCCGCGAAGCCGGGGTGCCCCGGAGGAGGCGGCGCGAAGGACCGGGAAAATCGAGCCCGGCCCGAGAGCACGAGCCCCCTCCATGTCAAACAAACCGGGCGCCGCCCGGAACCCAGTCGGGTTCAATCGTATCGGTCGGCGCCCGGTTTTTGCTCTTAGGGTGCGGAAAGAAATAAACGTTACAGATCGCGCAGAGATTT
>CAYONM010000098.1:0-13385 GCA_964405325.1 uncultured candidatus Brocadiaceae bacterium | reverse complement strand
CCACGTCTCCTCCTCCCCACGCTTGGGGCCGCCGGTGTGTGGCCGGCGGCCCCAAGCATTCTCTCCTTCTCTCTCTCACAGACACTTTTTGGAGCATTCCATGCGAAAAGTCGCTATCTACGGCAAGGGTGGCATCGGCAAGTCCACCACCACTCAGAACACCGTCGCCGCTTTGGCGGAGATGGGCAAGAAGGTCATGGTGGTCGGTTGCGATCCCAAGGCCGACTCCACCCGCCTGCTCTTGGGTGGCCTGGCCCAGAAAACCGTGCTCGACACCCTGCGTGAAGAAGGTGAGGACGTCGAACTGGATGATATCTGCAAGCCAGGCTTCTCCGGCACCCTGTGCACCGAGTCCGGTGGTCCCGAGCCCGGCGTCGGCTGTGCTGGCCGCGGTATCATCACCTCCATCAACATGCTCGAGCAGTTGGGTGCCTATGACGAGTCCAACGAGTTGGACTACTGCTTTTACGACGTCCTGGGTGACGTGGTCTGCGGCGGTTTCGCCATGCCCATTCGTGATGGCAAGGCCGAAGAAATCTACATCGTCTGTTCCGGTGAGATGATGGCCATGTATGCCGCCAACAATATCTGCAAAGGCATTGTCAAGTTTGCCAAGGCTGGTGGGGTCCGCTTGGGTGGTCTGATCTGCAACAGCCGCAAGGTGGACCGCGAGGCCGACCTGATCGAAGCCCTGGCCGCCAAGTTGGGCACCCAGATGATCCACTTCGTGCCGCGCGATAATGACGTGCAGCGGGCCGAACTCCGTCGCAAAACGGTGATCGAATGGAATGCCGAATGCGCCCAGGCCGACGAATATCGCCAACTGGCTCGTGCTATCGACGCCAACAAGGAGTTTGTGGTGCCGACGCCGTTGGAGATCGAAGAACTGGAAAGTCTGCTGATCGAATTCGGTATCGCCGCCTGATGTTTGTGTGACAAGCGCACAGAGGGCACCGGGACATAGCGGCAGGGGGTGACGGATCCTCGTTTTCCACTTTCCCCACGTCCAAATTCCGAGCTCTGTGCCGCTGTGTCTCCGTGCCCTCTGTGATTACAGCCACTCTCCCCCTACGTCCCTCACCATTTGTTGGAGCTCGCATCATGAGCGATATCGAAAAACCATCCATCGATGCGGTGCGCGAAGCGATGATCAAGCGTTACCCATCCAAGGTTGCGCGTAAGCGCGGCAAGCACATTGTCGAAAATGACCCCGAGTCCGGCCCTTCGGTACAGGCCAACGTGCGCACGGTGCCCGGCATCATCAGCCAGCGTGGCTGCACCTATGCCGGTTGTAAGGGTGTGATTCTCGGTCCCACTCGTGATGTGCTGTCCATTACCCACGGTCCGATCGGCTGCGGCTATTACAGCTGGCTCACCCGGCGGAACCAGACCAAGCCCGAGAGCGAACAAGAAGACAACTTCATGACCTATTCGCTCTCCACCGATATGCAGGAAGAGTATATCGTGTTCGGTGGCGAAAAGGCACTCTCCCAGGCCGTACGCGAAGCTTATGACAGTTTTAAGCCGCGTGCCATCGCCATCCACGCCACCTGTCCGGTTGGTCTGATCGGTGATGATATCCATCAGGTCGCACGTGACATGAAGGAAGAGCTGGGCATCAACGTCTTTGCCTTCTCCTGTGAAGGCTACCGCGGTGTGTCACAGTCGGCGGGACACCACATCGCCAACAACAAGATCTTCCAGGAAGTGGTCAGCCACGAGGCGCCCACCCAGGATGTGGCCAAACCAGAAGGCCAATATAAAGTCAACCTGCTTGGCGAATACAACATTGGCGGTGATGCTTTTGTGATCGAAGATCTGTTCGAGCGTTGCGGTATCACCCTGGTGGCGACCTTCTGCGGCAACAGCACCTACGACAGCTTGGCCCAGGCCCGGCATGTGGACCTGAATCTGGTGATGTGTCATCGCTCCATCAACTATGTCGCCGACATGCTGGAAACCAGCTATGGCATTCCCTGGGTGAAGGTCAACTTCATCGGCGCCGAGCAGAGCGCCAAGGCCTTGCGCAAGGTTGGTGCGTTCTTTGGTGACCAGGAACTGGTCGACCGGATCGAGAAGGTTATCGCTGAAGAAATGCCCGCGGTCGAGGAAGCCAAGGCGGACATCATCAGTCGCTGCGAAGGCAAGACCGCCGCCATGTTCGTGGGTGGCAGCCGCGCTCACCACTACCAGTTCCTGTTCAAGGAAATCGGTATGAAGATTGTTGCGGCCGGTTACGAGTTTGCCCATCGCGACGACTACGAAGGCCGCGAGGTTCTGCCGAATATCAAGGTCGATGCCGACAGTCGGAATATCGAAGAAATCACGGTCGAGAAGGCGGCAGAGCATTACGTTGATCGCAAGAGCGAGGAAGCCGCCGAGCGCTTGAAAGCCATCGATGGCGAGTCCTACAACGAATATCGTGGTATGATGCCGGAAATGGACCCCGGCACGGCCACCATTGACGACATCAGCCACTACGAGACTGAAAAGTTGATCGAGCTGTACAAGCCCGACGTGGTTTGTGGCGGTATCAAAGAGAAGTTTGCCATTCAGAAACTCGGTGTGCCGTCCAAGCAGCTGCACAGCTACGACTACGGTGGCCCTTATGCCGGTTTTTCCGGTGCGATCAATTTCTGGAAAGATATCGACATGATGGTCAACAGCCCGGTTTGGGGCATGGTCCGTCCGCCGTGGTCGGAAAAGGGCTCCTCGGCTGAGTTGGCGACCTCCGCCTGAACGGTTTGCTTCCCCATTCAATAACCCAGAGGGTATCGAGGTACGGCGGGAATCGATTACGGTTGCAGAGACGTTTGACCTGCAGCCTTCCCGCTGCCCGTACCCACGCCGCCCTATCATCCGGAGTTTATCATGCTCTTACGTCATACCGGTTCGGAAGTGAAGGAGCGCAAGGCGCTTACCGTCAATCCGGCCAAGACCTGTCAGCCCATTGGCGCCATGTATGCCGCCTTGGGTATCCACAAGTGCCTGCCGCACAGCCACGGTTCTCAGGGCTGCTGTGCCTACCATCGCTCCCAGCTGACTCGGCATTACAAAGAGCCGGTTTTTGCGGCAACCTCCTCCTTCACCGAAGGCAGTTCGGTGTTTGGCGGTCAGAGCAATCTGGTGCAGGCCATCGACACCATTTTTTCCACCTACGAACCCGATGTGATTGCAGTGCATACCACCTGCCTGTCCGAAACCATCGGTGATGACATGGTGCAGATCATCACCAAGGCGCAGGATGACGGCAAAATCCCCGAGGGTAAATGCGTTATTCATGGCAATACGCCCAGTTATCAGGGCAGTCATGTCACCGGCTATGCCAACATGGTGCGCGGGATGGTCGATTATTTCGCCGACGGTGATGGTACTGGTACCAGTTTGAACCTGATCCCCGGTTGGCTGGAGCCGGCGGACATGCGTGAAATAAAGCGTTTGGCCGGCTTCTTTGGTATCGATTACACCATGTTCCCCGATACTTCCGATGTCTTGGATGCTGGCATGCTGGAAAATCCCGGCATGTATCCCTCCGGCGGTGTCACGGTGGCGCAGATCGCTGCGGCCGGGATGGCCAAGCGGACGTTGGCTCTGGGCGCCACTGGTGCTGGCCCGGCGGCCCGGCATCTTGAAGGCAAGTGCAAGGTCACCTGCGATGTCATGGAGGCACCCTTTGGTTTGGCCGCCACCGACCGGTTCATCAGCGCGCTGATTGAATTCACCGGTGGCTCGGTGCCAGAAACGGTCAGCTACGAGCGGCAGCGCCTGGTCGATTTGATGTGCGACATGCAGCAGTATTTCTACGGTAAGCGCGTCGCGCTGTGGGGCGATCCGGATCAGCTGGTGCCCCTGACCGAATTCCTGGTCGATCTCGGCATGCAGCCCTGCTGCGTGGTCACCGGTACCCCGGGCAAAGAAGTGAGCAAGCGCTTGGCAGCGGTTCTGGAGCGCGTACCCGGTGCCAAATTCAAGGTCGGTATCGGTGCGGATATGTATCTGATGCATCAGTGGATCAAAGAACAGAGTGTCGATCTGCTGATTGGTGGCACCCACGGCAAGTACATCGCTCGCGATGAGAATATTCCCTTGGTCCGTCATGGCTTTCCGGTCCTGGACCGCATCGGCCACCAGTATTTCCCCACGGTCGGCTACGCTGGTGCCATCCGCCTGTGCGAACAGATCCTGAATGCTTTCCACGATCAGTTCGACCGCGAATGCCCGGAAGAGAAGTTCGAATTGGTGATGTAATCGACTCCATGTTGCTCTGCCGTTTACTTGAATGGTAAGCGGCAGGTCGACCTCGATCGGAAGGAGATGAGATGAAACCGCAGGACCTCACCACCATCGACGAACGCCGAAACGCCATCGGCACAGCTGCTGGCCCCGCCATCCAGTGTGAAAAACAATCGGTCGCTGGTGGTATGTCGCAGCGAGCCTGTGTGTTCTGCGGTTCGCGGGTGGTACTCTATCCCATTGCCGATGCCGTGCATCTGATCCACGGTCCCATCGGCTGTGCCGCCTATACCTGGGATATCCGTGGTGCCTTGTCCTCGGGGCCTGAGCTGCATCGCTTGAGCTTTTCCACGGATCTGCGCGAAAAAGACGTGATCTATGGTGGCGAAAATCGCCTGAGCGACGGCTTGGCGGAGTTGATCGAAAAACATCAGCCCAAGGCCGCCTTTGTCTACAGCACCTGTATCGTCGGCTTGATTGGCGATGATGTCGAAGCGATTTGCCGACAGGCCAGCGAGCGCTATGGCATTCCGGTACTCACCGTTGCTGCGCCCGGTTTTGCTGGGACCAAAAAGACCGGCTATCAGGTCGCTTGCGATGCTCTGGCCAAACTGGTCGGTACCGGTGATATCACGGGAATTGCTCCGAAGAGCATTAATATCCTGGGTGATTTCAACCTGGCTGGCGAAACCTGGATGATCAAGGACTACTACGCCCGCATGGGGGTGGAGGTGGTGGCGACCATCACCGGCGATGGTCGGGTGGATGACGTCCGTCGCTGCCATGGTGCGGCGTTGAACGTGGTGCAGTGCTCCGGCTCCATGATGGGTTTGGCCAAGCACATGCAGCAGACCTATGGTACGCCATGTATGCGGGTCAGTTATTTTGGTCTCGAGGACACCGCGCAGGCCCTGTACGACGTTGCCGATCACTTTGACGATGCCGATATGTTGCGCGACGCCAAGTGCCTGGTGCGCGCTGAAATCGCTACGGTGCTGCCGCAGTTGAAGCGGATGCGACAGGACCTGACGGGCAAGACTGCCGCCATCTACACCGGCGGGGCCTTCAAGGCCATCAGTCTGGTGCGCGCTCTGCGTAGCTTGGGCATGCGGACGATTCTGGCTGGTTCGCAGACCGGAACCTCGGAGGACTATGACATTCTGCGCCAGGTCTGCGACCCCGATACCACCATTGTCGACGATATCGGCGCCCGGGAATTGGCTCGTTTTCTGGAAACTACGCCTTGCGATCTGCTGATTGGTGGCGTCAAAGAGCGGCCAGTCGCCTATAAACTGGGCGTTGCCTTCTGTGATCATAATCACGAACGCAAGCACGCCCTGGCTGGTTTCATCGGCATGCAGAATTTTGCTGAAGAAGTGCACGGCTCGGTGTGTTCGCCGGTCTGGGATTTGATCCGATCGCAGTCCTGAGCTGAGTCAGAACCCAATTCTTTTGAGGAAATGTCATGTCCAGCACCACGACCAATGCCTGCAAGCTCTGCGCGCCCCTGGGTGCCTGTCTGGCCTTTCGCGGTATCGATAATGCGATGCCCTTCCTGCACGGTTCGCAGGGCTGTTCCACCTATATCCGTCGCTACATGATCGGACATTTTCGCGAGCCCATGGATATTGGCTCGTCCAATTTTGGCGAGCAGGCGGCGGTGTTTGGTGGCCGAGACAATTTCATCACCGCGATCAGGAATATCGTCGCGCAGTATCATCCCAGCATGATCGGGGTCGCCACCACCTGTTTGGCGGAAACCATCGGTGATGATATGCCTGGCTTGTTGGCGGAAGCGCGCGAGGAAGGGGGGGGTGGTCTGCCGCCGCTGGTGCATGTGTCCACCCCCAGCTATGCCGGTACCCATGCCGAGGGTTTCCATCGGACCCAACGGGCGCTGGTCGAACAGCTGGCGCAGGACGGTCATCGCGGCCGGCATGTGGCCCTATTGCCCGGTATGGTGTCGGCCATGGACCTGCGTTATCTGCGGGAATTGATGCACGACTTCAATGTGCCGCCAGTGCTGCTGACCGATTACGCCGATAGTCTGGACGGCCCCACCTGGCAAAAACATCAGCGCATTCCGGGCGGTGGTACGACCATGGACGAAATCCGTGCCAGCGGCTGTGCTCGCGCCAGTATCGGCTTTGGTGCCACTCTGCCGGAGGCGGATCGCGCAGGATGGTATCTGCGCGAACGCTTTGCGGTGCAGGACCATCATCTGGAATTGCCCATCGGGGTGCGTGCCAGCGATTCCTTTACCACGCTGCTGCAGGAACTGGCCGGACAGGAGCTGCCCGAGCGGCATGCCGAGGAACGCGGCCGGCTGCTGGACAGTTACATTGATGGTCACAAATACACCAGTGGCCGCCGTGCTGTGCTCTACGGCGAGGAAGACCTGGTGGTCGCCATGGCCGGTTTCCTGAACGAAATCGGCATGGTTCCGGCCATTGTCGCCACTGGTGCGGCCTCCGGCCGCCTGAGGCGGCGTTTGGATCAGTTGCTCGGCTGTCGGGCGACAGCCTGTACCAGCATGGAAGATGCGGATTTCTCCGCGATCCGTGATGCCGCCCTGGCTGCGGAGATCAATATCATCATCGGTCACAGCAAGGGCTACTGGTTGTCTCGACAGTTGGAGCGGCCACTGGTCCGGATCGGCTTTCCCGTCCACGACCGTATCGGCGCCGCTCGCATCACCCATCTAGGCTATCGCGGCACTCAGCATCTCTTCGACACCATTGTCAACGCCATCATCGCCGCCGAGCAGGACCGGAGTCCGGTCGGCTACCTGGCGATGTGAGTCTGCTCAGGAGCTCCATCATGCGTCATCCCTGTTTCGATTCCGAGGCGCGCAAGACCCACAGTCGCATTCATTTGCCGGTAGCGCCCAAGTGCAATGTGCAGTGCCAGTTCTGTAATCGACAATTTGATTGTCTGAATGAAAGTCGGCCCGGTGTCACCTCTGGCGTGCTCACACCGCCGCAGGCGCTGTGGTACCTGCGTGAGATGATCGAGCGCGATCCCTCCATCAGCACGGTCGGCATTGCCGGACCGGGCGATCCATTCGCCAACCCAGCTGAGACCATGGCCACCCTGCGGCGAGTCCGTGCGGCCTATCCGGACATGATCCTCTGCGTCTCCTCCAATGGCCTAGGCATTGCTTCGCATATCCAGGAGCTGGCGCAGCTGGGTGTGAGCCATGTCACGATCACCATCAATGCCCTGGATCCGGATATCGGCGGCCAGATCTACCGCTGGATTCGTGATGGTGACGAGGTTTACCGCGGCGGTATCGGCGCGCGTCGCATCCTGTTGCGCCAGATGTCGGCGATCCGGGCACTGAAGCGGCATGGGATCACCGTGAAGGTCAACAGTATCTTTATCCCCGGTGTCAACGACCAGCATATTTTAGAAATTGCCAAGGGGGTGAAGGTACTGGGTGCTGATTTGTTCAACCTGATGAGTCTCAAGCCGGTGGTGGGGACCGCTTTTGCGGATATTCCCGAGCCGGATACCAGCACTATTCGCAGTCTGCGCAAAATTGCCGAGCATATTCTGCCACAGATGCCCCACTGCAGTCGCTGTCGTGCCGACGCCGTCGGTAAGATCGGCTGCGGCAACCCCGATTACGCCGCCACGCTCATGAAGGAGGCAGCCAACATGGATTCCGCTAGCATCGAAACCAGGCCCTATGTCGCCGTCTGCAGTATGGAGGGGGTTCTGGTCAACCAGCATCTGGGGCATACCGATGAACTGTTGATCTACGCCGAGGAGAACGATTGCTTCCGTCTTGTGGACGTGCGCAAGGCGCCGGATCCTGGCATGGGGCCGGAGCGCTGGCAGCACCTAGCCGAGGTGGTGCACGACTGCCGGGCCGTGGTTGCCTCGGCTGCCGGTAGCACGCCCGAGATCGCGCTGGCCGAGCACGGGGTCAAGGTGCTCTGCTCGGAGGGTACTATCGAAGATGCCCTGGAGTTGGTCTTTGCCGGACGCCTGACCGAACTCCGGCAACCAGCTTGCCGTTCAGGTAGTGCTTGCTCGACCGAAAGTTGCGGCGGTGGTGGCATGGCCTGCGCCTGAGTGAATGAATCGAGGAATGCCGATGTACCTTATCGATACCACGCTGCGAGATGGTGAACAGGCGCCAGGGGTGGTGTTTTCGCGCGACGATAAACTGACCATCGCACGTGAGTTGGCCAGCCTCGGCGTCGCCGAACTGGAGATCGGGATGCCCGCCATGGGGCCGATTGTACAGGCGGATATGGCTGCCATCGTTGCTGCGGACTTGCCCTGTCGGCTGGCGGCCTGGTGTCGGCCACGTCGTGACGAAATCCAGCTTGCATCGGACCTTGGCGTTTCGGTTATTCATCTCAGTTCTGGTTTATCAGAGCGACAATTGACCTTGCAGCATCGCGATGCTCCAGCGGCATTGGCGGAACTGCAGGCGGCTGTCGAACTGGCGGCCGGTCTGGTGCCCTTGGTCTCGGTGGGCCTGCAGGATGCCTCGCGTACACCGGTGGAAACGTTGATCGCCATCGCCCGTGCCGTGCGCGAGTCCGGCGCGGTACGAGTTCGACTGGCGGATACCGTCGGGGTCTGGTTGCCCTGGCAACTACAAGCGGTGGTGTCGGAAATGCGGCATCGCCTGCCGGGTCTGGCCGCTGGCGTGCATCTGCATAACGATCTCGGTCTGGCCACTGCCGGCAGCCTGATGGCTTTGCACTGCGGTGCGGCTTGTTGCGATGTCACCGTCAACGGTCTGGGCGAGCGCGCCGGCAACGCCGTCCTGGCCGAGGTCGCCTTGGGGGCTCGGCAGGCCGGCTTGACTCTGTTGCGGCGCTTTGATGGCCTGGATCGGCTCAGCCGCACCGTTGCCAGCTGCGCTGATCGCGCCATTGCTGATGACAAGCCAGTTGTCGGAAAATGCTGCTTCAGCCACGAGAGCGGTTTGCATGTGGCTGGCCAGCTGCGTGATTCAACAAGCTATGAAGCCTTTGCCCCGGAATTGGTCGGCCGCGACGATCGACGTTTTCTGATTGGTTTCCATTCCGGTGGGAGTGCCGTCCGTGCAGCCTTGGCTGAGCAGGGAGTGACGATCGTCGAATCCGAGCTGTCGGTTTTGCTGGAGCGGGTCCGCGAACTCGCGCGCGAGATGGCGCGCGATCTGCATCCCTATGAATTGTTGCGTCTCTATCACGAAACCACGCCCGCTACGGGCCTGTGAAAAACAAGGACATCATCATGGCCATCAACAAGCCCGAACATCACATTCTGGTGTGCAATTCCTTTCGCGTCAGCGGCCAGGCCCAGGGGGTCTGTAATCGCAAAGAAGCGGCGGATCTGGTGCAGTATCTGGAAAACGAGATCATCGATCGTGGCATCGATGCCTTGGTTTCCACTACCGGCTGCTTGAAAATTTGCGATCACGGCCCGGTGATGGTGATCTATCCTTCCGGCGATTGGTACGGCAAGGTCGACGAGGCCAAGATCGATGAGATCCTCGATGCCCTGGAAGAAGGCAAGCCGGCGGAAGAACTGCTGCTGACATGATTCGTACCGCCTGCGCCGCAGATATTCCCGCCTGCTGCGAGTTGCTGCGGCAGTTGTTCGGTATCGAGGCGGATTTCGACTTCGATGCCGGCAGGGCTGCCTGTGTCCTGGCGGTGCTGATCGACGACGATACCAGCCTGGTCCTGGTTGCCGAGATGGACGGATGTGTGATCGGCATGGTGAGCGTTCAGATCCTGATCAGTACCGCCGAGGGTGGCCCGGTTGGTTTGCTGGAAGACATGGTCATTAATGCCCAGCATCGCGGCCGCGGTTGGGGCCGGCAACTGCTGCAGGCCGCGGTGGCTTGGTGTCGTGAACGTGGTTTGAGCCGCGTGCAGTTGCTGGCCGATCGCGGCAACCAGCCAGCGCTGGACTTCTACCGCCAGCAGGGCTGGCAGGAAACGCAGCTGCTGGGGTGGCGGTACGGTCCAGTGCAGCAGTCACGATAAAGATTCCAGACCGCATCGCTGGCGACCCGGTGGAAACGGCTGGTCTCGCCTTTTTTCAGCTGGAAATAGATAGGGGTCAGGGCCGAGCGCTGACGGCTGTCATCGGTACGGACGGTATGCTGGCTGCGGAATATCTCGGCAAAAGGGCCGTCTTCGGGGTGATCGGTCAGGTGAGGGATGGGCATGGTGGGTAACCTTTTTGCATACGGCGATTCTGCAATCAGTACAAGATCCGTGCCCGAACCGTTCCTGGTAGTTTGCTGATCCGATTTAATATCTCCTGACTGCGATCCGTATCCAGATCGAAGACCACATAGCCGATGTTGGCAGTGGTCTGCAAGTATTGTGCTGCGATGTTGATCCCTTCGGCTGCGAAGATCTGGTTGAGCTGCTGCATGATGCCGGGTTTATTTTCGTGGATATGCAACAGGCGGCAGGTACCGGCGTGCGCGGGCAGAGAGACTTCGGGGAAATTTACCGCAAAGCGGGTGGAGCCGTTGTCGGAGTAGGTGATCAGCTTGGTGGCCACTTCCGTACCGATATTCGCTTGGGCTTCCACGGTGCTGCCGCCGACGTGTGGGGTCAGGATGACGTTATCGAAATCGCGCAGGGGAGAGACGAATTCTTCGTTGTTGCCCGATGGTTCCACCGGGAAGACATCGATCGCGGCGCCAGCAACGTGCCCCGAGCGCAGGGACTCGGTCAGGGCATTGATGTCCACCACGCTGCCACGTGAGGCGTTGATCAGCACCGATCCCGCCCGCATACGTGCCAACTGCTCGCTGCCGATCATGCCGCGGGTCTGTTCGGTTTCGGGGACGTGCAGCGCCACCACGTCCGAACGATCCAGAATCGCGTCCAGGTTGGGCAGGGGGGTGGCGTTGCCCAGGGCCAGCTGGTCGATCACATCGTAGTAGCAGACTCGCATGCCGATGGCCTCGGCCAGAATGCCCAGCTGGCTGCCGATGTGGCCGTAGCCGACGATGCCCAGTTGTTTGCCGCGTACCTCGAAGCTGGCCGAGGCGCTCTTCTGCCACTGGCCGCGATGCGCGGCGGCATTTTTGGCCGGAATATCCCGCAACAGGAGCAGAATCTCGCCCAAAACCAGTTCCGCCACCGAGCGGGTGTTGGAGAAGGGGGCGTTGAACACCGGAATGCCGCGGGCGGCAGCGGCCAGCAGGTCCACCTGGTTGGTGCCGATGCAAAAGCAGCCAATGGCCACCAGCTTGTCGGCGGCGTCGATCACCCGCTTGCTCAGTTTGGTGCGGCTGCGAATGCCGATGAAGTGCACCCCCTGCACCGCTGCCAGCAGGGCCTCGTCATCCAGCGCCGTCTTCTCGTAGCGGATGTTGTGGTAGCCGGCTTTGTTCAGACAGGCGACGGTGTCGGGATGGATCCCTTCCAGCAGTAGGATGCGGATGTGGTCCTTGTTGAGGGAATAGCGGGGTATGGGCATGGGCCTGGGTCCTTGTCGTCAAACGAGCCGGTATCGCAGCGCCTGCCGTCTTATGCTCAATGGTGAACCGGCTGCGCATTGGCAGGCCGTCGAGTCGGCCTAGCATCCGATTATGGAAGCCAGTCGCGGCCAGGAGTTCAAGGTCGGCCTGCTGATGATCATCGGCATCGTCGCCATCACCGTCATCGTGCTGTGGTCTGACAGCATGATGTTTGCCAACTTCTATCGGGTCAGCGCTTTCCTCGACAATGCCGGCGGTTTGCGCGCCGGTTCGCCGGTGACTCTGGCTGGTTTGCGCATTGGTCAGGTGGTCCAGGTCCGGCCCAACGCCGACTCCCGCGGTGCGATCCGGGCCGAGCTCAGCATCAACAGCCTGTACACCCTGCACGAATCCAGCGATCTGACCCTGCTGACCAATGGCATCTTCGGTGATAGCTTCCTGGAGTTCAGCCGCCCCGACGACCCGCCTGGACCAGCGTTGGATACCGACGGCACCGCCTGGCTGCACGTGCAGCAGGGGGCTTTGGACACCATGCTGCAGCAGAGCCAAGAGATCGCGACCGGAATGACCGATCTGATGTCCGAGCACAATCGCACCCAGGTGCGCTTGATCCTGGAGCGCGGGGCGACGGTGATGGCCAACGCCGAAAGCGTCAGCCAGCGGGCCAATACCACGGTGAACAAACTGGAGCGGACCCTGGACGAGGCGCAGCAGCTGCTGGCCGAGCTGCGCACCAGTGAGCAATCCATCACTGATAGCTTCGTCGCCAGCGCCGAGAGCGTGCAGACCACTCTCGATACCTGGCGCGAGCGGGTCGACAGGGTGATTGCCAATATGGACACCCTGATCGGCGATAGCCGGCAAGCGGTGCAGAGCGTCGATCAGGCGAGCACTGCCGTGGGCGGTATGGTCAGCGACAACCGCGAGGCCGTGACCGCGCTCACTGGTAGCCTGCAACAGCTGTCCGAGCACAGCCAGGCGCTGCTGGAAGGCCTCCGCCAGGGCCGCGGCCTGATGGGCCAGGTGTTAACCAACGACGAACTCGCTGGCGACCTGAACGACACCGTGATCACCGCCCGCGAGCTGTCCGAGCGTCTGGCCGACAACCCGGAGATCCTGGTTTGGGGTCAGACCGAAGAAAAAGCCGAAGCCGCTCGCAAACAACGCGAGCGCCTGCGTGCCCGCCGCGCCTTCCACGAGGGCTATCGTCGTCGGGGTCTATCGGCGGAAGCGGCGCCAGCTTCAGGGGTGCTCGGAGCGGAGCCCCGAGAAGAAAGCGCACCAACCGAGCGCTGATCGATCGAATGGACCCGGATGGGTTCCCGGTGGTGCCCGCTGGTTTCCAAGCGCTACGAAGCCGAGCACGGTGTCCGCATCGATGTCTAGATCGGCGGCAGCAGCCGTGGGGTGGCCGATGCCCGCACGGGCCCGACCGAACGCATCTTCGACCAGCGCGAGCATCCCACCACCCGCGCTTACGTCAGCGGCCAGGCGGGCTAGGGCCGGTCGTTTGGATGCTTAGGGCCCGTCAAAAAATAAACATTACATTTCGCTTGATCTTTTGCCGCCCTTCTGCGTTGCTTATCGCTCACATATGCCCGATATGCTCACTCTTCGCGCCTTGAAGGATCGACAAAATCTCTGCGCGATCTGTAACGTTTATTTCTTTCCGCACCCTAAGGGCCCGTCAAAAAAT
>CAYONM010000097.1:0-13392 GCA_964405325.1 uncultured candidatus Brocadiaceae bacterium | reverse complement strand
GCCTCCTCTTGGAGCAATGAGCGCTTGCCGACCTCAGAGCTTTGAGCGGCCCTGGGGCGGCTCCCGGGCGGCGCACAGCTCGCACCTGGGAGCGCTGAGCACCAGCTCGGCATTCCTTGCGTCATCTCCATCTGGGTCATTTCGGTAGAAAATCGAGGAGCAATCAGCTTGCATGGCCCAGATGGAGATGCGGCATGGTCCACTCTTTGCGAGCTTTGCGCGGCTCTGAAGGCGGCCGCGCGCTGCTGGTTGAACACCGCGCCGGCAAGGAACACTGCTGTCATCACCCGACGCCGCTCCGGCCCCCAGGCGTCCAGAACGCGAGGAGTTCGCATGTCCCGCATCAACGCGTGGCTGCTGGAGCACGGCATCCGCATCGCCCAGAATCCCTGTATTTCCCCTGATTTCTGTCTGGATTGGCCGGCCTTGTGCCAGCGTCTGGAGGCTGGCGCGCCGAATCGCGACTGGCCGGACCTGATTTTTCACCAGGCCAGCCGCTTCGCCCTGCCACAGGGCCAGGTCACGCTGGTGGAGGAGCCGGTGTCCGGCGACCACTGCTGGTGGGTGGTGGGCGGTCCGGTCGAGGGCCTGAGCGACGGCCTGAACGTCGCTGGCCAGCGCTGGGCGTACCCCGCCAGCTTCGCCAACCTGATCGGCTTGAAGAACGCCGTGCAGGCCTATGAGCCAAATAGTTGCATCTTCCCGGTGGCGCGCGGCAATCTGGCGCACAGCTCCTTGGGCATCGGTGCCCGCTTCACCAGCCTGCACTGGCCGGCAGTGGACTGGAGCATGGCGCAGCTGGGCATCAGCTTGACTGCCAACCAGAACTCCATCCCACGTGAGCTGGTGTTCGATGTCGACACCATGTTGGACGGCCAGTTGGACGTGTGCCGCTTCCCCTTCATTGGTGGCGACGTGCCCGAGGGGCATCAGGGGCAGAGCGTCCAGGGCATGAGCCACGGCGCGGTGCTGGCCAAGCTGAAGCACGGCTTCCATCGCCGCGGCATTCCCTGGGGCTTCAATGCCGACCACCAGCCGGTGGGCGGCAAGTTCGACGCCCGCGAAGACCAGCTGGTGGTTGGATGTTTGTTCAGCACCTACATCACCTTCGATCTCTCCCCGGAACTGCTGGCCACCGAGGTCCCCGACGATCCGGCTCGGATCGCGCAGCGCTTCCAGGACCAGATCCCCAGCGAACTGGCAGAAAAGGTCCGTGCTCGCGTGGCCGAAGTGGGAGTGGCGTTGGACCAGGCCGCCTTCCGGGAACTGCTGGTACGGGTCTACCCGGCGATGCAGAAGATGCTCGCCCGCGACCGCAAATACGCTGCTGCCCGGGCCCAGGCCTTCAGCACCGACATTGGTCGCGCCTATTTCCGAGAGCTGTCCATCGACGAGTTGCCCGGCCTGACTACCCCGGCCACCCTGGCCAGCATGCTGGCCTTGGCCGAAGTCATGGACATGTCGGTGCAGTACGTCGCTCCGGCCTTCGGCTTCCAGAAGAATTTTCCTTTCGAGGACAACACCGAGCTGGAGCGTCGGGTGCGCGCTGCCTGGGACGTCTGCCAGCGCTTTGGCGTCAGTATTGGTTTCCACTCCGGCTCCGGAAAAAGTGCCGAGAATTACCAGTTGGTGGGGCGCATCTGCGACCGCCGCTTGGAGATCAAGACCTCGGGTCGCTACACCTACGAAATGGGCAAGGCCCTGGCCGCCAGCTCGGACGCTGGTGACCAGGCCCTGTGGCGCGATTGGTACGCCTTCACCCGCGAGCTGGCGGTCAACAGCGCTTTCAGCAGTAACGATGACGAAGCCAGCATGGCCCGCAGTTTTATCGAACACGCCCTGCGCGTGGCCGGCCAGGACCCGGCGGTCTTCGACAGCGCGGCAAGCTGCCGCACTGCCCTGGAAGCGCTGAGCCCTGATCCGGATCATATGTTCTGGTTCGAATACAATTTCCTCTACGTGTTGGCCGCGGGCGGCAGCGCCGACAAGGTCGCTCTGGGGGATCATTCCCCGGCCGGCTATGCGCAACGAGCACGCTTCTACGGCATTTCTGATGCCGGCCGCCTGGCCTACGCCAAGCAGGTGGCGCGCTACATCTGCTTCCTGGCCGAGCACACCGGCCTGGTGTCGGCGGCAAGCTGCCAGGCGGCGCAGCAGCGTTTGGATGGCTATAGCGATTATGGCCAGTTGTTGGCTGATATCGCGGGCTGATGTGGGTCGGGCCGGCGGCGTTTACCGCTGGCCCGCCAGACGTCCGTACGCCATCAGCACCGCGCTGGGGCTGATTCCATTCAAGCGGCACAGCCGCCCCCAGGCGGTGGTGCCGGCCGGCACCTGCGCCATCGGTAGCGGCGTGACCACTTCCACCGCTGGGCCCATGGGTCGGTACACCCGCGGATCAGTCGCGCCGAACAGTGCCACCACCGGGCAGGCCACGGCGGCGGCGAGCTGCGCGGTGCTGCTGGCAACGGTCAGGCAGGCCCGGGCCTGGGCCAGCAGCGCAAGCAACCGGCGCAGGAGCGGCTGTGGGCTCAGGGCGCGTACCCGTTCCGGCGAAAAATCCCTGGCCCATTTCGGTACCCCCGCCGATCCGAGCAGCAGGACGGTGGTCGCGGTTTCCTGCTGCAGCAAGCCGTTGATCACCTGCCGCCAACGGCTGGTCGGCCATGCCATCCGGCCCTGGTCGTCGAAGGGCTGTACCACCAGCAGTTGCTGCGTTGCCAGTCCCAGTTCCTGCAGCCAGCCGTGGCAATCCGCCTGCTCGGCCTGGCTAACCCGCAGCTCCAGCAGCGGATTCAGATCGCGCTCGCGAAGGGCATCCCAGTCCTGTCCGTCGGGCGTGCAGGCAGCGATATTCAGCTGATGCAAGACCGTGTGCTCGTCCTCACGACGCGGCAGCAGGTGGCTGCCGCAGGCCGCGGTCACAGCCAGGCCGGCGCGCCCGAGCAGGTGCCCGTACGGACGGGCGGTCAGCAGCACCAAGCCAGCGTCTGCGCGTTGCCGCAGCCAGGCGAGGGTGGCGCGTTTTTCCGTCGAGAGCCAGATCGGCAGCCACCGTTGGCGCCAGACCTGCACGCTGCCAACAAACGGCAGCTGCGCATACAACACGGGCGCCACCGGACTGGTGCTGAGCACATCCACCGGGGCGCCGGAGCGCCGGGCCAGCACCCGCAACAGCGGTGTGCTGGTGATCAGTCCGTCCAGGATGCCATCGTGAACCAGTAGTGCCGACATCGGCGGCAGCATGCTGCTGGTCCAGATACGACAAGGCAGCCTTAGACCAGCTCCCGCACTGGTCCCTGCCGTCCCGGTCGGTACACCCTCCAGGCCAAGGAGTCCGTCATGTCTGCGCTGCTGATCGCCAATACCCAGCTGGTCAACGAGGGCCAGATCGTCCAGGCTGATGTCCTGATCGAGCACGGCCGCTTTGCCCGTATCGACAGCCAGATCAGCGCCCCAGCTGGCGCGACCGTGATCGACGCCGCCGGTCGGCATCTGTTGCCGGGTATGATCGATGATCAAGTGCATTTCCGCGAGCCCGGCCTGACCCATAAAGGTGATTTTGCGCACGAAAGCCGCGCTGCGGTGGCTGGCGGTGTGACCAGCATCATGGAAATGCCCAATTCCGGTCCGCCCACCCTGACGGCGGCGCGGGTCGAAGAAAAGCTTCGGCTGATGGATGCCAGCTGCGTTTGCAATCACGCCTGCTATCTGGGCGCTTCTAACGACAACCTGGATGACGTTCGTGAAATCGACCCGCAGATCGTCGCTGGTATCAAGGTGTTTATGGGGTCATCCACCGGCAACATGCTGGTGGATGACCCGGAGGTGCTCGACGGCATTTTCCGCGACGCGCCCTGTCTGGTGGCGACGCACTGCGAAGATACACCGACCATCGCCGAAAACGAAGCTGCCGCCGTAGCCCGTTGGGGCGATGACATTCCGGCCGACAAGCACCCGGCGATCCGTTCGGTGGAAGCGTGTTGGAAAGCATCCAGTCTGGCGGTGGAGCTGGCCAAGCAGCATGGCACCCGCCTGCATGTGTTGCATCTGACCAGCGCTCGGGAACTGGCTCTGTTCGATGCCGGTCCGGCTGACGACAAGCGCATTACCGCCGAGGTCTGCGTGCATCATCTCTGGTTCTGCGATGCCGATTACGCGCGCCTGGGCCATCACATCAAGTGCAACCCGGCCATCAAAACCGCTGCCGACCGCGCCGCTCTGCGGCAAGCGTTGTTGGATGACAAGTTGGATGTCGTTGCTACGGACCACGCGCCGCACACCGTGGAGGAAAAACATAATCCCTATACCACCGCGCCATCTGGCATTCCGCTGGTGCAGCATGCGCTGCCCATGCTGGCCAGCCTGCATCTGCAGGGCGTGTTCCCGCTTGAGCGGATCGTCGAAAAATATGCCCACGCTCCGGCGCGCCTGTTCGGTGTCGAGCAGCGCGGCTATATCCGCGAAGGCTGGCATGCTGATTGCTGCCTGTTGGATCTGGAGACACCCTTGCGGGTAGATCCGGCGAACAATCAGGCCAAATGCGGCTGGTCGCCCTTTGATGGCGACAGCCTGGGGGCCACCGTCAGCCATACCATTGTCGGTGGTCAGTTGGTGTATGAAAATGGCCGGATTCTGATGGACCGGGCGGGAGAGCGGCTGCGATTTGTGCGGTGATCAGGAGACTGTGGCCATTCGGTTCTGGATCAGCTGAATCAGCGATGCCATCGAGTCGCAGCGGCCAATTGCCGTCTGATCGATAAGTTGTGGCAGCTTGTTGTCGCTCTGCACAAAGATGGCCGGCAACGGGATCTGGGCCTGATCGGGAAACTCGCGCCTGAATTCGTCCCGGTGCAGGAAGCGGCTGGGCTGCTCCAGCTTGCGGATAAAAGCGCTCCAATCGCTTTTGACATGGAGACGGTGAGGGGTCAGCTGGCACAGCTGGCACTGATAGGTCCCAGGTGAGAAGGTCTTGTGGGCGATGTCGGCCAAGCCGACAAACCGGGCGCCGCCCGGAACCCATCCGGGTTCAATCGTATCGGTCAGCGCCCAATTTTGACTCTTACATCGAGGCGCAAGCCCCTCGGACCCCGAAGCTGAGCCCGCAAACACAACTTTTTCTGCTCGAAGTTATTGCGGACTCAGCTTCTATCGGCGTGGAAGACGAACAGGATCGTCGGCATGATGGCTCCCCTAGTATTGCTACGCAGGCCATGACCACCTGTTTGGCATCCCACATGCAAGCCAGATCTGGACACTGATACGGTGTCGTGAAACACAACGGGAGCTGGCATGCCCGACGATCAAGGTGGTGGTGGCGAGAAGACCGAGGATCCCACGCCAAAAAAGCTGCGCGACGCCCGTGAGCAGGGGCAGGTGGCGGTCAGCCAAGAGGTGACCTCCACCGCCATGCTGCTGATCGGCTTTGGCGCACTGGTGGTGGTTGGCCCTTGGATGCACCGGGAATTTGCTGCCGTCCTGCGCTGGGCCCTCACCGACGGCCTGCGCTGGGAGCCCAGCGTCCCCGATACCGGCGCGGTCTTCCTGCTGCAGTTTTATGGGCCGGGTCTGGCGCTGTTTTCCTTCGCTGGCCTTTTGGCCCTGTTCGCAGGGATGGCGGTGGCGGCCCAAACCGGCCTGAATTTCAGCCTGAAGCCCCTGGAGCCCAAGCCGAACAAGCTCAATCCCATCGCTGGTTTGGGGCGGCTGTTCGGCCTGCGGGGGATGATGAAATTCGTGGTCAATGTCCTGAAGCTGACCCTGGTGGTGAGCGTGGCCTGGTGGAGTCTGAGCAGCATCGTGCCCGAGCAGATCCGCTACAAACCCGACCTGGACCAGCGTTACGAGGACATGTGTTGGATGGTGTTGCTGTTCGGCATCGAGCTGGCTGCGGTGTTGCTGGTGGTGGCGTTATTGGACTACATCTACCAGCGCTGGCAGCACCACCGCGACCTGATGATGACCAAACACGAGGTGAAAGAGGAATTCAAGCAGTCCGAAGGTGATCCCCTGGTGAAAGGGAAAATTCGCCAGATCCAACGCCAGATGGCCCAGCAGCGCATGATGCAAGAAGTCCCCAAGGCAGATGTGGTGATCACCAATCCCACCCACGTTGCGGTAGCCCTGCAATACGATCGTGCGACCATGGTCGCGCCGGTCTGTGTGGCCAAGGGCTACGATCTGATTGCCCAACGTATCAAGCAGATCGCCTCCGAGCACGATATCATCCAGGTGGAAAATGTCGCTCTGGCGCGCGCCTTGGCCAAGGCAGTGGAAGTGGGGCAGGAGATCCCCTTGGACTTCTATCAGCAAGTGGCGGAGGTCTTGGGGTATGTGTACCGGCTGCGTGGGAAGCGGGCGTAGGGGGCGATCGCCGTCACTGCAGCGAGGCGGCGGAGTTTGGTGGATGGGGCTCCTGAGAATGCCGGTGTCTCGCCTGCCTGTGCCGACGGTTGACGAGGAGGTGGTTTTTCACTGCTGAGGCAGCAAGAGCAGAACGATGCCGAAGTGCGTATGCGTATGCCTATCGCTGAACAGGACGGGTGCCAGGCTCAAAGGGAGGGAGACGAGATTCGATTTTTTATGCGGCCGGGGAGGCGTCCTTGCTGGCGGTGCCCGGCACCGATAGGCGTTCGTGTTCAGCGAAGGCCAGGGCGGCGGTGGGGCAGGCATCGACCACCTCATTGGCGCAGGTACGCATGCCGTCGGCGATAGTGTTGCCGAAAGGTACGGTCAGGTTGACGTCGAAGCCGCGGCCGACAAAGGCCAAGCCCAATTCCTCCCGGTGCTGTTCGCAGATACGGGTACAGATACCGCATTTGATGCATTTGCCAGGTTCGAAGACCACGTTGCCATGATCGCGCAAAATCACCACCCGCTTGCGGTCTTCGCCGGCGAAGCGGTTCTGTTTGGCGTCGTATTCCTCCGCGTACTGCCGTAGTTTGCAGCTGTCGGCTTTGCGGCAGTCGCAGGCCAGGCAGCGTTCGCCTTCGCGTGCGCTTTCGTCTTCGGTGTAGCATTCGCCATCGCAGCCACCGGTCGAGCTGATCGGGGCGCCGGTCGAGGCTTGGCCGAGAAAGGCTTTCAGCTCACCGGCCTGCATTTTGCCGATCTTGGAATTGAAACGCGGCCGGGCGCCGCGGATTTCGGCGCCGCGCAGATACTGGTCACAGGCAGCAGCAGCGATGCGGCCGTCACCCACGGCGCGGACCGCCAGTTTCAGGCCATGGATGAAACCGCCGGCGGCGAATACGCCCGGCTGGCTGGTCTGCAGGGTGAAACTGTCCACCTGTACGCCGCGGCGAGCGGTGTCCAGGCCCAGAGCGGTGATGTCGTCGATGGGCATTTTGCCCAGGGCCAGGATGACCGCATCATAGTCCTGTTGCAGTTGCGTCAGGGTGACGGTTTCGCCGAGTTTCTCGCCCTGGCGGATGTCGACACCGAGGCACTGGATACGTGCCACCTCGTCATCAAGTACGCGCAGGGGCAGGGGGCGTTCTTCCATCTCGGCGGTGCGCAGTTGGCCGCCGGGGGCTTTGCCGGCATCCAGAATAACGCAGGCGTGGCCATATTGGCGCAGGTAATACGCCGCCGAGAGACCGGCCGGGCCGGCGCCGACGATAGCGACCCGCTTGTCGGTGTGCTTGGCGCAATCGGGCATCCAGGGCTTGTCGGCAGCAAGATCCGCTTCAGCTACGGAACGATGCATCAGGCGGATGGACAGGTGATCGTCACCACCGCGACGACATCCCTTTTCGCAAGGCGCTGGGCAGACGTAGCCGAGTACGGCCGGTAGGGCCAGGTTTTCTTTGATTCCGGCAATGGCGGCAATCTGGTTGTCGTTTTGGACGTCGCGCGCCATGCGGGCAATGTCCAGGCTGGCCGGGCAGACTTGCTGGCAGGGGGCTTCACAGTCGCCAACGTGTTCGGATAGCAGCAATTCCAAGGCGTCGCGCCGGGCGCTCTTGACCGTATCTGAGGAGGCGTCCACCTGCATGCCTTCGGCGGCGGGAAAACCGCAGCTGGGAAACAAGCGGCCGGATTTCGCATCGGCGCAGACGCAGACCATGCAGCTGGTGTAGGACGGCAAGCCTTCCAGATGGCACAGGGTCGGAATCTCGATGCCGAGTTTCTCCGCCGCCTGCAGCACCGTCTGGCCGTCTTCAACCTGGACCTCGCGACCGTCGATCTGCAGCGTGATCATGCGGCGCTCTCTTTCTTGGCTGGGTTCTTCGCGGGAGTTACAGTTTTCTTTGCCAACGTTGCGCGGTCGGTGATGATCACCGCGTCCACCGGGCACACCTGGCGGCAGGCGTCGCAGGCGGTGCACAGTTCGTTGTCGATGGTGTGCACCTGGTACGGCGTGTTGGGGATCGCGTTTACCGGACAGTCCTGGGCGCACTTGGTGCAGCCGATGCAGTCGTCGGTGATGTCGTAGGCGATCAGGGCCTGGCACTTGCCGGCCGGGCAACGGCCTTCCAGGTGCGCTTCGTATTCGTCGCGGAAATATTCCAGCGTGGTGAGGATGGGATTGGGCGCGGTTTTACCCAGGCCGCACAGGCTCTGGGCCTTGACCGAGTGCGCCAGGTGCTCGAGTTTCTGTAGGTCGTCCTTTTTCGCCCGGCCTTGGCAGAGTCGGTCGAGAATTTCCAGCATGCGTTTGGTGCCGACCCGGCAGGGGGTGCACTTGCCGCAGCTCTCGCGCTGGGTGAAGGCGAGGAAGTATCGGGCCACGTCCACCATGCAATCGGTGTCGTCCAGCACCACCAAACCGCCAGAGCCCATCATGGCGCCGATGCCGCCGAGGGCTTCGTAGTCCACCGAGGTGTCCCAGAGGCGCTCTGGAATACAGCCGCCGGAGGGGCCGCCGATCTGGACCGCCTTGGGCTTGTGTCCGCCAGCGACGCCACCACCGATGCCCTCGACAATATCGCGGATGCTGAGCCCCATGGGGACTTCGATCAGGCCGCCGCGCTCCAGCTTGCCAGTGAGCGCGAAGACTTTGGTGCCGCGGCTTTTTTCGGTGCCGTGCTGAGCGATCTCGTTGGCACCATGACGGAGGGTGTAGGGCACCAGCGAGAAGGTTTCGACATTATTGACCAGGGTCGGCTTGCCCCACAGGCCGGCCTGGGCCGGGAAGGGTGGGCGCAGGCTGGGCAGGCCGCGACGACCCTCGATGGAGGCGATCAGGGCGGTTTCTTCACCGCAGACGAAGGCGCCGGCGCCTTGGACGATGTCCAGCTTCAGCGAGAAATCCGAGCCCATGATATGATCACCGAGGTAGCCTTCTTTTTCGCAGATGGCGATCGCTTCGCGGAGGCGTTGCACCGCCAGCGGATACTCGGCGCGAATATACAGAAAGCCCTGGTTGGAGCCGCAGGCGTAGGCGGCGATGCACATGCCTTCCAGAACGCGGAAGGGGTAGCTCTCCATGATCATGCGATCCATGAAGGCGCCCGGGTCGCCCTCGTCGCCATTGGCGATGATATATTTTGACGAACCTTCGGCGTTGCGCATGAAGGTCCATTTCTGGGCAGTGGTGAAGCCGCCGCCGCCACGGCCGCGTAGGCCGGCGGCGCGGACCTCGTCGACCACTGCTTGCGGGCTCAGTTCGGTCAGGGCTTTTTTCAGCCCTTCGAAACCACCGCGTTTGAGGAAGTCCTCCAGGTCCAGCGGCGAGATGGCGCCGCAGTGTTCGGTGCCGAGATTTTTCTGCGGTGCCAAGAAGGCCTGCACCGGCGCTTCCATGGTGGTCAGGAAGCGGCTGCGCACCCGGTCGATGCTCTCGCCCAATACCAGCTTGTCGACGAAACGGTTGGCGGCGTCGCGGATGCGGATCCAGGTGCCTTTGGGCTCGAAGTGGTGGCGGACGATGGCGAGTACGTCATCGGGCTCCACTTTCTGATACAAAAAACTCTCGCCACCGGTGGGGATCACCTCCACCAGTGGCACGCGGTGGCACATGCCGACGCAGCCGACGTGGCGCACTTTCACGCGCGCGCCCAGCTGTGCCAGGCTGGCCTGCAGGGCTTGCTCTACCTTGGACGAGCCCGAGGCAATGCAGCAGCTGCCCATGCCGATGCGTATTTCGCCATCGGCATCGTCGTTGTTGGGATAGACTTCCTGTTCCTTCGACCCGCCAGCGGCCTTCTGCTTCAGGAAGTCGTCGATCACATGGTTGATATGCAGGGCATCGGGTTCGATACGGCCATAGGTGATATCGTCCACCTGGACCACCGGCGCCAAGGTGCAGCAGCCGAGACAGGCGACCTTTTGTACCGTAAACTGACCATCGGGCGAGGTGTCGTCACCTTCGGCAACGTCAAGTTTCTGAATCAGGCCATCGTGCACCCGGTCGGCACCTTTGACATGGCAGGCTGTGCCAACACAGACGCAGACCTCGTGCTCGCCCATGGGCTTGTGGCGGAACTGCGGAAAGAAGGTGGACACGCCAGCAATGGATTGGGCGCTGATGTCGGTGGTTTCGGCGATCCGCTTCAGCGCCGCTTCCGGCAGGAAGCGGTAGCGATGCTGGATCGCCTGCAGGATCGCCAATAGATGCCGCTGCTCGCGGCCGATCCCTGCGATGATGGCATCGACATCCCGAACATCGACATCCAAATTGTCATCATCCTGACTCATGAGGACTCCTGCTTCTGAGTGACCTGGTACCGGTCGGCATTACAGTGGGGCCGCCTTCGGCGTGCTGTCGACAATCGGCTGTCCTCAGGTCGCTTATTCGAAGGCCATGACGTCGACGCCGACCCGGATGTACAGTCGCTGATCGACAATGGCGGGGGTGGCGACGATGTCGCGGTCGATGCTGGTGGAGGCCACTTCCTGATAGCCTTCGGCGCTGTCCTTGAACACATGCAGAAACCCACCCCGGTCGCAGAGGTAGATCAATTCGCCCACCTGGATCGGTGATGACCAGATGCTGTTGTCGTATTCATGCTCCCAGAGTTTTTCGCCACTGGTGGCATCGACGCAGCTGAGCAGGCCCCAGGTGACCGGCACGTAGACCCGACCGGTGGTGGTTACCAGGGGGCTGGAGGTGTCGGGCAGGTCCAGATCCTCGTTCAGCCATTTCTGCTCGCCGCTGACCGGATCCACTGCCAACAGCGAGGAACCGTCCTGGCAGCCGACCACGATGCCAGCACCGTAGCTGGGGCTGGGGCCGACCTCGCCGAAGATCTCCTCGTATTTCCACAGCTGCTCCCCGGTTTCCGGATTGTAGCCGGCCAAATGCGGGTCGGCGATCAGTACCAGCACCGGCGGTTCGGTATCGGTGACGATGGGTGAGGCCCAGCTGGCCATGACGTCGCGCTCGGTTTCCCACACGGTTTCACCGTTCTCGGCATCCAGCGCCAGGACCTTGCAGCCGAAATCGGTGTCCCACTGCACGAAAACCTTGCCATTGTGATGGACCAGCGATGAGGAATAGCCGTAATTGATGGTCGGCGTGCCCAGATCGCGGGTCCAGAGCATGTTGCCCTGCAGATCGGTGGCGATCACAGTGCCGATCACCGCGTTGGCGAAAATGCGTTTGCCGTCAGAACAGGGAGTCGGTGCGGCGTAGCCGGAATCGGCCACCATCAGCTCGCCGTTGTCCGAAGGCGCGGGGATTTCCACTTCCCAGTTCAGCTCGCCACTGTCGGCGTTCAGCGCGTACAGGAAACAAGCGTCGTCGTCGCCGCCGCAGGTGAACACCTGGTCGCCGACTGCAATCACCGAGGCGAAGCCCGGCTTCGGCAGGGCAGTGCTCCACAATTGATGATCATCGCCAAGGTTGGTGGGCGGATTCTCGGCTTGGTCAATGCCGCGACCCGCGACGTGGCGGAAGGCGGCCCAATGTACTTCCTGGCTCTCCAGTTCGGCGGCAGCTGCGGTGGCGATGTCGCTGCCTGGCGCTTGGGAATCGGCGTCAGCTGCAACGACCGCCGGTGGATTCGGATTGATCTGTGCCTGCTTCAGCGGCTCCAAGCTGCGATCGGTCCAGGCTGACAGCACCAGCGCGGTACAGCCCAGGGTGGCGGTGGCGCCAATGCCAAGGCGGGCCGGGGCTGCCGCCCAGACCTGGGCGGTTTTCGTCGGATCAATGCTTTCAGCGGGTGGCCTCAGCCGTCGCAGGGCGGTGATCGCGACCACCATCACCAGGCCAGCGGCCAGAATAAAACGTGCGCCAAGCTCTTTCTTGGCGTAGAAGTCGAACACATCGCGGCGCAGCACGAGGTCCAGCTGCCGAGCCTGTTCTTTCAGCTTTTCGTTGCCGGGTTCGGCGGTGATCTGCGCCTGTAAATGATCCAGCAGCGGCATCTGCACGGGATCCAGGCGCTGCACGTGCCAGGCGCCGAAGAGCAGCAGCAGGCTGATGGTGGCGATGAAAATACCGCAGATCAGACTGAGTCCGGACAGTGCCGAGCGCCAGGCCTGGCGGGTTTCGGGTGACAGGGCGATGGTGTTGGTCATGGGATCTGACTCTCCAGGCGGGGCTACGGTGGGCTCGGTTCGGGCCGAGGGACACCGCTTTTTGTACGATGTGGCTCGTTTTCAGCAATATGACGATGCCGGGCTGGACATCAGCTGGTCTTCTTGTTGATCAATTCATCGGGATCGGTGCCGTGTCGGCGTTGCTGTTCCAGAGGACAGAAATCGAAGCAGCGGGCGCAGGCGACGCAGGCGCCCTGATCCGGTACCCAGTCGTCGTCGCGAATGTGCCGGGTCAGGCGCAGCAGGCGCATCCCCAGGAACAGGCCCAGCAGAGCGCCAAAGATCGCGCCGGCCCAGCTCATGCGGCGGATTTGTGCCCGGCCACGCTGGATCAGGGTATCGACGGTCACTTCGCCAGCGGCGAAGGCGTCGGTATCGAGGGTTGGTTCCATACGGCCTTCGCGCACGGCGATCACATCCAGGCCCAGCTGCACGGTCTTGTGCGCTGGAGCCAGATAATGCCCGCCCAGCCAGCCCACCGCGCCACCGCCGAGCACCAGTACCGGCAGCAGAATCAACAGCGCTGCCACGGTGCGGCGCGCTTGCTTCGGGTCGCCCTGGTCCAGCAGACTGCCGGGTGGCCGCAGAGCCTGCATGGGGCAGGAGTCGGCGCACAGGTGGCAGGTGATGCAGGTGGTGGGCGAGGTGGTGACCGGATGCTTGGCGAAGCGGCTGGCCCAACCCAGCAGCACGCCGTAAGGGCAGAGGAAGCGACAGTAGGGCCGGGCGATCACCGTTCCCAACAGCAGCAGACCGGCGCCGGTCAAAAGCCAGGGGGCGAAGCCATCCAGGCGAAAAAAGCCGACAAAGGGATCGTAGCGGCAGATGGGATAACCGGCGCCGGTGGCGGCCATGGCCAGGGCGACCACCAGGTAGATCACCGGGATCAGGGTCAGGGCTGCG
>CAYONM010000096.1:0-13427 GCA_964405325.1 uncultured candidatus Brocadiaceae bacterium | reverse complement strand
GGCAGGACCAAAAATCGTCTTCGCCTGGCTCGACCTGAGTTTATAGAGGTGCCCTTTACGAAGTTCTCACAGCCTCAGCTTCTATTATTGTCGAAAAATCGTCGCTCGGCCGGACGAGCTCGCGCCTGGACGCACACACCCGCCTCCCGCGAACCCCAACGATCGACCTCTGATGAATCCGCAAACGCGGTCAATGGACCCGCTACCGCATTGGTGAGCATCACACCCAGCGCGGTATCGCCCGCTTGGGAGCGGAGCATCGCGCTGGCCGCGACAGAGTCTGCAGAATAAAAAAGGAGAGCCCCATGTCGTCCTGCCTTCGCCTTGTCACCTGCCTGCTGGCCACCGCCGGCTTGGCCGCCTTGGAGACGTCTCTGGTGATGTCTCAGACTGGCAGTAATGGCGGCTATGTTGCCATGGCCAACCCACAACTCGGCTCCCTGCGCATCTACCAAGGTGGCAGTCGGAAATTCGACCTGCTGGACGCCAATAATTTCTATACCGATCTCTATTTCTACGCCAATCTGCCGCATCCCCAGGCGAATGCCTACACCATGCTCCGGGTCGGACACCATACCGAACCCAGCTATAATCAAATGCTGGACCGACGACAATTGGGGAGCCAAGAACTGGCCAACGCCGCAATTCGTGGCGAAAACGCCTTCTGGACCGAGACTCCGCAATTCGACGGCGTGGCACGAGGTGATTTTGGCACTAATTTCCTGTTCCTGGTGGTTCCGTCGTACCGCGCCGGCTTGTTGTACACCCTGAAAAACAATCGCTTCGAGCTGACCAGCTATCGAAATCTGGGACCCGACTTCTATCTACCGCAGGGGCTCAAAACCAATCCCGCTCCCTCTGATCTCCTGCGTGGCCTGCCTCGCGAGCAGCGGGAAAATTACGAGAAAATATTCGAAGATCGCAAACAGGCCCTGGCCGACGACCCCGATAGCGGCCTCAAGCTGGAACCGATGGATCCCTGGGTCCGCGCCCTGACCAACTCCTTGTTTGTCGTCCTGGATCCGGCCAACCAACGCCTGATCACCTACAAGGCGCAGAACGACAGCATCATGCTGCTGGCGGCTCGAAACCTGGAGATTGATTTGATGGTGCCACCTGAGGCCAGCTTCAACACCGCACCGAGCCCAGCGGATCAATACAAGGCCTATGAGCGTGAGATGCGCCAGGCCCGGCAGATCCCCTACACCCCCGACGAACTCAAGGTGCTGTTGGCCACGACCACTATCGAGGGCGTTCAAAGCAGCCATGGCGAGCCGGTGCATGCCGATCTCGACAACAAGAACAACCTGATCATCGATTTCACCAGCAAGCACAAGATCCTGTATTTCAAACCCGACTCCGGCAACGGCTCCATCGAACTGTATGCCGTCCGCGATTACAGCCTGGAGAGCGGCATTAGCATCCACCGGGAAATGATCCGACGCTCGGCCCAAGGCAATCAGGCTTACCAGGCCGCCGTCGCCTACGCCCGCAATAATCGCCAGGGGAACATGCCACCAACCCGCCTGTCACTGCAATTGGCCCTCAAATACCAACCGACCCTGTACGAGCAGGCCGACAAAGAAGCCATCTTCAAGCGTCGCAAGCTGAACGAGGAAAGCTGGTGGCAGCCAATGATGGATGCCGCCATCGCCGCCGCCGAGAAACAGGCGGCAGCCGAAGAGAAGCGCAAGGAAATGCTCGAGAAAATGCAGAATCAGCGCTGAAGCCTCGCTGCCACGATCATAACAAAAACGGCTCCGAATTCGGAGCCGTTTTTGTTATGGGCACCTCTCTAAACCTGGCCATTACCCACAAATCCGACCGCCGTCTCTCTCATATTTCTCGCGCGTTGAACGCGGAAAATGCTTGATCAGCCTGTTGAATCGTTAATCCGTTTGGATACCTCTCGCCAAGGCGCTGGGGCCAAAGGAATAGCAGAGCTATTTCAATCTTCCAGCAACGCAGGCAGGGCCGAAAAGCGTAAGCCTGGCGAAGTGCCTGAGTTTTGAGAGGTGCCCTTATGATCGTGGCAGGCAACTGGATCCGCTAGGCAGTTACCGGTTCCGGTGTACCAACTCGCGTCGGGCCTCGCGATCCTGATCGCGCTTCTTGATGTCCTGCCGCTTATCGTGGATCTTCTTGCCGCGCACCACACAGACCTCCACCTTGATGAAGCCTCGCCGCAGGTGTAACTGCCGTGGCACCACGGTCACGCCCTTGGTTTGCAGCAGGTGACGTATCTGCTGGATCTCCCGCTTGTGTAGCAACAGCTTCCGCGGTGCGGTCGGGCTGTGATTCAAGTAGGATGCCTGGCTATATTCGCCCACATGCAAACCCCACAGCCATAGTTCGTGCAAGCGCTCATCATACCGCGCGTGGGCATCGGCCCACTGTACATCCCCCACACGCATGCTCTTGACCTCGCTGCCCTGCAGGACAAGTCCAGCCTCAAAACTTTTCAAAACCTCATATTGATGCCGAACCTTGCGATTCACGATCAGGATTTTAACCGGTATCCGTGGTGACTTGTTGCCATCCTTGCGCTGCTTCTTCTTTGCCATCATTCCATTCCCGTGCCGAGAAAGGCAGCCAAACGCTGTAAGTCGCGGCATGCTGCTTCCACCAGACGCCCCGATTCCAGCCCCCGATCACAGCGGATCAAGGTCGGGATCCGTTCCAGTCGCGCCAGTGGATGCGAACGATAGGGATGCTCCTCGTTCGCCTTCCAGGCTGCCCGCTCCCCCACCGGGCATTCGACCAGCATGGCGTCTGGACAATAACGCTGCACGGCCTGTTGCACCATCGGATCGGCAAGGACGCAATCCGGACACCAGCTCGCACCGGTTTCTGACTGCTTGCTACCGAAAAAGTAGAATAGGGTCGGACCCGGCTCGGTACGCGAGCGCGCGATGGCCTGGTCCAATTTCTCAAGACGATGCACATGTACCTTGCTCATGTGCGCGGCATGCTTTCGTTTGCAGCCTGCGAAAGCAAGGGCCTTGCTGCCAAAAGCTCTCGCTGCTTCACATCTGGGCCCAAGGGCATCACGCTGCTACGTTAAGCTCGTGGGGTGATGGTATTGACAGAATTGGCGCATGGGTCTAATGAGCTTTCGGCATCCTGCAGGAGATAAAGCAGGTCCAGGATCCAAGGTCACTATGGCTGATTACGCTGTTGTTTTGCGTGCATGTCCCGAGGAGCGCCGTCCAGCGGTAGCTTCATTGATCAGCAAGGCTTTTAGCCTGAAAGACGCCACCTGCAACACGATCATCGAGTCCACACCGATCATCCTGATCGACCAACTGGACGCCGAGAGTGCCGCTGCCATGTTCATCGCCCTGGATGGCATTAGACAGGCTGGCGGTAGCTTGGAATTGCGCTGCACCGAGGTCAGCGAACTCCCCAAGATCGAATGGCCCAAGCCACCACTGGTCTTCAAGCAAACCATTGCCAGCTTCGCTACCGCCCTGCAACAGACCGCCCCCTGCCCGCATTGTCGTCAGGAGGTTCGGCTGGTCGATCTGGCTACCTACCACATCGAAAACATCGGCTCAGATACCGATCACTACCAACCACAAATCATCGAAGCGGACCAGGCCACCGGCAACGCGTCATCGCGCGTAGGGACACGCGACAAGGCCCCAACCAAGGCCAGCGCCAAGCAGTTCACCAGCTCCCCTATGCCGGAAATCACTCCGTTCAGCAATCCGGTGCTGCCCGCCCAGGAGTCGACTAGCCCCGACTCGTCCGACAACGACGACGATGTCGGCACTCGCATCGACGAACTGTTTCCCGAAGACGACGGCATCATCCCCAATACCAACGACATCACCAACATACTCGATCGGCTGCTGCCGGACGAACAGCGCGGCGACGCCAATGCTACTGGCAGCTCGTCCTCCTTCCAAGCCGCTAGCCAGGTGGCCAACGGTGGCTACTCGGTGTTCCTGTCCAAAATCACTGACAACAACCGACGCCAAGAGGCCGTACCAGTCCTCGCTGACATTGCCGGCATCAGTAACGATGAAGCCGAGAAGCTGAGCAAAAAGGTGATCATACCCGTCCTGCGTGGCGTCAGCCAAGGTGAAGCCGAAGCCGCCAAGCAACGCTTCGCCCAGATCAAGGTCCTCGCCCGTATCAAAGCCGGCTGACCAGCAGCATTCAGTCGACCAGCACCAGCCCATATGGCCACTTGCCGTATGGGCTTTCGCATGGGCAGACCTTGTATCATCAATGTATGTCGATACGTTGATGTCCCTGACATCAGGGAGCTGACACTGGCTGGTCACGTCCGCCAAAGCAACCCCTCCCCGCTGAGCAGGATTTGGCTTTCGCCCCGAAAGGACATCAGCATGACCATCGCCAACACCGTCGATCATATCGTTACCGACCTCTCCCTGGCCGACTGGGGCAAGCGCGAGATTGCCATCGCTGAGCATGAGATGCCTGGCCTGATGGCCATCCGGCGCAAGTACGCTGAGAGCAAACCGCTGGCCGGCGCGCGCATCAGCGGCTCCCTGCATATGACCATTCAGACGGCCGTCCTGATCCAAACCCTTGAAGCCCTCGGTGCCCGGGTCCGTTGGGCCAGCTGCAACATTTTCAGCACCCAAGACCATGCCGCGGCGGCAATTGCTGCCGCGGGCACCCCGGTGTTCGCTAAGAAGGGCGAAAGCCTGAACGAGTACTGGGACTACACCCATCGCATTCTCGACTGGAGCAGCAGCGAGGAAGAGCCGAGCCTGATCCTGGACGACGGCGGCGACGCCACCCTGCTGGTCCACCTGGGCAGCGATGCGGAAAAGGACCCCAGCATCCTGGATCGGCAACCCGACAGCGAGGAAGAACGCATTTTGCTGGCCAGCATCAAGGCCAAGCTGGCCACTGATCCGACGTTCTACTCCCGCAAAGCCGCCAGCATCCTGGGCGTCAGCGAAGAGACCACCACCGGCGTGCATCGCTTGGCCGAGCGCGCCAAACAGGGCACGTTGTTGTGGCCGGCAATCAACGTCAATGACTGCGTCACCAAGAGCAAATTCGACAACCTCTACGGCTGTCGCGAATCCCTGATCGATGGCATCAAACGCGCCACCGATGTGATGGTGTCGGGCAAGAAAGCCGTGGTCTGCGGCTACGGCGATGTGGGCAAGGGCTGCGCTCAAGCCTTCCGCGGCCAAGGTGCCACGGTCTACGTTACCGAGATCGACCCCATCTGCGCCCTCCAGGCCTGCATGGAGGGCTACCAGGTGGTCACCATGGACGAGGCCGCCCAACTCGGCGACCTCTTCGTTACCACTACCGGCAATTTCGATGTGATCACCCGGCAGCACATGGACGCGATGAAGCACAACGCCATCGTCTGCAACATCGGCCACTTCGATTCCGAGATCCAGGTTGCCAGCCTGGAGAATGACAGCGACATCGAGTGGGAAGAAATCAAACCCCAGGTGGATCACGTCATCTGGCCCAACGGCAAGCGCATGATCCTCTTGGCCAAAGGCCGCCTGGTCAACCTGGGCTGCGCCACCGGCCATCCTAGCTTCGTGATGTCCAACAGCTTCGCCAATCAGACCCTGGCCCAGATCGAACTGTTCAGCAAACATGCCGAAATGGACAAGCAGGTCTACCTATTGCCCAAGCATCTGGACGAAGAGGTCGCCCGCCTGCATCTGGGACAGCTCGGCGCCAAGCTGACCACCCTCAGCCAGGCCCAGGCCGACTACATCGGCGTCCCGGTCAGCGGTCCCTTCAAGCCGGATACCTACCGGTACTGAACATCCACGCACACCAAAAAGCCAACAGGCCCCTCACGCGAGGAGCCTGTTGGTATCGTTTCCCGCATCGCCAGGGTTTCTTCCCGCCACACACCGCCTAGACTCGTCGTGTGATTGCCGAGTTCCTCGACCAACTGCAGCTCTGGCTGGACGCCGCCCTGCTCTACTGGGAGCAGGAGATCCAATTCCGTTCCACCTGGGACTGGTGTCTGTTCTTCCTACCCCTGCTGCTGCTTGACATTCCACGTTTCTCGGTCCCCGCCATCGTCCTCAGCCTGCTGCACTACCTCCGACGAATGCCGGATGATCAGGCCAAACGAAAGGCCTTCATCGCGACCAAACCCAAGGTCAGTGCCCTGATCGCCGGCTACAATGAGGAAGAGATCATGGACAAGGTGATCGAATCCCTCCTGGAGCTGGAGTATCCGAATCTGGAAATCATCGTCGTCGACGACAATTCCGAAGACCGTATGTACCAAAGAGCCAAGCCCTATGCCGACAAGGGCCTGATCAAACTGTGGAAAAACACCGAAGCCACCGGTCGCACCGGCCGCGCCTCCGCATCCAATCTGGCACTACACTGCTCCAGCGGCGACTTCATCCTCTCTGTTGACGCAGACACGTCCTTCGACCGCGACCTGATCACCAACATGATCGGCCCGTTCTACGACAAATCAGTCGGCGTCGTGGCCGGCAACCTGAAAGTCCGCAACTTCGCTGTCAATTACTGGACCGCCATGCAGGGCGTGGAATACATGCTCTCCATCGGGCTCTGGAAATCCTGGCTGCATCTGTTCCGCGCCAACATGATGGCTTCCGGTGCCCTGGGCGCCTTCCGGCGTGAAGCAATCATGCAATTCGGCGGCTGGGACCCGGAACTGGCCGAAGACACCGACTTGTCGTTGAAGGCACGCAAGGGCGGCTGGAAAGTCGCCTTCGCACCGCAGGGCTTGGCCATGACCAACGCCCCCACCCGCTTCATCACTCTGGTCAAGCAACGCATCCGCTGGGACAAAGGCACCTTCCGCACCTTTTACCGCAAGCACCTCGACCTGATGAATCTAAAGCGATTCGATCCGAAAGCTGCTGTCGAAATGTCGATCGAATTCGTTTTCTCCATCCTGGCCGCCTATGCCTTCCTGGTGTATCTGCTGTACATGCTCTGGTATTCCATCCCACTGCTGATCCTGGTACTGGTCACCACCTACATCGCCAACACCATACTGGCAATCGGCTCGGTATCGGCTGCCATCTACCTGTCGGAACGACGCCGCGACGAATGGCCGCTCCTTTGGATGGCACCCTTATTGCCATTCTACAAGGAGATATTCCGATTGATTCGCATCTATGCCACCACCATCGAAATATTCCGTGTCAACTACGAAGAACCTTTTTTGCCACAGTCGGCTTGGCGCAATACCCCGCGCTGGTAAAATAAATCGGGCGCCACCCGGCTTTCGTTCTTTCTTCTACCAGCCCGGAACCTGAGCCAGCGAAAACAACCTCTTCTAGGCGAAGTTTTCGTTGGCTCAGGTTCTCAAGGAAACAGCAACAGGGAGCAGTGCATCCATGGCCAGTCAAAGCGCCAGCGTCCTGATCATCGGCGACGAACGCGAATGCAACGAGGTGGCCACCGCCATCCCGCGCACCATCACCGGCCTCAAGCGTGCCGGTGAAGACCTGCAACTGGACATCATCACCGAGGAACTGGTGCTCCACCGAAGCTGGGAGGTGGATTTTGGCAGCGGCACCTGGGATCTGGCGGTGTTCTATCTGTCCAGCCGAGACGCCAACCTGTTCATCGCCAACAATGCCCTGCTACAAGACCGCACGCGCGGGCTGATGATCATCTCCGAACGACAACGGTCCCTACCCCCCAACTGGAAACTGCGCAACCGCATCGACAGCCTGCTGACCCGCCCCTTCACCGACAACATGCTATGCGCTCGTCTTGAGCTGCTGCTGTGCAACCTGTTCCTACGACAACGCCAGGACATTCAGGAACTGGAACTGGTGGACTTCGTCCGCCACCTACTGGAAACCCCAGAATTGAACAAGACCCTGGAACCCACCTATCAGGAGGACCCGCACGACGCGGTGACCTATCCGGTGGCCAAGGAATTTTTTGGCCTGAATACCGACCCCAAGGACATCCTCGAACATCTGGTTTCGCTGGAAATTCTGAACCGACAGATCCGCAACCGGATCCGCTGCTGCCAGACCTGCGGCTCGCATCGTCTGAATTACCGAGAGCAATGTCCCAGCTGCCACGCTATCGACTATCTCTCGGAAACCATCATCCACCACTTCCCTTGCGGTCACATGGATAGCCTGGCGAATTATCAACAGGAAGGGCAGTTGGTCTGCCCCAAATGCAGTCGGGTCCTGCGCCACATCGGCCTGGATTACGACAAACCGGCCATGAAATTCCGCTGCAACGCCTGCGATTACATCTTTGCCGATCCCCGGGTGGAGGTGGAATGCATGCACTGCCAGACCTGTGCCGAACCGGCGGAAACCGACGAACGGGTGATCCACGGCTATCGCCTGACCGCCTATGCCGAAGAAGTGGCCAAGTCCGGCAGCGTCAATGCCATTGACCTGGGCGCCTTGCTGCGCTCGCAGGATGGCCTGCATTCGCGACAGCTGTTCCTGTACGAACTTCGGCGGGAAATCGTCCGCTGGCAACGCTACAAGACCGCCTGCTCCCTGGTCCTGGTACGACTCAATGAACTGGAGCACTTGCAGCAGGATCTGGGCGAGGAACTGCCACGCTATGTCCAACTCCTGTTCGCCGGCATCAGTAGCCAACTACGCACCCTGGACATGACCTGCGTCTGGGACAACAACCTGCTTGCCGTCCTGCTTCCCGGCACCCCCTTAGAAGGTGCCTGGGTGGTGGCCAGGCGCATGGAAGAACGCTGTGCCGATGTAAACCTGCCGATGGATCTGAAGCAGGCACGCGTCTCCTGCTCGGCGGAAACCATTTCTGAAGAGAACTCGGAAGCGGATCAGCTGATCGCCAGCGCCCTGCGCGTGCACGACTACATCGCCGATATCGCTGCCGAGGACTTCATGCCGGAATAGCTACCGATACCACGCCCCGAGGTTGCCAGACGGCAGGATGATTGCTACTCTTTGCCATATGCGTGCTTTCCATGCTTGGCAGAGGCCCTCTGTTTGGGGCCCGGGTCTGATGGCCTGGAGCTGCGCCCTCGCGTTGCTCTGGCCCACCGGTTGTGCGCGCAAAGATTTCCCGGCGCACCAGCAGGAAATCGACCAGCAAACGGAAGTCATCGCCAGCCATGAAGACCTGCACGCGCCCCTCTGGGCCGGGCAACGACTACTGGCTGAAGTCCTGCCGCGGGCCGACGTGCAGAGCCAGTGCTTCCGACTCACCGCCGCTGGTGCCGAGATCATCGACAAACCGCTCCACGAAGGCCTGCTGCGCCGCCAGGACGTGGCAGTATTTCTGCGCATCGGCTCGGTGGACAAGGGCTGGAAGATCTACGTCTTCGATCCCAGCACCGTGCAGCTGCATCGCCTGGATCCGGTCCGCGCCGCCGCCGGCACCGGCATCGAGTTGTACCGCGCGGTCGGCGTCGCGCACAAGCCCAGTTGGACCCAGAACCAACTGGATGTGTTCCGCTTCACCTTCGCCCTCGACCCGGATCAGGGCCTGCAGTTTCGCAACGAGACCCGGCTGACCGAACGACCCGGCAACAACCTGCTGCCGGTACATCTGCCCAGCCTTGGCCAGGTCGCCTTCCTGAGCGAGACCCCTGCCACCGAAAGTCGCCCCCGACAACGCCAGCTGGCCATGGTCCCCTGTGCCGGCGGCGAGGTGGTGATGCTGTCCGAACCCGGCAGCGATTGCCGTGCGTTGCGGCGCAGCGAAGCCGGCACCCTGCTGGTGGCCAACGACCGGACCGGTCATTACCGCTTCTGGCGCGTAGATGTCGCTGCCGGCACCTGGGTACCAGCCGACGACGATCCCCGTCCCGGTGCCGGCAATCCCGATGCGCTCTTGGCCTGCCTGGTGGAAGACGGCATCATCGTCCCCACCGTCCTGCAACTACCAGAACGCTACGACCTCGACACCCTCCTGGCCCTGGTCGGGGCCCATAACGTCTCGGTCAACCGGCACCGGGCCCTGCTGGCGGCCGCCCTGGTGGAAGCCCGACAACTCCGCCTGGCAAATCGCCCCTCCCTCAGCTTCGGCCTGGGCTATACGCCAGCCGCCGGCATTTTCACCGACTCACCCGATCTGATCACCGGCGATGTCCTGGCCGTCGGCCTGACCCGTGGCCTGTTCGGCATCGTCCAGGACCTGCTGGCGATTCCGCGCAACCTGGCCCTGTCGGAAGCTGGTAGTGTCCGTGCCCGCATCGCCCGCGACGCCCTGGCCGACGAGCTGATCCGGCGTCAGGCGGAAACCATCATCTGTTGGTTCCAGGCTCGTTACTACCAAGAGTTGCTCAGGGTCGACGAAGCCCTGCTGACCCTGGCCCAAACCCGCCTGCGCGATGTCGACATCCGCCATCAGGCCGGCCTGGCCCTGCAAACCGAACGCGACCAGGCCGCTCAGGCGCAGACACAAGCGGAACAGGACCTGCAGCAGCATCGCGAGCACCTGACCTACCAGTTAAGCACGCTTCGTCGTCTGTGTGCCCTGCCCGATGCTTTTCCCTTGGAACTGGATCGCCGGCACTACCAGCTGGGCGCTATCGGCACCCTGGAACTGCCGGCCCTCAATCGTCTGGCAGTGGTCAACAACCCCCGTTTGCAAGCCGCGCGCGAATTGCTCGCCGAAGCCTTTTTCCAGCGCAAAGCCGGCTCGCGTTACGCTCCGAGCCTACGCGCCAGCGCCGACTACGGCGTGACCAGCGAGCAGGGTGATCCGCTGGAAGACTACATCACCACCCGGCTGCAGGGTGAGATGCCCATGGCCTACCTGGCCGACCGCGAGCTGCATCAGCGGCACTGGGATGCCATGCTGCAAGCCTTGCATCTGGGCGAGCAGGAACGCGCTGAAGCCATTGGTGCTGATGTCGCCACCGCCCTGGTGGATTTCCAGGATACGCAACGTCGTTGGCGATCTGAACACCGCCAACTGGCCTGGAGTCTGGAGCAGGTCCGTCTGGCGCGGCTGTACCAACAATATCCCCTGGTCGAAACCGACTATCAGGCCAACAACAGCGGCCTCGTCGGCGAACGCGAAAACTACTACCATCAGCTGGCCCGAACCCTCGATTCCGAAGCCAGCCTGGGCACCACCTACACCAAGCTCTGGCGCACGGTCGGCAGCATGGATGCCCTGCAGCACCGCCTGGCCCGTTTCGACAGCATCCGAGTGGATAAGGAAAGCCCCTCGCTATGGCTCTGGCAGAGCCGCTCCATCATCGTTGATAATCAGGCTATCGACGATTTCCTGGATTTGGCCACCAGCTACCACATCGATCGGGTCTACTGTTATCTGGACGGCAAAGCCGACACCCTTACAGACCCCTATTTGTCCGAACGCCTGGCACTGTTTCTCAGCCGCTGCCATCAGGCCGACATCCAGGTCTGGGGCCTACTGGGCGAGCCGGAATGGCTCGATGGCCATGACGTGCATTACTATCAGCGATGCCTCGATGCCCTGATCACCTTCAATCGCCGCTTTGCCCCTCTGGAACCCCATCTCCGTGGCGTCAAATTGGACATCGAACCACACCTGGATCCCTCCTATCACCGTGACGAGGCGGTTCGCCTGGAGCGCAATCGGCGCTACCTGCAGCTGGTCCACCAAGCCCGTGACACCCTGCCGCCAGAACTACCACTCTGGGTCGATGCCCCCCTGGTCTTCTTCCGGAACGACAATCGTGATGTCATCGACGACTTGGCCCGCACCGTCCAGGGCCTAACCCTGATGTGCTACAACGACGATCCAGCCTGGGTCCGCGCGGTCGCCGCCGACATGCTCGATCGCTGGCCCGGTCCCATGGAAATCGGCCTGGAACTGGGCACCGCTGGCGCCCCGGAAGAAAGCCTTGCCATGGTTGAACCCGACCGGGTGATGCTGCTGATGAACCAACTGATCCGTCAGCACCGCGAGCGCCCGGATTTTGCCGGCCTGTCATTGCACGATGGTGCCGCCCTGGCCAACTTCCATGCCCGCCGCCAGGCGGACTGAGCCACGCCACGGTGACCATGTCGACGATCACCTTTTTAATGCGACGTGACCACCTGCCTGGCGCCGCCTTCGGCGTGCCGTCTTCAGTCGAATCAACCTATTCCCGCATCAACTCGGCTGAATCGTCATGAAAGTCTCCTTCCGCCGGCCGGACCAACGCCAAGAAAGCTTGCATCCGCAGCAGGATCAGATGCGCGAGATGGGCATCGAGAAGATCGCCGTCGGCCGCTATGTCCTGTTGGCCATTGCCGCAGTCTTCCTGATCTACGTGCTGATCTCGATCTGGCGCAGCACCCGGATCTACGGCAAGGGCATCGTCGCCAGTCATATCGAAAGTTACACCGCACCAGCGCGTTCGAAGCTTTCCGGCATCTACGTCCAACCCGGTGATACCGTCAACGCCAATGAGATCCTGTTTATCCTGATCTCCGAGGATGCCCAACATCAGGCGGAGCAGGTCCGGGAACAAATCCGTCAAGAGGAACTCGCCCTGGTCGAACTACGACAACGGTTGGATCGTCTGCAGGCAGTGCCAGCCCTGCAGACGGTCCGCGACCTTCGGCAGACCAAGGGCCGGATTGTTGATCTGGAAACCAACTTGGCGACACGAAAACGCAACCACGAAAGTGCTCGTTTCGCTCTACAGCGCCAGATCCGCAGTCTGCGCTCCAATCTGGCGTTACGCCAGGACGAGACCCGCTCCCGCAACGAACAGGCCGAACAGGCCCGTCTGCTCCAGCGACTGGACGCCGCCACCAGCGCCGATGTCAAACGCATCGAGAGCAGCGCCAGACAAGCCCAGGTCCAAACCGAAGAGCAGCGCGCCGCCCTGGCCCAAGCCGAGGCCGATCTGGCCAAGTTGGTTGCCGACTTTGAAGCCGATCACCAACATCTCGCCAGCCAACTGAACGCCAGCCAGCGCTACCAGGAAACCATCAGCAGCAACACCCGCGAAAGTCGCGAGCAATCCAAGCAGGAGATCCTCACCGCCATCGAGCAGTCGAAATCCCGCATCAAAGCCCTGCAAGCGGAATTCGAGCGCTGGGGAAACATTGCCGGACCAACCGAATTCCGTGCGCAAGAAGAAGGCGTGGTGCTGGAGATCCCGATTTCCGACGGCGCCATCGTCACCGCCAACGCCCCGATCCTGTCGATCGCTAATACGGGGGAGATTTGGGTCGACGCCTATCTGCCCACCGAGCAACTGGACCGCTTGGATGAAGATGCCGAAGCTGTGATCTACGCCAGCCACACCGAGACGCGCCTCAAGGGACGCCTGACCCCCGGCCGTCTGGAGGTCCAAGTCCCCTCGCTACTCCGCTTGCTGGACAACAACTTCAAGCGCGCCACCCACGTCCGCATCGACCTGCTGAATCACCAAGGGGAGCTGCATCCGGGCAACGTGGTCGATGTGGTAATCCGGTAAGGGTGCGGAAAGAAATAAAGGTAGCAGATCGCGCAGAGATTTTGTCGAT
>CAYONM010000095.1:0-13567 GCA_964405325.1 uncultured candidatus Brocadiaceae bacterium | reverse complement strand
AGCTTGCGCCGCATGGCGACGCGCTCCGTGGGTGTGCTGCGCGCGCTGATGGCGACAACCCTCTGTGTCTCTACTGCCTCTCTGTGTCGCTATCTGGTTCGGCTGACTTGTGGGTAATGGCCAGCTCTAAAAACTCAGGCACTTCGCCAGACTTGCGCTTTCCGGCCCTGCCTGCGTTGCTGGAACCTCGAAATAGCCCTGCTATTCCTTCAGCCCCAGCGCCTTGGCAGGACCAAAAATCGTCTGCGCCTGGCTCGACCTGAGTTTATAGAGGTGCCCTGATACTGTTTCGGCATGATTAAACGACAACCTCGATGCCGATTGATGTCAGGGTTTTTCATGTTCTTTGTTTCGGCATGACCAGGGAGTGGGCGACGTCATGATCTACCTCGACTACAACGCCACCGCGCCGCTACGACCGGCAGCGCGGGACGCCTGGCTCCGGGCCCAGGATACGGTTTGGGCCAATCCCGGTTCCCGGCATCAGCCGGGACAGGCGGCACGGCACGCCCTGGACCAGGTCAAGTGCTCACCGCCAGCGGCTGATGTGATCAATCAGCCGGCGCTTGCCCTGTAAGGGTAGCTCCGGTACGACCTGCCCTCGCTTGACCGCAAGGGAGTTCGCAGCATGCGTATCGCCGTCTTTGGTACTGGATATGTCGGTCTGGTCAGTGGCGTCTGTCTGGCTGAAATGGGTATCGACGTGGTTTGTGTCGATATCGATGCCGACAAGGTGGCGCGCCTGAAGCAGGGGGAGGTGCCCATCTGGGAGCCGGGCCTGCACGAGCTGATGGACGAGAATCTGCATGCCGGACGTCTGCATTTCACCACCAGCGCGGCCGAGGCGGTGCAGGGGGCCGAGGCCTGCTTTGTCTGCGTCGGCACGCCGATGAGTCTGGACGGTGCCGCGGATTTGCGCTATGTCGAAGCCGTGGCCACCGACATCGCCAATCACATCACGGATTACACCGTGGTGGTGGTGAAAAGCACCGTGCCGGTAGGGACCTGCGAACGGGTCCGCGATTGGCTTGGCCAGACCCTGGCGGCGCGCGGTGTGGACCTCCCCTTCTCAGTCGCATCCAATCCGGAATTCCTCAAGGAAGGCGCCGCGGTCGAAGACTTCATGCGTCCGGACCGGGTGGTGATCGGGGTTGACGACCGCCGGGCCGAGCGCGTCTTGCGCGATGTCTACGAGCCCTTCATCCGCAATGGTCTGCGCATCTACAGTATGAACGTGCGCTCTTCCGAGATGACCAAGTACGTCGCCAACTGCATGCTGGCGACCAAGATCAGCTTCATCAACGAGATGGCCAATCTCTGCGAGTGCCTGGACGCTGACGTCCGTCAGGTCCGTCTGGCCGTGGGTGCGGACAAGCGCATCGGTCATCAATTCTTGCATCCCGGTGTGGGGTATGGTGGTTCCTGTTTCCCCAAGGACGTCAATGCCTTGGTCTATACGGCTCGGCAGGTGGGCTTTGAGCCGCGCCTGATGGCCGCGGTGGACGCGGTCAACGACGAGCAGAAGACCCTGTTGTTCCGCAAAATGCAGGCCTGGTGCCAGCTGCAGGACCGCTCGATCACCGGTTTGAAGGTCGCCATCTGGGGTTTGAGCTTCAAGCCCAATACCGACGACGTCCGCGAAGCCCCGGCCCTGTACATGATCCGGGCGCTGATCGAGGCCGGGGCTCAGGTCTGCGCGCACGATCCCAAGGCCATCGACAACACCCGGCGCGAACTGGGCGAGCTGACGGGCCTGCGCTACGTCGAACACGAGTATGAAGCCACCGATGATGCGGATGTGCTGTGCGTGCTCACCGAATGGCGGCCCTATCGCCGCCCTGATTTTCGTCGTTTGGCCGGGCAATTGGCTGGCAAAGCGATCTTCGATGGCCGCAACCTGTACGATACCGAACGCCTGCAGGAATGGGGGCTGACGGTCTATCCCATCGGTTGTCGACCGGTGGTCGGCTGACGGCTCAATAGCCGCCGCTGCGCCGTTGCTTGATGCTGCCGTAGCGGAGCTGGTTGCAGCGCACCATCTTGGCGGCGTAGTCCTGGTTGTCCGGGTGGTCCTGGACCAGCTTGCTGTAGACCTTCAAGGCCCGGTTGAACCAGCCTTCGGATTCACCGTAGAGATCGTCGCGTTTGCTGGTGTTGCCGGCGGCAATGGCCTGGGCGTAGATCTGTTCACCTTGCTTGAACAGTCCATCCGCCAATTCGACGCTCGCTTCGGCATTTACCAGGTCGGCGGCGGCGGCGGCTTCGGCCAGAATCACCCCTTCCAGTTCGTCGACTTCGGCGATCAGCCGCTGGTCCTTGGCCAGTTCGGCCAATTCGCGCCGCTGCTGCAATTCCTGCCGCCGGGCCTCCTCCATCTTGGCGCGGGCGGCGATGGCGACTTCCGCGGCCCTGGCCAGGTTGCCATCGTAGTAGGCTTGCGCCTGCTTGGTGATGTTGGTGTCAGCATGGCTGCGCTTCAGACTGGCCAGGAATCCGGCTGCGGCGGTCTTGTTACCCGCTTCCAGGGCCTGGATCATTTTGTCGAACAGGGGCTGAGCCTGATCTTCGCGGACTTGTTCGGCCAGATCGGGATTCAGCACCAGGGCCCGATCCAGCAAGCGGGCGACGGCTTCGTCGATGCCGTAACCGTAGGCGAAACGTGCCGCATCGTACAGGGCGATGGCTTCATCTTTCAGCCCCTGGGCTTCCATGTTGCGCAGGACGCTGGCGAATTCCTGGCGTTTGTCCCGCTTCAGGCCGGCGGTGTTGGCGGCGCGGACCGTGTCGACTTTGTCGCGGGTATAGGTGGTGGGGATGCCCTTCACGTCCATGGCGGTCACGGTATTGCCGGCTTCCAGTTGCTGCTGCACATAGGCGGCAGGATCCTCGGCGTTGATGGGGCTGTGATCATCCATGGAACGAATCGGAACCACCTGGGCGGTCTGACCGGCGCGGGTGGTGATCTCCAGGCAGTTGGGGTGCGTGGCGAGATGCCGACGGAGGCCGTAGCTGGCGTCGTCCAGTTTGCGGAACAGGTTCTCGATCTGGCGCGCTGAACGGGCGTGATGCCGGATTTTCGCCTGCAGCTCTGGGGGGATGTCCAGGCCCTGCAGTTGGCTGGCAGTCTGTTCCACCTTCCCCCAATCCAGGCCGCGCAGGTGTCGCTCCAGTTCGGCGGCGAGTCGACGACCCTGGCTTTCGTCGGCGTAGCTGCGGACGACGCGGGCCGGCTGGGTGTTGGTCTCAGGCGTGGCTGGGATGATCTGCATGGCATCGCCGCCACCACCAAAAGGCAGGCTGCCGGATTTCAACTCGGGCAGGTGTGGGGGGCTGGCCATCCAAGGAAAGTCGATCTTGGGTTGTTGCCCGCTGACCGGCGGCAGGCCGGGATCGTTTGGCGTTGGCAGGCGACCAAAGCTGTCGCGGACCACATCACCGATGAACACCGCCACCAGGAGGATGATGGCCACGATGGCGAAACTGGCGGCGCCGATCAAGCCACCGTGACGAGGCGTTTGTTGCGTGTTCATGGCGTGTTCTCCCGACCAGATTGGCACCGTAGACCGCGAGCCGGTGATGCCAAGTCGACAACCAGTGCAAAACGCGGGACAGTGCGGCTTGGTTCATTGCGAGCCGTGACGGTCAGGGCCGCTCGTTTACAACGTCTTTCCCATCTGAGACTGAAGCCCCTCTGGGAGATGATCATGGAACAGGTCGTGGCCGCCATGTTGGTGTTGGTGTTGGTGAACGATGATGGCGCCCTGCCGGTGGCGCAGCAGTTGAGCGAGGTGCTGCGGAGCGAGCATGGCAGCACCATCCAGCTGTACGATGGCCTGGAAGCGCAGCAGCGGCTGGGGGGCTTCGGCATCCAAGTGGCCGATATCCTGGCGGATCGGCACCTGGCCGAGCAGCTGACCAAACACCAATCCGTGGTCTTGGTGCATGTCGACCAGCGTCACTCGGGTGACGATATGGTGCTCAGCGCCAAGCTCTGGTTTGCCGGTACGACTGAGCATTTCGTCGCCATTGCCGGACCTGAGGGCGATCCGACAGAAGATCTGCTCAACGGCGTGTCGCGCTTGATGCGTGGTTTTCTCGATCTTGGTGATGGCAATACCCGACCCATGCAGCCGCAGGTGCCCTTGACCACCTTGGTGGAGCGTGAGGCCTGGCAGCCGCTGTTGGGGGTTTTGGCTGGCAAGGAGCCGGCTGAGCGTAGTCCGCGGGAATGGTACTATATGGTGTTGGCCTACATCCGTCTGAAGCAGCGGCCGGCTGCGGTGACGACGCTGGGCGAGTTCCGTGCGGTGCACAGCGGACATTTCCTGGTTTCTGCTGCCGAAGCCTTGATCCCGCCACCGCAGGCCAGTGCTGAACAGCTGGAGGAATTGGATCAGGTGGACACCGCCTTGCCGGAAAAACCGGAACCACCTCTTCCCAGCCCCCGCTACCGCTACGATCTCACCGAGCAGACCGAACAGGCTCCCGAGCCGGAAGCGGTCTTAGAGGACGAAGCTGACCTGAACGACGAGGAGGCACCTGCCATCCGGACCGAAGCGGTGGTCGCACCGGCGGATAAACGGCCGTGACTCGAGCGCTGATCATGCTGGCTCTTGGCGCCGTGTTGGCCTGGAGCCTGATCAATCTGCAGGTCTGGTATGATCCCGGTCCGCGCCTGCTGTTGTCCGAGCCGGCCGGCATCATGGGGACCAGCTGTCGGCTGGTGGCCGAGACCACGCTGTCAGACAGCAGCACGACCTCGGCGACCTTGTCCCGGGCTGAGGCTGAATTACGTCGATTGGAAGCGATTTTCAGCACCTGGATCGACAGCAGCGTGGTGTCCCGTTTCAATCAGGCTGCGGCTGGCGGCACGGTGGCCGTGCCGCCAGAGGTCCTCACCGTGCTGGCGGCAGCTCGGGAGGCGTACCAAGCCAGCGAAGGCGCCTTCGACATCACCTGTCGGCCGCAGTTGGAATTGTGGAAACAGGCCGTCAAGACCGGTCAGCTGCCCAGCGCTGCAGATCGTGAACAGGCTCGCGCTGCCAGCAACTGGTCGCAGTTGGGCATCCAGGACCTGGGGTTGAGCAAACAGGTCGCGAGCATGTGCATCGATCTCGGCGGCTTGGCCAAGGGTTATGCTATCGACCAGGCAGCTGCCTGCCTGCTGGCCGACGGATGCGTTGGCGTGCTGGATGTTGGCGGTGATGTCCGTTGTCTGGGCCAGCGCAGCGATGGCCGGGCCTGGCCGGTGCAGATCCGCGATCCTTTTGGCGACGGCCTCCTGCAAGGCCTGCTGGTGGTGGACCGCGCGGTCTGTACCAGCGGCAATTACGCCCGGTTTTCCGAAATCGAGGGCAAACACTACAGCCATATTGTCGATCCACGCACCGCCGAACCCGCCGACGCCGTGCCCTCGGCGACGGTGATCGCACCCACAGCCATGCAGGCGGATATCTGGGCCACCGCGTTGAGCGTGCTCGGCGAAGCCGGTCTGGCCTTGCTGCCGGCGGACTGCGAGGCGCTGTTGGTCCTGGGTACGGCCGAGGTGCATCGGCAGGTGGAGACTCCGGGCTTTGCGGCGTATCGGGAATAGTTGACGTAATCCGGCTTGAATACGAAGCACTCTGAGGAGGGCCGGAAAAAAGGTCTTTCGACAGGTTGCGTTTAATTACGCGCTGGCCGTGCCCCATACATCCCAGCCGGCCCCGCTCTGATGAACACAGAGGGACAGAGATTTTTTTTGATTCCGGACTGGGATTTCATCGAGTATTCCAGCCTCAGATTCGGGCTCGGGGTGGAGCCGGCGAAGCAACCGCTGATACAAACATCAACCTTGACGGCAACCTGCATCGGGATCACACCGTCCGCGGCGGCCAATCCCTTTGGCCCGAGCCGTGGAACGAGGATGAGGTCTGAAGGCGGCTTACGCGCTGCGTAGCGCCTCCACCGGTTTCAGTCGCGCGGCGCGCCAGGCCGGGTAGAGGCCGAAGATCAAGCCGATCAGGGCGCTGATGCCGAGGGATAAAACCAGGCTGGCGGTGGTGACCTGGGTCGGCCAGCCCGCCGCGGTGCTGACCAGGGCGGCGCCGCCAACGCCCAGAGTGGCGCCCAACAGGCCGCCCATCAGCGATAAAACCACGGTTTCGACCAGAAATTGTTTGATGATATCCGAGCGCCGGGCGCCGACCGCACGGCGGATGCCGATTTCGCGGGTGCGCTCCAGCACCGTCGCCAGCATGATGTTCATGATGCCGATGCCGCCGACCAGCAGCGAGATGCCGGCGATGGAACCCATGACGATGGCAAATATCCGGCTGGTGGCTTCTTTTTGTCGCAACAGTTCTGCCGGGACCGTTATTTCCCAGTCAGATATTTCGTGGTGTCGAGACAGGCTGCGTCGGATCAGTTCGGCGGCGTCAAGAATGTCAGCATCGTTGTCGAACTGGATGATCAGATCGGCGATGTGGGTCAGCTCCGAGGAGAGTGTGAAGCCGAGTCGGTATTCGGCGGCGCGTTCGGGCAGGAATACGGCGCGGTTGAAGGTTCCGGCGCCGAGGCCGGTGCCAGGCAGTTCGCCATCGACGTGGTCGAGTACACCGATCACTTGAAAGGGGATGCTGTCCTGCCGAATGAACACGGATTGTCCGAGGGGATCGCGATAAGCGAACAAATCACGGGCGATGTCAGCGCCCAGAATGCATACCGACTGCCGATGCTCATCATCCAGGGGGTGCAGGAAACGACCGCGTGTCATCGGTAATCGGGTGATGTTCGGATACGCGTGGTTGGTGCAGATCACATGTCCCACCGCTTCGTGCGACGGGGTCCACACCGGATAATCTTCGCGTCTGGTCTGGACCATGGCCTCGATTTGCGGCAGTAGCGCTGCCAGTCGATCGCGGTCTTCAGGCATGATGCCGTAGGCGGACCACCAGCGGGAATTTTCGTCGTCCTGCTCGTCCTTGGGCGGTTCAACGCTCTGCAAGCGGATGGTGTTCAGGCCCATGCCGGCAAGGGAGTTCAGGGCCTCCTGTCGGGCGCCGCCGGAAATAGCCAGCATGCTGACCACTGCGGCAACGCCGAAGACGATGCCCAGGGTGGTCAGCAGGGCGCGCAATTTATGGTGCAGTAGGCTGGAGAAGGCCATGCCGATCAGGGCGCTGACCCGAAGGGGATGCGTGGCGGTCAGTACTCGGGTGGTATCGGGCCTCTTATTGCCTGCGGTTGTGCGCTTCTTCGTCGCGACTTGCTCACCGCCGTGCACGACATTCGCCGAAAAACCATTGCTCGGTCGGGTGGTCGCATTCTTGGACGTGCTCACCTGTTCCAGCTTGGGTTCGTTGAGGGAAACATTCATCGTGCCGCCGATGTCTCCCGGTTCCGGAGCGCTCTGATCCTCGACAATTTCGCCATCACGCAGATGCAGCACCCGATCGGCGCGGGCGGCGATGCCGGCATCGTGGGTGACCAGCACCAGGCTTAGGCCATCGGCGTGCAGCTGCTGGAACAGGCCGAGAATTTCCGTGCCGGTGTTGCTGTCCAGGTTGCCGGTGGGCTCGTCGGCAACCAGGAGCGGTGGGTTTGCAATCAGGCTGCGGGCGATGGCGGCGCGCTGCATTTCGCCACCAGAGAGCTGCAGCGGGCGATGGTTCAGGCGGTGCGCCAGGCCGACCCGCTCCAGTGCCAGGCCCGCCTGTTGACGGCGGTTGCGGCTGCTGCCGCCCAGGTAGAACAGTGGCAGGGCGACATTTTCCCAGATGGATAATTGCGGGATCAGGTTGAATTGCTGGAAGACGAAACCGATGGAGTGGGCGCGTAGTTGCGCCAATTCCTGATCAGACAGACGCGTAATATCGCGGTTATTCAGGTGGTAGCTGCCGGCATCGTAGCCGTCCAGCAGGCCGATGACATTCAGCAGGGTGGACTTGCCCGAGCCCGAAGGCCCCATCAGGGCGACGAATTCGCCGCGATGGACGCGCAGATCCACGCCCTTCAGCACCGGTACCGCCCGGTCACCGATCCGGTATTGCCGTTGCAACCCGGCAATGACGATCAGGTCGTCGGCTGGTGTGCTCGCATTCCCGTTCATTCGCCGTCAGCCGTCTGCTCATTGCTTCGCGACTGGCCCTGCTGTCGGACCAGCACGGTTTCACCAGGTTGCAGACCAGCGGTAATCTCGACGTGGGTGGTGGTGCTGACGCCCAATTCCAGGTCGCGTTCGCTGCCGTCGGCCATCAGGCACCAGTGTCGGTCACCCTCGGATTCGATCGCATCAATGGGCAGCGCCAGCACCTGCTGGCGATTGCCGGTGACAATGTCCACCTCAGCGCTGATGTCAGGCCGGAAACTGGCACCCTCGGTGCCATCCAGGCTGACCTCGACTTTGTAGCGTTTTGGACGGGTGTCCCAGCGGCGTTGCGGGACGGCGGTCGGATCGATGCTGAGCATACGGCCCTGATAGCGGGCGTCGTCCAGGGATGGCAGCACGATTTCTGCTGGCTGGTCCACTGCCAGTTTGCCGATGTCGCTTTCGAGAATCTCACAGTTGACAATCATGTTGGTGAGATCGGGGAGTCGGCAGATGATGCGACGGGCATCGATGTTCTGGCCGACTTCGACTTCTTGAGATCGACCCCACTGGTCGACGCTGCCGTGCAGGACCATGCCGGGTGATGGTGCCGTGACCACGTGTTTCTGTAGGTCTTCCTGCATTTTCTGGAGTTTGTCGCGTTGGTTGGCGATGCGTCGTTCCAGCAGTTCGATGGCCGCTGTCTTATCAGCGATGTTGCGTTCGCCAGCGCGTTTTTCCTTGGTCAGGGAGAGTTTTTTTTCGGCAATGCTGCTGTCGAGTTTGGCTAGGCGGCGCGGTTTGCTGTAGGTGCGGAAGGCCTGCAGTTCCTGTTTGGCTCGTTGTGAGCGCTGCTTTGCTGACTTCAGGTCCAATTCCATCTGGCGCACCTCGGCGCTGGTGACGAAGCCTTTTTCCAGCAGCTCGGGCATGCGTTCCAGACGGGCAGCCAGGTCCTTCTGATTGGTCTCGGCCTGCTCCAGCACCAAGACCAGGTCCTGCTCGTCCAGAATCAGGGTGCTGGCGACCTCCTGCTCGCGTTCCTGTTCGGCGAAGGTGACGTCCTGTTCGGCCTTTTGCACCCGTTGCTGTACCTCCAGCCGATAGACCTCCAGGTCGCTGCGTTTGGATGCCAGGTCGCGTAATTTGTCCTCGATGTCCTGCTGGGTGTTTTCGATCTGTTCCTCGATCTGTTCGGTCTCGAACTCCGCCAGTTTGGCGCCAGCCTCCACCTCGCTGCCGTCCTCGATAAGCCAGCTCAGCTTGCCATCGATGCCCGGCCGGATCTTGACGCTGTCGGCGGATTGCAGATTGCCCTTGGCGGTGACCGTGAGCTGCAGATCACGTTGCTCCGCCGTCAGGCGGAGCAACGCTTCGTGGTCATCATCGGCATTCTGGCCACAGCCAGTGAAGAGCATGGCCAGACAAGCGAAGAGCGGCAGAAGCTGGGAATATTTTTTTTTCATCTTTTTGTGTTCCCCGAACGTCGTTTGCTCCACGGCTCTGATTTCCTCGTTTTTCTTGCTCATGGCCGCTCCGGATGCCGTTCGGCGTAGGCGGGGAGCCGATCGGACCACTCGCCGTTTTCGTCCAGCTGTAATTGGCCGGTGGTCTTGCGTAGTTCCAGTTCGGCCAGGCGATAATCGATCCGGGCGCGGTAGAGGCCGATCTGGGCTTCGCGCATTTCAGCCTGGGCTTCCAACAGGTCGCGGTTGGAGATCAGGCCGGCCTCGAAATCCATCTGGGATTTTTCTAGCCGCAGGGTGCTTTGTGAGACTTGCCGGCGCTGGATGATGAAGGTGCTCTCGGACCGGCGCATGGCGCGCACCGCATCGGTCACCTCGTTGATGATGCGTTGGCGGAATTGCACCAGGCCGCGACGACCCTGGCTGAGGGCGACCAGGGCGCGTTGGTGGTTCAGGCGTTCGTTGCGGCGGTGGAAGGGGATTTCCAGCTCCAACCGGGCGCTCCAATTGGGGTCATCACCGCGATCGGGTTGGTAGTCCTCATTGTTGTCGACCACGCCGACCGTGGCCTCGAAATCCAGATCCGGTAGCAGGCGGCGAGTAGCCAGGCGCAGCGAGCGGCGTTTGTCGTCGTAGCGGTCTTGTTCGGTCAGCCAGTCCAAGCGATGCTGCAGGGCCAGATCGATGGCCACCGCGTTGTCGATCAGGAGCCGGCTGATGGTGGCCGAGTGCTCGCTGATGCTCAGGTCCTGCTTGGCCGGCAGGTTCAGATCCAGACGAAATTCGTCCAGGCTGCGTTCGTAGGCGGCCAGGGAATCGGTGTAGGACTGTTCGGCGGACAGCACCTGGACTTCGGCGCGCAGCACATCGTTGGCGGTTGAGCGGCCGATCTCGACGAATGCCTTGGCTTGCTCCAGGGCGAAACGGGCGTTGGCGACCGCATCGCGGCGACGTTCCAGAGCAAAGCCCTGCTGCTGCAGGCGCCAGAAACGATTGGCGGTCTCCAGGGCCAGGTCGTCCAGGAAGAGACGGTGGCTGCGCAGGGCGTAGATGTACTCGCGTTCAGCTTGGGTCAGTTGATCCCGCCACACCAGAGGGCCCGCATCGCGCAGCAAGGGTTGGCGGTAGCTCAGACTGAGGGAGCTGGTGACCGGATCTCGACGCGCTCCGGAGTCGTTATCAATGCGGTCTTCGCGGCTGAGACGACCGTCCAGGTTCAGGCTGCCGCCGGTGGGCAGGCTCTGGCTCAGGCCCAGGCGCAGTTGCTGGTCGGTGAGGGGTTCGGCAAAGGTGCCGTCCGCATCGCGGTTGTTGCCGACTCCGGTTTCGAGGTTGCCGGAGAACTGTGGCCCGTAGTCGGCGCGGACAGTGCGGTATTTCTGGCGGATCAACTCCAGGTTTTCGACCGCATCGCGTTTGGCCACGCCCTGACTGAAGGCCAGACGCAGGGCGGTGATCAGATTCAGCTCCAGGCGATTGGCATCGGCAACGGGTCCGCTGGCCAGGGCCTGGTCGATCGGTGTCTGGTCGCGGCCTGGGGCCGGCTCCTCGGCAATGAATGCCTCGCTGCCGGTCAGGGGCAGAGCCAGGATCATCAGCGCTACGGCATGTTGCAAGACGTCCTCCCATCCAGGTAACGTTTGGGGACGATGTGGTGACGAGCGAGCTTACCAATCGTTGGCGTCAGCCAACGGGGTACCCCAGGGCCAGGCAAAGCTGGCCAAGAGTGGATCCTGTCTCGTCTCCATTTGGGTCATCGTCATTGGATTGACCTGCATTTTCTGCTCCAGTTGCCCCAGCTGGAGACAATGCAAGGATGGGCCGAGCTGGGGTTCAGCGCTCCCAGCAGCGAGCTATGCGTGGCCCTGCGGGGCACGCCCGGTTGATCCGCAAACCTTCGCACCAGGATGCCAGCCCCGCACGCAGCAAGGAGTGCCTCATGGCCCACGATCGTTACCAGAGCCCCCTGACCAGCCGCTATGCCTCGCCGGAGATGGCGTGGAATTTTTCCGATGACAAGAAGTTCCAGACCTGGCGGCGGCTGTGGTTGTATCTGGCCAGGGCCGAACAGCAGTTGGGGCTGGCGATCAGCGATGCGCAGATCGCGGAGATGGAAGCCCATCAACAGGATATCGACTACGAACGGGCTGCCGCGGAAGAAAAGAAACGGCGTCATGATGTGATGGCGCATGTGTATACCTTCGGCCAGTGCTGTCCGACGGCGGCGCCGATCATCCACCTGGGTGCCACCAGCTGCTTTGTCGGCGACAACACGGATCTGATCGCATTGCGCGATGGCCTGGACATTTTGTTGCCGAAGCTGGCGCGAGTGATCAGCCGCTTTGCGCGCTTCGCTGAGCAGTATCGAGAGCAACCCACCCTGGGTTTCACCCACTTCCAGCCGGCTCAGCTGACCACCGTTGGCAAGCGTTGCTGCCTTTGGCTGCAGGACCTGCTGATGGATTTGCGCAATCTCGCCCGGACTCGCGATGATCTCCGTTTCCGCGGGGTGAAGGGGACCACCGGCACCCAGGCCAGCTTTCTGGCGCTGTTCGATGGAGAGCATGACAAGGTCGAAGAACTGGATCGCCTGGTTACCGAGATGGCCGGCTTCGAACAAGCCTATCTGGTCACTGGTCAGACCTATTCCCGCAAGGTGGATGTGGACATCCTGTCGGCTCTGGGCTCCTTGGGCGCCAGCGCGCACAAGATCGCTACCGACATCCGTCTGCTGGCCAATCTGAAGGAGATCGAAGAGCCCTTCGAGAAGGATCAGATCGGTTCCTCGGCCATGGCCTACAAGCGCAATCCCATGCGTTCAGAGCGCTGCTGCTCCTTGGCCCGGCATCTGATGGTGCTGGTGGCGGATGCCCAACAGACTTGCGCCGTACAGTGGATGGAGCGCACCCTGGACGACAGCGCCAATCGTCGCATCTCGCTGGCCGAGGCCTTCCTGACCGCAGATATTGTGCTGTCCATTCTGCAGAATGTGTCCGAAGGCCTGGTGGTCTACCCCAAGGTGATCGAACGGCGCATCACCCAGGAGCTACCCTTCATGGCTACTGAGAACATCATCATGGCCATGGTTGCGGCCGGTGGCGATCGTCAGGAGTGCCACGAGCGCATCCGGGTATGGTCGCATCAGGCGGCGGCGGTGGTCAAACAGGAAGGCGGCGATAACGACCTGATCGAGCGGGTGCGGGCCGACAGCTACTTCGCGCCGATTCACGCTCGTCTGGACGAACTGCTCGACCCCAGCAGCTTCATCGGTCGGGCGCCGCAGCAGGTGACGCGCTTTCTGGCCGAAGAGGTCGGTCCGGCGGTGCAGCCCTGGCTGCAGCACTTGGCGGGCAGCAGCGAATTGAATGTGTGAAACCGGTCTTTTTTGGGGTAGACTCATGACATGAGCTTGTCAGCAGAGAGCGAATTCGAGCAAGGCCTGCGGCTGCGTAGGCAAGTGCGTCCAGGCCCGAGCCCGACCGGCCGAGAACTGGTTTTGGGCGTACAATGCGCGTTGCGCCGCGCTATACGCTGGCGCAGTAAGCGAGGTCCCCCGGCCGTGGGGTGGTCAACGCCCTCTTTGATGGAAACAGCGTGACATGTCCATCCTGCCCGACTGGTCCGAGGAACTTGCTATCGGCGATGCCCAGGTCGATGCCCAGCATCGCCGTTTATTCGAACTGGTGCACGAGTTGGCAACCGCAATCGCTCTGGACTACGGTCTGGATGAGCTGCTGCGGTATTCCTTTGAGCACTTTGCTGACGAAGAAGCGCTGATGGAGCGCATCGGCTATCCTGATCTGGCGGAACATCGGCAGTGGCACGGTGAATTGGCGACGGAATTCGATGGTTTCTGGGAGGACTATCTGGCCGAGCGCATCGATCGCCAGGCTCTGCTCGGCTTTCTCGCCAAGTGGCTGTACCATCATGTCTCGGAGCGAGACCATGAGATCGGTCGTTTTATGCGATCTCGCGACGGTTAGGGTGCGGAAAGAAATAAAGGTAGCAGATCGCGCAGAGATTTTGTCGATCC
>CAYONM010000094.1:0-13590 GCA_964405325.1 uncultured candidatus Brocadiaceae bacterium | reverse complement strand
GCCATTGTGCCTGCTGGTGATGGCGAGGTGATCGTCGACGGTGCCGGTTGCGACGTGTTGTTCGATGTCCGCTGGGCCGATCATCTCTACTTCGAGGGCCTGCATATCCGCGATACCCGGATCGCCTTCCATGCCGGTATTCAGGGTACGCAGGGGAGTATCGGCTTGAGCGTGAAGGGTTGCCGTATCGATCAGGTCGGCTACGGCGTGCTGGCCCAGGATGCCCGCTCGCGGGATTTCTATATCGCTGACAATCTGATTATTGGACGCAATGACGCCGGGCAGATCCATGGCGAAGCTGGGCGCGCTTCGGGGCGCAGCGATGCCGGTTATGCCGTCAACCTGTCCGGCAGCGGGCATGTGGTCTGTTTCAACGAGGTTCGGCAGTTCTGGGATGGCATCAACGTGTTCACCTGCGCGGTGGCCGATCCGGCCCTGCAGCAGCAGGCGCGGTCCATCGATATCTATAACAATGTCATTGCCAATATTTCCGATAATTTGATCGAGTCTGATGGCGGTTATGCCAATATCCGCATTCTGCGCAATCGCGGTTTCGACTGCTATTCCGCACCCTTGTCCATCCAGCCGGTGTATCAGGGACCGGTGTATTGGATTCGCAACGTCGTCTACAATGCCGGCAGCCTGGCGGTGAAGGCGGCCGGTGGCGACAACGTCTTCTATTATCACAACACCAGTACCAGTGCCTACGCCGCTGGTGGTGGCAACCACTACGGCGATTATCGTAATAATGTTTTCGGCGGTGCCGCGGACGGTCGCTTCACCTATCGTGCCGGCTTCGCGCATGCGGCCAGTCGCTTCGATCACAACGCGCATCGGCGGGCTGGTGATCGCTTCCAAATCACCCTGGCAGAGCGCAAGATCACCGTCGGCAGTCTGGCTGAGCTGCAGGAACAATCGGGCTTGGGAGACGGTGATGTGTTGTTCGATGATTATTCGGTGTTCCAGGGCGCGGTGGAGCCAGATCATATGGCCAACAAAGCGCCGTTATCGAATTCTGATTCGATCGACCTCGGTCCTGCTACCGATTCGCCGCTGCTGGATGCCGGTGTCCGTTTACCGGGCATCAACGACGATTTCACTGGCGATGCGCCGGACCTGGGCGCCTTCGAACGCGGCGTCCCGCCACCGCATTGCGGCCCGCGTCGGCCGTTGCCCGGACCACCGCGGCTACGCGCGCCAGCCAGCGATCAGACCCCGCCAGCGGATCCCGGTCGCTGTATCCTGCGGGTCAACTGTGGTGCACTGTATCCCAGCATCGATCCCTATGGCCGCGAATGGCAGCGGGATCAGACCTGGGACCAGGATCGCAGCTGGTATGTGCTGAGCCGCTTCTACCACCGGGCCACCCGTCGCAAACCGGTGCAAAATGCCGACCTGCCCCTGGTTTACGGTAGCGAGCGTTACGCGCCTGGTGGCTATCGAGTTGCTTGCGACAATGGCAGATACCGTTTGCGGCTGCATTTTGTCGAGCATTGGCATAAGACCGAAAGTAAGCGGGTGTTCAGCATTCAGGCCGAGGGCCGAGTGATCGAATCGGAACTGGATGTCGTTGCGGCGGCCGGTGGGCGGTACCGGGCGCTGCCGCGCGAATATGATATCCAGGTCAGTGATGGCGAGCTGAGCCTCGACTTTGTCAGCATGGTTGACAATCCGATGGTCTATGGTTTGGAGTTGTTTGCATTGGAGCCATAGCACTGCTTCGGAATAGGCAACAGCTCTTCGTAAATCGAGCATGGCCTGCTGGGCATTTCTGACGCATACTGGGTACCGGCTGGTACCGTCGCTCGGTGCCGGCTACCTGGAAGCTGGGCCCGCAAAAACTGTGAGAAGAAAACGTTGTTTTTGCGGGCTCAGCTTCTGGGGTCCGAGGGTCTTGCCCCTCGATGTAAGAGCGGAAACCGGGCGCCGACCGCTACGATTGAACCCGTGGGTTGCGGCCGGAGCTTCGCCTTATATCGGACGGAAGCTGATCAGGCGAGGATGTCGGCGATCTTCATTATAACTTCGTCGCTCAGTTTTTCCAATACATCCAGGGCTTTCAGGTTGTCTGGAATATAATGCGGCTTCGAGGCGCCGAGTATGGCGGTGCTGACGACAGGATTTTTCAGCAGCCAGGCCAGGGCCAGGTGGTGAACCTTGCAGTCCAAGTCGCTGGCAAGGGTGCTCAGCTGGCGGACGCGGTTGATTTTGTCCTCGGTGATCTGGCCCTGCATCCAGGAGAAATCATTGAAGCGGCCCTCGGCTGGCATGCCGTCGTTGTAGCGTCCGGTCAGCAGGCCACTGGCCAGCGGACAATACGCGGTGATACCCATGCCGCGGCCTGCGGTCAGCGGTTTCAGATCGATTTCCACACGCTTGCGGCCCAGCATGTTGTAGCCGCTCTGTTCCATGGTCGGGCCAATCAGGCCAAGACGGTCGGCGATGGCGTGCATTTCCAACAGGTCGGCGGGGGCAAATTCCGAGGTGCCCCAGTAGCAGATTTTACCCTGGCTGATGAGGTCATTCATGCAGCGGACGGTTTCCTCCAGCGGAGTCTTGCTGTCGGGGCGATGGCAGAAATACAGATCGAGATAATCGACACCGAAGCGCTTGAGGGTCTGGTCGCAGCAGTCGATCAGGTGTTTGCGGTTCATGCCCTTTTGACTGGGACCGGGGCCGGAACCGGCGTTGGGGCTGGCCTTGCCAGCGAGGATATAGCTATCACGACGCCAGCCTTGGCGCTTGATGACGGTACCCATGCATGCTTCCGCCTTGCCGCCAGCATAGGCCTCCGCGCCGTCGAAATAATTGATGCCGGCCTCATAGGCGGCGCTCATGATCTGCTCGGTGGTATCAGGATCGACGGTGTCGCCGAAGGTAAGCCAGGATCCCAACGAGAAGACACTGACTTGCAGGCCCGAGCGACCCAGATTGCGATATTCCATGGTAATCTCCTTGGGCACATGCTAGGGCGGCTCTGGCCCCATGGCTATGGACAGTGGTCGCGGTGATAGGTACATTTCTACCATGGCTGCAGCCGACCAAGCCCAGCACGAGCATCTCCCACGGATTTTCGTGCGCTTCCATGGCATTGCCGCACTGGCCGATCGCGCCGTTGCCGGTTGTCTGGATGGCTGGTTGGTCTATTGGCACCTCTCTGGGCAGGTGGCCATCACCCATGCCGGCAAACGCCTGCTGTGTGACAGCCGACAGATCCTGATCCGTTCGCCGCACTGCCAGATTCAGCGGCAGGTCCTCAAGCCGGCCCAGGCACTCTGGTTTCACCTGCATCTGGGTTTGCCCATCGATCAGGTACGCGACTTTTGTGCGGTGCTGACGATTGATCCGGCTTTGCAGGCGCAATGCGCCGCTCTGGTGCGCGACGTGCAGCAGGGGCAGCTTGCGTTGAGTGGTGGTTTTGCCGCTCGTCTGCGATTCCAGGCCGTGCTCTGTCAGATCCTGACCTTGGTACCTGAGCATGTCTGGCCTCACCATCAAGCCGATGTGCGCCTGGCAGACGTGTTGCGCTATATGGAAGACCACTGCCGCATGCGGCACGACAACCGGGAGCTGGCACAGCGCGTGGGACTGTCCACCAATGCATTTATTCGCCTGTTCAGCCAATGCCTGGGCATGTCGCCCCAGCGCTATCTGATGAAATTACGCTTGGAAGAGGCGGCACAGCTCTTGGTGGCCAGTACCGCCAGTATCGATGCGATTGCTGAACAGCTGGATTTCATCGATCGCAGCCATTTTTCCCGCCGATTCAAACAGCATTTTGGACTGACGCCGACCCAGCTGCGCGAACGCCAGGTACTGGTGGTGTAGGGTTGCAGCAAGCGCTGCGGTTCACCTCGCTGTGCGGTCAGCTTTTGGTTCAGGTGTTGGTACTGCTCTGGGTCCAAGGCCCATTTCAGTTCGCGTTCGATGGGTTTCTGCCCATGTCCGTCCCCTGTTCGTCTTTGCGTCGCCACTCGTGGGCATATTGTGCGCCCCCTGGCCCTGAAAACACCCCCTCCAGGAGGCTTGTATCGTGAGTAGTGATCCGTTCGCCTTTCTCGAACCACTTGTCGAGCTGGAGAACAAGATCACCGAATTGGAGCGTCTGGGCGAGTCGACCGGCTTGGACATGACCTCGGAGCTCGGCTCCCTGCATGCCAAGTTCGAGGAGGAGACCCGGCGCACCTTCGAGAGTCTTTCCTCCTGGCAGCGCGTGCAACTGGCACGGCATCCGCAACGTCCACAGGCATCAGACTTCATCGATCATTTGTGGGAAGAGGTGGTGCCCCTGGCGGGCGATCGCAGCTTTGCCGACGATCAAGCCATCATCTGTGGTCTCGGTCGCCTGGAGGACATTGCCTGTCTGGTGGTGGGGCAGCAGAAGGGCAAGGACGTGCACGAGCGTCGGCGCTGCAACTTTGGCAGCCCGCATCCGGAAGGCTATCGCAAGGCCATGAAGAAGATGCTTCTGGCCGAGAAGTTCCGTCTGCCCATTGTCAGCCTGATCAATACTCCGGGTGCGTTTCCCGGCGTTGGCGCTGAGGAGCGTGGTCAAAGCCTGGCGATCGCTGAAAATATCCGCGACATGTTCCGTCTGCGGGTGCCGATCGTCACGGTGGTGATCGGCGAGGGTGGTTCCGGTGGCGCACTGGGTATTGGTGTCGGTGATCGACTCTTGATGTTGGAGAACAGCTACTACTCGGTGATCAGCCCCGAGGGCTGCGCGGCCATCCTGTGGAAAGACGGCGCCATGGCCGAGCAGGCCGCAGAAAGCCTGCGTTTGACCAGCGTTGCGCTGCAGGAGTTGGGTGTGGTGGACGAGGTGGTCCCCGAACCGGCCGGTGGTGCCCACCGACAGCCGGTCCTGGCCATGCAGGCGGTAAAGGGGGTCTTGGTGCGGCATCTACGCGAGCTGCAGCAGCTGGATGAAGCGGAGTTGTTGCGGCTTCGTTACGAGAAGTATCGCACAATCGGTACCTTCCAGGAGTAGCTCGTGGCCATGTTCGTGGCATTCCAGGCGGTGGTACGGCCCCAGAAAGCTCAGGCCCTGTTCGAACGTCTGCACCAGCTGCCGGGTGTGGTGGATTGCGAGGCCTGCGAGGTGCGTGGCACTGGCCATCAGACACGACATCTCGGTAGAGCCGTGCTGGGCTTTTTGCCCAAGGTGGCCATCGGTGGCGTGGTCGACGCCGACCACACCGAAGAGCTGATAGAGCTGATCCGGAACATCTGCCCCACCGGACGTTCGGGCGATGGCAAGGTGTTCCTTCTGCCAATTCACGCCGCTTTGGACCTGGAGCCTGCCGAATGAGTATGGATTGGCTGCGACTGCTGACCGCGCGGCGCTACGACGAGTCTGGCTCGTCGTCCGCGCCAGCGACTCGCAGCGACTACGAACGCGACTACCACCGCATCCTGTTCTCCTACCCCTTCCGTCGGCTACAGGGCAAGACCCAGGTCTTTCCGCTGCCGACCAACGATCATATCCACAATCGCCTGACCCATAGTCTGGAGGTGGCGGCGGTGGGGCGATCGTTGGCCAAGACCGTTGGCCGGGTGGTTATCGAACGGCATGCGGAATTGGCCGAAAACGGCCTGTATCACGGTGATTTCGGTGATGTGGTCGCCGCTGCCTGCCTGGCGCACGATCTGGGCAATCCGCCCTTCGGTCATGCTGGCGAGGATGCCCTTTCCCGTTGGTTCCGCCGGGACGAGAACCAACGCTGGCTCGGTGCCCTGTCGCAGCAGCAGCAGCAGGACCTGAAGCGTTTCGAGGGCAACGCGCAGGGGTTGCGCATTGCCACCCGCTTGAGCACCTACACCCAGGAAGGCGGCATGCGCCTGACCGCCGCCACCCTGGGCACCTTCGCCAAGTATCCCCAGTCCAGCCTGCATGCCGGTCGCTCTGAGCACATTGCGCGCAAGAAGTTCAATTTCTTTGCTTCAGAAGAGGTCATCTTCCGCTCGGTGGCCGAGGCGGTGGGGCTGATCCCTTGGGGTGACGGCGCCGCCTGGCATCGGCATCCCTTGGCCTACTTGGTGGAGGCCGCTGACGACATTTGCTACATCGTCATGGATGCCGAGGACGGCTACCTGACCGAGCGTTTCAGCTTCAGTGAGGTCTGCGATCTGCTGGAGCCCTTGGCCAAGCTCTCTCGTCATGACTGCACCGGCAGCCATGACGAGCGGGTCAATCGCCTGCGCGCACGGGCCATCAGCCGTCTGGTGGTGCAGGTTGCCGAGGTGTTCCTGGCCGTGGAGCCGCAGCTGTTGGCGGGGACCGTGGATCGGCCCTTGTTGGAGCGGGTCGACGATGCTCCGGCGCTCAGTCAGATCGAGGAATTGAGCGTGCAGCGCTGCTACAATGATCACGACGTGATCCAGGTGCTGTTGGCTGGTTACCGGGTGATTGGCGAGCTCTTGGACATCGTGGTGCCGGTGATCCTGGAAACGGAAACCGGCCGCTATGCCCGGCACATCATGGACTTTCTGCCGGTGGAGGTGGCTCAGGCCAGCGGTCCCTATGAGCGCTTGCTGACGATTACCGACTTTATTTCCGGTATGACCGACGACTACGCCATTACCACCTTCCGCCGCCTGACCGGCATTGAGCTGCCGGGTACCCGCGACGTCGCCGCCAAGCGCTGATGCCGACCGAGGATCTCCGTGCCGATTTCCTGCGGCATTGCCGTCTGGAGCTGGGTCTGTCTGGCAACACCGTGCAGGCCTACCGGCGGGACCTGCAGTTCTGGTATGATCTGCTGACCGACACAGGTCTGGACCTGGCCGATTGCGGTCCGGACGAGGTGGGGCGGCTATTGGCGCGCTTGCGTGATGAGCGTGATCTGGCCCCGGCCAGTCTGGCTCGGGCCCTGGTCAGTTTGCGTATGTATACGCGCTTTCTGGTCAGCGAGCGGGAACTGGCTCGGGACCGGGTCGGTCTGACGGAAGCGCCGACGTTGTGGATCGAATTACCGCAGGTGCTCAGCGTTGCTGAGGTCGATCGTTTGCTGCGCTCGGCACCACCGGGCCCCATGTATACCCGCGATCGCACGGCTTTGGAGCTGCTGTATGCCTGTGGGGCTCGTGCCAGCGAGGTCTGCGGGATCGGGCTGTCGGACCTGCGCGAACAGAAGCGGCTGGTGCGGCTGCACGGCAAGGGTGACAAGGAGCGCCTGGTGCCCATCGGCCAGGAGGCGCGGCGGCAGATCAACCGCTACCTCCGGGAATGCCGACCGGGCCTGGATTCCAGCAGCAAAAAGCCCCAGTTGCTGCTCAGCAGCCGGGGCAATCCCCTCAGTCGGCAAGCACTGTGGAAATTGGTCCGCCAAGCCGGTGAGCTGGCCGGCATCGGCCGCCCCATCTATACACACTTGCTGCGACATAGCTTTGCCACCCACATGCTGGAGCGCGGTGCTGACATGCGCGCGGTGCAGGAATTGTTGGGCCACGCCAATCTGACCACCACCCAGCGCTATACCCACGTTGATGCCCGGCGCCTACGCGCCCTGCATCGGGATTTCCATCCGCGGGCCTGAAGGCTTGAAAAGCGATCCTCGCAACCGTCGCATTCGTCCTGAACTCGACTTTGCCCGGGCGAGGACCATGCGCTCCGCATCTGCAGCCGAGGCCGAGGGGCCGGAGCCTGGCTGGCGGGTGCGACGGACGTCACGAGAGTCGAGCCGAACTGGCGGAGGAGAGCCCCCTGTGACGTCGCTTCAGGCCTCCAGCTTGTCTGGCACGACCAAAACGGGGCAATGGGCGCGGTTGATCACCATCTCATCCAGACTGTCGGACAGGGCCGATTGCAGCCAGTGGGTGTGTTTATGGCCGAGGATCAGCAGGTCGCTCTGTTTGCTGGCATTACGCAGCTCTTCCAGCCAATCGCCGGTATGGACTTCGCAGCTGCAGCGATCGGGCAAGGAGGGGCCACCGGCATGATGCGTGACGTAGCGTTGCAGTACCGCGGGGTCAAATTTCACCCCGTGATCGACGAAGGCCATGGCACCGGCCTTCGGATCGTTGACGTGCAGAAAGACCAGTTCGGCGTCAAAGGCTCGGGCGTAGCGACAGGCGATGGCGAGCTTGGTGCCTTCAGGTTCATGGCCGCTGATGCCGACGGTGATGCGTTGAACGTCCATGCGTGGTCCTCCTGACGAAGACCCTGCGATTGTGGAGCTGGCGGCCAGGGCTCCAAGCTGCAAGTTGGGGGCGGCATCTGGGAAATTCCTGGTGTATAGTGGTCTATGAGCCATGCTCCCATGTCCATCGAACTGGCGGTCAGCGATCTCAAGCTGTCGAAGCGTTTCTATTCCGAGCTGTTCGGCTGGACCGCCACGCAAGACGGCCCGGCGCAGGTGATCTTCACCGAGAATGGCGAACGTCGGCTGGTGTTACGCACGCGCACTCCTGCCGAACAGGAGAAATCGATCTTCGACCAGGAGCGGGTCGAGTTGTTGATTTTGGCCGATGATATGGACGCCACCAAGGATCGGCTTCGCAAGCAGCGCATCCTGTTCAAGGAAATGCACGAGCGCAAACTCGAGGTAATCGATCCGGATCAGCATCTGATCACGGTTCGGGATCGGCGAGATGCCCATCTCGGTACCGATCCGTCTGGCACACATCCGCGGATCATTCCGGGCGGCATGCATTGACCGGGTCCGGTCGTGGCCAGCATGGCCTGAATGCCCGACCATGAGCACGGTTCTGACCCCAGCCCCCTGCGAGGGATCGAGGTCGGTTACACCTTGGTAGCGGCCATCGGACTGGGCTTCGCTGTGGGCTGGAGCCTCGACCGTTGGCTCGACAGTGAGCCGATCGCCCTGATCAGCTGCATGTTGCTGTTTCTCGTTGCTGGGTTGTATCATGTGGTCAAGGAATTCTGGCCGAAATGAAGGTTTTGCACGTCGTGGCCAGCAGTCTGGTGGTCACCGTTCTGGTGGCGCTTGGGGCCATGTTGTGCGGGGGGGGAGTGGCTCGATATGGGATCTACGCCGCAGGCATAGCCGGAATGTGTTCCCTCTCGACTGGACTGCTATTGGCTTATTGTTATACCCGTATCCGACCGGAAGCACGGATGCTCCTCCCCCTTGCGTTCATGCCGGTCAGGTTGTTTGTAATACTCATGGTCTTTTTGGTCATTCGACAGGACCCCATGACCCAACGGGTCGCAGTGCTGGTCTCGTTCACTGCCGTATTGGTGTTGGCTTTCCTGCTTGAGGCCAGTCTTCTGATGCGAGCACAACACAAGGAGCCTGCGGGTGGCTGAAGCGGATGTGGTCGGAAACGGACACGAGGCAGCGCACGATGCCCATCATGGCTTCGACATGGGCCAGAGCCTGGTGCATCACAACATGCCGTATCCGGCGGTCGAATGGCTGCACAACAAGCCCCTGCTGATCTTCAACGAGCAGAGCTTCCGTGAGCTTAAGGGAGCGCAGTATTCGCAGCAGCAAGTCGACAACATGGTGGCGCATGCTATGGTGCTGCCCGAACCGCTTGGTTTCTTCAATACCCAGACCTTTTTCGGCACCATCGCCCTGATCCTGATGGTCCTGTTTGTTGGTGTCATCGGAAGGCGCCGGTCTGAACAGATGGTGCCCAAGGGTCGTATCCAGGGGGCCATCGAAGCGCTGGTGTTGTTCATCCGCAACGACGTGGTGCGGCCGAATATCCACCATGGTGATGCTTGGACGGCGCACGTTGTCGCCTTGTTCCTCGCCATTCTCAGTTTCAATCTGATGGGTTTGATTCCCGGCACTGGTACGGCCTCGAGTAATATCCTGGTCACCGCCGGTTTTGCGATCACCACCTTGGCAACCATGTTGTTCTTCGGCATGAAGCAGCAGGGAGTGCTTACCTTCTGGCAAACGCTGGTGCCGGTGCCGTTTTCACTGAAGCCCATTGGCCTGTTCGTCTGGACCCTGCTGGCGATCATCGAATTGCTCAGTCTGCTGACCAAACCGATTGCGCTGGCCATTCGTCTCTTCGCCAACATGTTCGCCGGCCATACCGTGCTGCTGGCCTTCACCTCGCTCGGTTTCATCCTGTACAGCGTCAATGCTGGCGGTGTGCTGGAAGTGAGCCTGGGCCTGAGCGGTTTCGTGCTGGCCGTGGCGATCTATTTCCTGGAACTACTGGTCGCCTTTGTCCAAGCCTATGTTTTCACTCTGCTGAGCGCTGTGTTCATCGGCGCCAGCATTCACCCCGAACACTAGTCATCCTGCCTGTCCCCGAGAGGAACGCATCATGCCCGATCTCACCGCCATCGCTGCCCACGTCGCCCAAGCCGCCCAGGCCGCCGCCGCCATGCCCGAAGAGGCCGTTGCTGCTGCTGCCAGTCTGAGCCCCATAGGCGCTGGCCTCGCCGCTCTGGCTGCTAGTATTGCCGTGATCGGCGCCGGCATCGGTATCAGTAAGTTGGCTGCTGCCGCCAACGAAAGCATTGCTCGGCAGCCGGAGGTAGCCGGCAAGATCACGGGCAACATGATTCTGACCGCCGCTTTCATCGAAGGCGTTGCGCTGTTCGCTGTGGTGGTCTGTCTGCTCGCTGTGGTGATGAAGTAAGCGAGTGAGTCCGTCTCGAGCGCCATAGTGGCGCTCTCTTCCGCCCAGTTCGGCCTGGCAATCGTGGTCGTACCGCGATCAACCAGGCCGCGAGCCCTTCGAGCACGCAGGTGACGGATCATGATCCCTGAATTTCTCTACGAGAATCTGCCGAACTTCTTCTGGTCACTGGCCGCTTTTGTCTGTTTCGTGCTGATCTTGCTGAAAGCCGCCGTCAAACCGGTGGTGGCGGCCATCGACAGCCGCGAACAGCAGATTCGCGATCAGTTGGCCGAAACCGAACAGGCTCTGGCAGCTGCCAAGGAGCAACAGCAGGCCTTTGCCGCCAAGCTGAAGGATGCCGAGCAGACCGTCGCCGGCATGCTGGCCGAAGCCCGGAAGAATGCCGAGCAGCAGCAGGCGCAGATCCTGGACGAGGGCTGCAGCGAAGCGATGCGGGTCCTGGACCGGGCCAAGCGCGAGATCGAAATCGCCAAACAGCAGGCCTTGGTGGAACTGCGCGGTGGTATGGCCGAGGTCGCCACCCTGGCTGCCGGTCGCATCATCCGTAGGGAACTCGATGCCGCCGCTCATCAGCAGTTGGTTGCCGATGCGATTACTGAACTCCAGGATCAGTCATGAGCGCCGCTACCGTGGTCGGTGTCTATGCCAGTGCTTTGGTCGAAGCGGCCGAGGAAGCTGGTCGCTTGGCCAGTGTTGTTGAAGAAGTCGACGAGCTGGTGATCGTGCTGGCAGCGCACCCGGCGCTGATTGACCGGATCGAGCATCCCGACCTCAGTCGTGCCCGGGCCAAGCGTCTCCTATCGGATATTTTCGAGAGCCGTATCAGCCGTCTGGTGTTCAACCTGCTCCGAGTCCTGGTGGATCGGAACCGCTTTGCCGAGGTGGTCGGTATTTTGCGCCATGTCCGCGAACTGGCCGATCAACACAGCGGCCAGCTGGCGGTGGCCGTGACCAGTGCCGTCGCTATCGATGCCACCGCCGTGAACGGTCTGCGGAAGACGCTGGCCAGGCGTTTTGACGCCACCATCGAGCTGCAGCTCAGCGTCGATCCCGAATTGATCGGCGGCATGCGGGTCCAGGTCCAGGACCGGGTCATCGATGCGACCGTGTCTCGTCAATTAAACGACATGAAGCGCCGCCTGCAGGCGGTCCCCCTGGCCGCTGGGCTGTGGGATGACAACACAGGAGAGTCCGCGTGAAGATCCGCGCCGATGAGATGACTGCGGTCATCAAGCAGCAGCTGCAAAACTATGGAGCCGAGATCGCCATCGATGAGGTGGGCAGCATTCTGCAGGTAGGCGATGGTATCGCCCGCGTCAGTGGTCTGTCCGGCTGCATGGCTGGCGAGATGCTGGAATTCGCCAATGGCAGCTACGGTCTGGCCCTGAACCTGGAAGAGGAATCTGTTGGTGCGGTGGTGCTGGGTGAATACCAGAACCTCGCCGAGGGCGACCAGGTCAAGCGCACTCAGCGTGTGTTGGAGGTGCCGGTGGGTCAGGCCTTGCTGGGTCGCGTGGTCGATCCCCTGGGCCGACCCCTGGACGGCAAGGGTCCGATCGAAACCAGTGAGATGCGCAAGGTGGAGAGCCCGGCGCCTGGTCTGGCCGATCGTCGCAGTGTGCACGAGCCGCTGCAGACCGGTTTGAAAGCGATCGACTCCATGATCCCGGTGGGACGCGGTCAGCGCGAGCTGGTGATCGGTGACCGCAAGACCGGCAAAACCGCGATCTGCACCGACACCATCATCAACCAGAAGGGCAAGGGCGTGATCTGCGTCTATGTCGCCATTGGTCAGAAGGAATCGACCGTGGCCGGCATCCAACGCCAGCTCGCAGCCGTCGGTGCCTTGGATTACACCATCATTGTTTCGGCCGCTGCCAGCAAGCCCTCGCCGCTGCAGTTTCTGGCGCCCTATGCCGGCTGTGCGATGGCTGAATATTTCATGTACAACACCTGGGAGCTGGATGATCGCGGGAATGCCGTCGAAAAAGACGGCACCTTCGTTGCCAAGTCCGTTGCCGATGGTGGTCGCGGCATGGCGACCTTCATCGCCTACGACGATCTGTCCAAGCAGGCGGCTGCCTATCGCGAGATGTCGCTATTGCTGCGGCGTCCGCCCGGTCGTGAAGCCTATCCCGGCGACGTGTTCTATTTGCACTCGCGTCTGTTGGAGCGCAGTGCCAAACTGAACGATGTGCGGGGGGGTGGTTCGCTGACCGCCTTCCCGGTGATCGAGACTCAGGAAGGTGAGGTTTCCGCCTATATCCCGACCAACGTGATCTCCATTACTGACGGTCAGATCTACTTGCAGCCGGATCTGTTCAACGGCGGTCAGCGGCCGGCGGTGGACATCGGCATTTCGGTCAGCCGCGTTGGCGGTTCGGCTCAGATCAAAGGCATGAAAAAGGTTGCCGGTACCTTGCGTCTGGATTTGGCCGCCTTCCGCGAATTGGAAGCCTTTGCCCAGTTGGGCACCGAGCTGGATCCTGCTACCCAGCGGCAGCTGGATCGCGGTGCGCGCATGGTGGAACTGCTCAAGCAGGGCCAGGGTGTGCCGATGGCTGTGGTCGAGCAGGTGCTGATGATCAAGGGTGCTGGCAGTGGCATGCTGGACCAGATCCCGGTCGATCAGGTGGCCACCTTTGAACAAGGTTTTCTGGATTTTGTCCGCGCCAGCCACCCGCAGTTGCTGCAGGAGATCGACGAGAAGAAGACCCTGGGCAAAGCGGGCGAGCAGACCTTCAAGGACGTTGTCGATAAATATGTTGTCCAGTTCAAAGCGGAGCATCAGCTCGACTGATAGTGATAGCGGGATACGACCATGGCCAACGCACGCGAACTTCTGAAGCGCAAGACATCGATCCAAAGTACGGGTAAGATCACCCGGACCATGGAGCTGGTGGCCTCGGCCAAGTTGAAAAAGGCCCAGGACGCTGCTGCCAGCTCGGTGCCCTATGCCGAGGGCTTGAACAGATCGGAAGAGCGTCGTGTAGGGAAAGAGTGTAGATCTCGGTGGTC
>CAYONM010000093.1:0-13661 GCA_964405325.1 uncultured candidatus Brocadiaceae bacterium | reverse complement strand
GCGCCTTGGCAGGACCAAAAATCGTCTGCGCCTGGCTCGACCTGAGTTTATAGAGCTGCCCTTAATATTTTCAGAAGCATCAATCATCCCATGACCAACTGGTTCCTCAGCCTCTCACCCATCTGGCAGGCCCTCATTGCCACCTGCGGCACCTGGTTGCTGACCGCCATCGGCAGCCTCCCGGTGTTATTCACCAGTCGTCTCAACCGACCGTTGTTTGATGCCATCCTCGGCTTTGCTGCCGGGGTGATGCTAGCTGCCAGTTTCTGGTCACTCCTGGTACCGGCGATCGAATTCGCCAATGGCACCATCGTACCAGTGCTGATCGGCTTCACGCTCGGCGGCCTGTTTCTATTTGGTCTGGATAAATCCTTGCCGCACCTGCATAGCGGTGCGGCCATGACCAATTCCGAGGGCCCGAGCGTTACCTGGCAACGCAGCACCCTGCTGATCAGCGCCATGACCATCCACAATTTGCCAGAAGGTATTGCCATCGGGGTCGCCTTCGGTGCTGCCGCCAGCGGCATGGAAGGCGCCACCATTGGTAGCGCCATGGCCCTGGCCATTGGTATCGGTCTGCAGAATCTGCCGGAGGGCCTAGCTGTGGCCATGCCACTGCGTGGCGAAGGCATCAGTCGCGGCCGTTGCCTATTAGCCGGCCAAGCATCGGGCATGGTCGAGCCGATCGGTGGCATTCTCGGCGCCTTGACTGTCTGGTACATGCATGCCCTGCTACCCTACGCCTTGGCTTTTGCCGCCGCTGCGATGATCTACGTGGTTGCTGAAGAATTGATTCCAGAAAGCCACCGGGAAGGCAATGATGATGTGGCCACCCTCGGCCTGCTCCTGGGCTTTGCGACCATGATGACCCTGGATGTGATGCTGGGCTGATGACGTGGACTCAACGCTGCTGGCCATTACCCACAAATCCGACCGCCGTCTCTCTCATATTTCTCGCGCGTAGAACGCGGAAAATGCTTGATCAGCCTGTTGAATCATTGATCCGTTTGGACACCCTCTCGCCAAGGCGCCAAGACCGCAAAGGACGAAGCATATCTTTGCGGTCTTGACGCCTTGGCGAGAGTAAAAAAAAAGCGAGATGAAAGACTTGCGGGTTATGGCTAGCTCAACGCTGTGGTCACTCCGGTCTCCGGACTGGACCAGGACCACGCTCCTGCAGTTTGACCTGGCCCGACAGAAACAAGGCAATGGCTATGGTCCATAAGGGCAGAATCAAAATCAAGGCCACCATCTGTCCCAGATTCCAGTCATTGCGTGGGGCAAATTCCCCCTTATCCGGACCGATATCGTAAAAAGCGAATAGAATGTACAAGATTATCGGAATCAGCATCAGTATGATTCCAAGCCAGTCGCGACGGCGCAATGGTTTCTGAATCAAACGGCCACTATTATGATAGGCCAGGACAAGCTCCTGCTGTTTTGGGAATTATCAACATTGGAATCGCGGCTTCACAACGGTGTGTCGTACTGTCGATCGGTCATAATAAACCCATGTCATCAATCTGGCGTCGCCTTCGACAGCACGGCTGTTCGCGAACAATGCGCAGACTGCTGCTGTTGTTGATTTTGGCGCTGGTCCTTGTTGGAGCGATTCCCCTAGCCATGCGTGGTCCCAATCTGCACCATTTCGCCGACCCGACCCCCTCGTCGACGGCCAATCCCGTTGCCGACAGCGAAACTCTGTGTGTCGCCACCTTCAACCTGGCGCACTTGCGTGGCCATGGACGGCATCAGATCGTCACCACAGCAGCGGCCAGACAGCGCTATCTTAAGGCCCTGGATCAGACCCTGAGCGACCACGATATTGCATTACTCGCCCTGCAGGAGGTGGATGGTCCCAGCTGGTGGAGCGGCGGCCTGGACATGGCCGATCTGATCGCGTCCAGTCGTGACTGGACGGCGTGCCTGCGTAGCAGCAGTGTCCGCGGTCTGGGCCTGGATTACGGCAATGCCCTGCTCAGCCGCTTTCGGCTGCGGCACGGTCAGGCGATCACCTGGCCCGGGGTCTGGGCTGCGGCGCCCAAAGGCGCCCTCGCCGCGCGCCTACAGTGGGGCGAACGTCGTCTGACGGTCGTCAGCCTGCATCTGGAACCGGTTTGGACGGGAGTTCGTCGACGACAGGCTCGACTTTTGGCTGACTGGCTGTCGGCCTGGCCGGCGCCTTACCTGGTCATGGGGGATTTCAATACCGACTGGACCAGCGATGGCTCCGCCCTGCGCCTGCTCGCCAAACGCCTGAACCTGCGAACGTGGCCACAACCAGACCAGAGCCCGGCCACCTTCGATGATGGTCGCCGTCTGGATTGGATCCTCGCCTCCGACCCCCTCCGCCTCAGCCGGCCAACCGTGATCGACAATACGCCATCGGATCATCGCTTGGTCGCGTGCACGCTCCGGTGGCCGAGTCGTTCCGCATCAGTCTCCCAGTAGCAACCGTGTATTCCCAAAACCGATCTGCTAGAGTTCCGCTATGTTTCGTATCGGTACCTGGAATATCCGCTTTTTTAGCCTTGGCACAGACTCCCCTCGACGGCTGGATCGCATCGTCCGAATGATCAGGGCTTTGCAGGTGGACCTGCTCTGCCTGCAGGAAGTTGGCCCCGAGCTCTTGGCGCATCTGCACAAGCAATTACCGGGCTATATCATCCATAGCGCCAAGCGCTATCCACGGCATCCGCACAGCGAAACCCTGGTGATTCTGGTGCGCAACTGCGACCACCAGACCCTGGACTGGTCGCAGTTCTGGTTCGGGCCCGAGCCACAACGCTCAACCCCTGCCTGGGATGCGCTGGTGCCACGGGTGTTTCTTGGAGTCCAGCTCGAACGTGATGATTTCCAGACACCGCTGTTCGTTGGCAATTGCCACCTGGACCATCTGTCGCATCGCTCGCGCCTGGAAAGTGCGCGCACCCTCTCCGAGCATATCCGTCAGCTCGGTGCTCGTGCCCTGCTGGCGGGCGATTTCAATGCCAACATCGACAACAGCGTGGTGCAACAGCTCTGTGCTGGACCACCACGACTGGTGGACAGTCGGCAATCATCCTGTCAGTTTCCTGGTGGACCCGGACATACCTGGCAGGGACTATGGCCTTTGCGTCGACGGATCGATCTCATTCTCCATGACGCGGCACTTCTGGTGGATGCGCACCGCACGCATGCCTTTCCCAGACGCTGGCGACCACCATCGGATCATCTACCGGTCACCGCGGATCTGGTCCCCTGCCATACGGCCATCCAGAACGCCTCTGTTGCAGCCACCCTAGAGGTGATCTGAGTTATGCTGTGGATACTACTCATCACCCTGCACGGGCTGATGGCCTTGATCGCCATCGCACATCTGGCATTGCTGACCAAACGACCCGTCGTACAGGCAACCTGGATCATGAGCATCGTCTTCTTGCCGTTGCTCGGCATTCTGGCCTATTGGTTTTTCGGCACTGATCGCATGCTCCTCGCACGATTACGACGTCGAGAGGCCGGTCAATATCGCGATCGCGATGAATTCGCCCCCGATCCGAAACAACTATTGACAGAAGACGATCTACCCTGGAACAACTGCGCACGAGGTCTGTCGCAGCTCAATCGACTACAGGCGACCATCGGCAATCGGGTGGCGGTACTCCCCGATGCCTCCACCTGTTATCCAAAATTGGAATCGGCGCTGAAAAAGGCCACCAAACAAATTTGGATACAATTCTATGTCTGGCGGCCAGATGCCACCGGTCGACATTTTCTGGATCTACTCATTGATGCCTGCCGACGAGGCGTCGCCGTACGCCTACTGGTGGACGAAATCGGCAGTGGCAAGACCTTCGAGCATTTCTTTAGAGATCTGATCGCAGCCGGTGGCCACTTCTCCTGGACCATGACCCTGCATCCACGACGCAATCGCTGGTTCGTCAACCTACGTAATCATCGAAAAATCGTCATTATCGACGGTGGCCTGGCCTTCACCGGCGGTTTGAATATCGGTGATGAATACGTGGATGGATTCCGGGGACATACCTGGCATGATCTACATGTACAGGTGCAGGGACCGGCGGTCCGGCAATTGGCAGCCATTTTTGCCGAGGACTGGTATTTCGCGACCGAAACCAGGCTATCGCTGGTCACTGGTACCAACCAGCCTGATGGCTCGCTGATACAGGTTATTGCCGGTGGGCCGGATCGACAGCCCTCAATCACCGCCTTGTCCATGCTGACCATTCTCCAGGCAGCCAGGGAACGCATTATTCTCAGCACCCCATTTCTGGCTCCTGACGAACATTTCCTGGAAACCATCGAAATCGCTGTCGCCCGTGGTGTCCGGGTCGACTTGCTGGTTTCGGCCGAAACCGATATGGGTCTGATGGCCTCCACCGGTCATGCCTTCTTTCCGCGCCTGCTGAATGCCGGAGTACATGTGTGGGAATATCGCGACGATATCCACCATGCCAAACTCGCGTTGATCGATAGCGACTGGACCCTGGTGGGATCCATCAACCTGGACTACCGCAGCTTCCATCTGAACCACGAGGTGGCCCTGTTCATCCGTAGCAGCGAAGTGACCAAACAGGTCGAAAAGATGCTCGACCACCATCGCCAAGGCGCCCTGGAATGGGACTGGGACCGCTACCGGAATCGACCCCTCTGGCTCCGTCTCATGGAGGGCATGCTGCGGCTGCTCGCTCCACTGCTGTGAATAAAAGCGACCGAGAAAAACCGGTTGGCACCTCTGCTCTGCCCCTCCGCAGGATGCTACTCCTCACCGCTGCCTGAGGCACCAAGGAGTTGACGTTTCACATCGGTGAATCCAAGGCTCTCCCAATTATGATGCTCATCAGAACAACACGGAAAAGCAGTCATGGGCGCCCGACTGCATCTGACCACCGGCGATACCCACCAGGCAATAACCAATATCTGGCCCACCCATCGCAATGGACCACTCCCTTTTTCTAACCACAAGGAGCCCAATCATGCGTACTCTCCCAATCAACCCTAAACAGATGATTCGATCCGGCACACTGCTCTGTGCCTGTCTCGCGACCGTCTCCGCCGGGGAAGGGGCAAACGATGCCGACATCCGCAATGCCGTCATCGACAACCTGATGAAATCCTCACACATCTACAGCGGCAATGTTGAGCTGACCGTTGACGATGGTGAGGTCACCCTGACCGGCACTGTTGATAACATTCTCGCCAAGCGACGTGCAGAACGGCTCACCAGCATGACGCGCGGCGTGTTTTCCGTCGATAATGACATCATGGTGCAGGCCGCCGATATCAGTAACAGCCAGCTGGAGGAGGATGTGATCAATGCCTTGCTGGTCGACCCGGCAGCCGACTCCTATGAAATCAGTGTCGCCGCCGATAAGGGCGAGATCTGCTTGACCGGCAAGGTCGAGAGCTGGCAGGAACGACAGCTGGCTGAATTCGCCGCCATGGGGGTGTATGGCGTCCGACAGGTCGACAACCAGATCCAAATCGAGTATGTCGACGAACGCAGTGATCATGAAATCCAGCAGGATGTCGAAGGCTCTATTGCCATGGATCCACAACTGCGCGCCTATCTGCTGGAGGTAGACGTCGATAATGACGAAGTCGCCATCGAGGGTTCCGTCGGCAGCTTGTATGAAAAGAATTTGCTGCGCGGCCATGCCTGGACGGCTGGCGTCGACTCGGTGGACCTGGATGAGGTCACCATCTCCTGGTGGCTGAAGGACGACGAGCTCCGACAACCCGTCCTGCTCAACGACCTGTCCGACGAGCTGGTCCAAAATGGAATCGAGTATCAGTTGGGACAGGATCCATTCCTCGTTGACGACGGTATCTCCGTGACGGTCAACGATGGCACCGCTCGACTGTACGGAACGGTGGACACCATTCGCGATCAACAAGCCGCCGAGCGTGAGGCACGTGGTGTCAGTGGCGTGACTCGGGTGAGAAACTACCTGGTGGTCTCGCCCAGCCAGAACTACAGCGAGACCGGTCTGAAAACCAAGGTCGGCAGCGCCATCACTCGTGATCCCTGGCTGGAACGCTATGAGATCCAGTTGACCGTGGTCGGCGACAGCGTGTATCTGTATGGGACAGTCGATACATCCTGGGAAAAACAGCATGCCGAAGAAGTTGCCGCCCGAGTCGACGGTGTTACGGAGCTGCACAATCGGCTGCAAATCGATTTGGACGATTACGACAATCGGCAGGGTGCCTATTACGATTACGATTACGGATATGACTACGGCTACGACTACACCGATCCCCTCATCGAATATGACAATATCGTTGAAACCGGCATGAGCGACTGGGAGATGAGCGAAGATATCCGGGACGAACTCTACTGGTCGCCCTTCGTCGATGAGAATGACGTGATCGTGACCGTGGACGACGGTGTCGCCATCCTCACCGGAACAGTCGCCGACTGGGACGAATACTGGAGCGCGCGCGCCAACGCCTTTGACGGTGGCGCCCTGAGGGTCCGCTCCAGTGGTCTGGAGGTGGAGAGCATGCAGAATTGATCTCCCCAATCCACCCAGGTCGGCATCGACCAATCACGTCATGCCGGCATGGGTAGCGATACCCACATCCCCTCACCACCGGTGGGGGGATTTTCAATTCAGTTCACTGTCGTTACCGACGTTTTTACACAAATACAGTATTCGAAACACAAGGGAGCACGCCATGTTGCCAGACGATGATGAAGTGGTTCTGATCTGTCCGCACTGTGGTGCCGATACAGCCATCGATACGGCCAGCATGGCGCTCGCCAACGAGGTCCCCGTCGTCGACTGTACCATTTGCTGTCGTCCCTGCCGGGTTGTCGGCACTGGTGACGACCTCCGACTGCAGGGCGACGACTGACACGAAAGGAACCATCCCATGACCGAATACCATGAACCGGTCGAAGAACTCAGTGCCGAATTCCGCGACCGCCATCGCGTCTTACGGACGATCATCGAAGAATTCGAGGCGATCGATTGGTACGATCAACGCGCATCAGTCAGTCACGACCCCGAAGTGCAAGCTCTGATGCGACATAACCGTGACGAAGAGATCGAACACGCGGCTATGGCTTTGGAATGGTTCCGGCGTAATGAGCCGAAAGCCGATGAACATTTTCGCGAATTTCTCTTCACAACCGGATCGATCACCGAGCATGAATCGAGTAGCAATATAGAAGAAACGCCAGCATCCAATACAGCTGGAGAAAGCGAAAACGACGGCAATGGACTCATGACCGACCGTCACTGATAAGGGCATCTCTATAAACTCAGGTCGAGCCAGGCGCAGACGATTCTTGGTCCTGCCAAGGCGCTGGGGCCGAAGGAATAGCAGGGCTATTTCGAGGTTCCAGCAACGCAGGCAGGGCCGGAAAGCGCAAGTCTGGCGAAGTGCCTGAGTTTTTAGAGGTGCCCATAAGCATTCCATGGCCAAAACGTCGCACGAAAGGTACTTGCAATGAATAACATCGCCAATCAACACGCCGCCCCCATCCCGGAGAGTGCCTGGCAAGAAATGGAAGACGTCGCCCGGCACGTCTTGTCCACGAATCTGTCCGGTCGCCGTTTCTGCACGATCAACGGACCGCTGGGGCTTGATGTAGCAGCCATCAATACCGGCCGGGTCGAACAGACGGGACAATCGGAACAGCTGGTTTGGGGAACCCGAACCAGCAAGCCCCTGATCGAGACCCGGTCGCCATTCACATTGTCCTTATCCAAAGTCCTGTACATCGCCCATGGCGCTCGTGATATTGACTGGACGGAATTGGAGCAAGCCGCCTATTGGATCGCTGAATTCGAGGAGCAGACCATCTATTATGGCAATGTGGCAGCCAAAATCACCGGATTGATCGAAGGTGCTGCCCATCCAGCTCGATCGTGCTCGGAAGGGCCGGAAGGCTTGCTGGAGGGCATTGCCGAAGCGCGCAGTGATCTCGAACAGGCCGGCATGGGAAACCAATTGGTTCTGGTGGTTGGTGACCAAGCGCAACGTTGGTTGAACCGGACACACCAATCCTCAGGACAGCGATTGGCACAGGTGGTCGGCCATTTACTTGATGGCGGCCAGATCATCCGCAGTCCTGTCGTGCAACACGCGGCTTTGGTCGCCTGTGGCCCCGACCACTTCGAATTGTCCTTGGGACAGGATCTTTGCCTGCGTTACGGTGATCTGAACGGCGACGACCTGTCTATGAGCTTCCTTGGCACCTTTACCTTCCAATTACTGGAAGACCGGGCCGTGGTGCCGCTGATCTGGTGATGCGACATGCCATCACCAGAAAACAGATATGTTTGGACCTGGCGGATCATCGAGTCCGCCGTGGTCCTGCTGTTGCTCGGTAGCCTGATCGCCATGGCGATGTGGCTGGATGGCCGCTCGGGATTTACCACGCTGCTCGAATCCTCGCGTAATCATGTCGCCCTTGTCCTGATCATCGCGTTTCCACTCCTTGCGATTGGACTGCCACTATCGCTGTTCGCCATGGCCTGTGGCGCCATGCTCCCCATCGGCGTGGCCACCCCGGTTGGCATCTTCATCAGCACCCTGGGTGGCCTCATGCCCTACTGGCTTGGCCGCGCTTTTCATTCCAAGACCATCGATCCCCGTCTGATTCGCCGAATGGAATTGACGGCCGATCTGATCAGAAATGCAGATTGGCGCGGCGTCGCTCTACTGCGCCTGCTGCCATTACTCCCTTATCCACTGATGAATTATGTCTTCGGTCGACTGGGCACTGCCAGTAGGTCCTTTACCCTGGGCACCATCATAGGCCTGATTCCCGGCTTGTTCCTGTACAGTCTTCTGGGCCGTCTGGGCCACCTGGTCCTGCAGGGTGAACAGGCCAATTGGGTGGCATTGATCCTGCTAGGCCTGTCTCTGCTGGCGCTCATCATCCTGGGTGGCCACCTGCTGCAGCGACTGCGCCGGCACCACCAATCGACGCAAGCATCAATTCGGTCGTGAGATCCCAAAAACCGCAGCAATCACCGTGGTGCACACCGCGCATTCACATCCCGCTGGTCATCGCCTTCACCGCCTGCACGATGGCCGTTGTATCAATGCCATGAGCGGCCATCAATTCCTGACTGGTACCAGAACGCGGCTCCCCGGCCACGGCCAGGTGCTGATAGCGCTGCACCGCCACGCGTCCCAAGACCTGACTGGCGACGGCCTCGCCCAAGCCACCGGCAGGAGCGTGATCCTCGACGCAGATCAAGGCTGGCGTCTCAACCAAAGCCGAAGCAATACCACCCACATCCAGTGGTTGGATGGAATAGGCATCTACCACTCGGACTGGTATACCAGCCGTGGCCAATTGCGCTGCCGCCGACAGCGCCTCGGCGACACAGACACCGCAGGCGACAATGGTCGCGACATCTCCGGGACCACCACGCAACACACGACTACCGCCGATGCGAAAATTCTGATCATCCGGCTGGTAGAGCACCGGTGTTTTGGGGCGTGCCAGACGCAGATAGACCAAACCCATCTCCCGACTGGCTGCTTCCACCAATCGATAGGCACTGACCGCATCGGCGGGGCACAGGACGGTGGCTCCATGCATGGCACGAAACAGCGCCATATCCTCCAGGCCCATCTGCGAGGGACCATCTTCACCAATGGAAACGCCAGCATGCGAGCCAGCACAGATCAGTCGGCAGCCAGCATGCCCTGCCATCCGGATCTGATCGGCCGCTCGAGTCAAGAAGGCAGCAAAACTGCTACAAAACGGCACCGCTCCCAAAGCCGTGGAGCCGACCGCCATTCCGATCATGTTCTGCTCGGCAATGAAACATTCAATAAAACGATCTGCATGCTGCTCGGCCACGACACCCGACTTGGTAGAGTTGGAGACTTCACTATCGAAGACCAGAATGCGATCATCCTGGTCCAGAAGCTGTTTCAGGGCATCCCCATAGGCCGTTCGGGTCGCCTCCTCACCTTGATAATCCGGGTCAGGCAGTGGTGACTGGTCCACCGACCAGACTGGTGGTTCGATTCGCTCTGGTTCTGCCACGTTCAGTTCCTGCGGGCCCGGCATTGCTCCCAGGTCCGCCAACGCCCGCTCGTATTCCTCGCCACTCACGGGTTTGCCGTGGCGATTATCGGCATCCTCCAGGAAGGAGACTCCCTTCCCCTTGACGGTTCGAGCAATAATCACCGTTGGACGATCATCCTCCGGTTCTTGCGCCCAGTCGTAGGCCTCGACAATCGACGCAATGTCATGACCATCAATGATTCGACTGCGCCAGCCAAAGGCCTCGAAGCGCTGAGCATAGGCATTCAGGTCATGCCCGAACATGGTTACACCGGTCTGACCAAGACGATTGGCATCGACAACGGCAATCAAATGCCTGGTTTTATAATAACTGGCGAGATTGGCCGCCTCCCAATTGGACCCCTCGGCCAATTCACCATCACCGAGCAACACCCAGATCCGATTGTCGATACCACGATGGCGAGCGGTCAGGGCCATGCCCAAGGCGATGGACAAACCCTGGCCCAGGCTCCCGGTCGGGGCATCGACATAGGGCGACCTGGTGGTGGGATGCCCTTCCAGCTCGCTATCGAATCGACGCATATGCTGGAGCTGTTCCGGACCATAGGCCCCGGCTTCAGTCAGTACCGACCAGAACGCCGGCGTCGCATGGCCTTTGGACAAGACGAATCGATCATTGTAACAGGCTTGCGGGCACTGCACATCAAAACGCAGCGAATGAAAAAACAGGGTCGCCAACAAATCGGCACAAGAAAGACTGCTGGTGGCATGACCACTGCCGGCCGAGGTGGTACTGGTGATGCTGTTGATGCGGATGCGTTGTGCGATCGCGGCATAGGCTTTGAGGCGATCATGGCTACAGCTGGTCATGACAGTCATGATGGTCACTCCTCGATCCAGGCACGAGCCTGTTCATAGTCAGTCGCATCGAACCAGCGGATGGCGGCGCTGGTGAAGGGCTTGCAGAACAGGGCCATGCCTTTTTCCCATTTTTTATCGCCAACCATGGCGAGTCGTTCGATATGTCTGAAGTGCTTGACATCGAACACGACATCCTGCCACAGGGCACCGGCGGTCCAGCCATGAAAGTCCGGTTCCATCAGGAACAGAATCCGGATCAAGCCATGCTCGGCGATGAGTTTTTCAACCATTGGCATAAATTCTTCGTAATCCTCCTTACGAAGTTCGTTACCAACCCGGATTTCCAGTGCTGGGGTCTGCAATTGCTCCAAGAGTTTCAGCGTCTGTACGCTCATACTGTGCTCCTTTCGCTGGGATCCTAAGAATCCAGTTCAATAGCTCACGACGGTGAATCGGCTTGGTCAATACACTTGGCCATTACCATTGACGGGTCCATCAGAAGTCGATTTTGTTTGGGTTTCGCAGGATGTCGGTGAGCGCGTCTGCTATGATTGGTGGGTAAGCAATGATCAGGCCGATACACGCCTGTTTATCGCTATCGTTAACGCGTGATACTGCCAGCATGTGGAAAAGCATCACTCGCTGGTTTTTCTCAGGACTCGCCGTCCTGGTGCCGGTCCTCGTCGCTATTGCCATCATTATCTGGGCCATCAGCAGTCTGGAGCAGATGACCCGAACCATGTTGCTACTGTTCATTCCTGATACTTGGTATCTCCCAGGCAGCGGGTTGGTGATCGCACTGATCCTGGTCATTGCCCTTGGTGTCGCCAGTCATGCCTGGCTCACCAGAGGCCTGATCTCTGGAAGTCAGAAACTGTTGGGTCGGATACCGATCTTCTCGTCCATCTACAAACCGACCAAGGATCTAATGCAATTGCTCAAAGGAGATTTTGCTGACAACCTGGGGAAACCGGTGCTGATTCGACTACCAAACACGGATGTCGATACCCTGGGCTTCATTACCAGAAACGATCTGAGTGATCTCCCCGACGCTTTTGGTGACGTGGATCGCCTCGCCGTGTACGTGCAATGGAGCTCGCAGATCGGTGGCTACTGTTTCCTGGTGCCACGCTCCAGTGTGCGGGAATTGCCGATCACGGTCGAGGAGGGCATGCGCTGGTCCCTGACTGCCGGACTGTCATTGCGGTCGAGCGACGACAAACAGGAAGAAGACAAACAGGAAGAAGACAAACAGGAAGAAGAGTCTTCAGCAAAGGACCAATGATGGCCGTTCACAGCAGAGGGGACTCACACGATCAGTCGAGTGCCAAACCGCTCAGCACCAGTCCGGCTCGACCGCAGGTCAGACGTTGGGTGCGACTGGAACAGGTACTCTGATGCAGTCCACGCTGATGAATAATGCACTCCTGTGCATCGCCTTGCCGTACTTGTTACCATACAGCAGATAAGGAGCATCACATGCCCAGCACCATCGATACCGACTGGCCAGAATTGTTCGCCGATCTTATCCAACCCGACGTCAGTCACGAAGCCACCACCACCTTACCCGAAGCCAAACCATTATGGGCGGCACTGTCCGTCCTCGGCACCGAGCCGTGGTTGGATACCGGCGATCTGCAAGCCGCAGAGCAGGTCTGGGATCCGAAATTCCAGGCCCTCACCACCAACAATAGCCTTCTTAATAAGGAGGTGCAGCAGGGCAGCTACGACGACTTGATCCGCATTGCCGGACAACGCTGCCAGGACCATTCCTTGAAACAGCGCATCCTTTTGATCGGTCTGCTGCTAAATGTGCATCATGCCTTGCTTCTGACTCGACGCTTCGGATGCCGGGTCAGTGTCGAACTGCATACAGACCTGGCCAATGATGAAAAAACCAGCGTCGCCATTGCTCATACCATCCACGCCATCGCACCGGATCGTTTCATTATCAAAGTGCCACTGACGCCGGCCGGTTTATTTGCCATCCGTCGTCTGCAGGCCCAGCAGATTCCGGTCAATTGCACCCTGGGTTGTTCCGCACGTCAGAATTACTTGGCAGCCCGTTTCGCACAGCCGGAATTTGTCAACGTCTTCTTGGGTCGTCTGAGCAGCTTTGCCTCGCAAAACAAGCTCGGTAGTGGCCACATGTTGGGCGAGAAAGCCACCCTGGCCAGCCAACGAGCGATCCGCGAGGTCAATCAGCTGAACGAGTCTCACACCAGACAGATCGCTGCCAGCATGCGTGATGGTGATCAAGTTCGCAGCTTGGCCGGCGTCGACGTGATGACCATGCCCACCAAAGTGGCCGCAGCGGCACTGCAGTCGATCGAGCCAGATCAGCTGACCGATGCCACCCAGGAGGATCCGGCGGTTGAACTGGAAGAGAGCGCGGTGGATTCCCACATTGAAAAACTCTGGGTGGTCTCCGATGCGGTGCGCGATTTTAGCGCCTTTCTCCATACCCAACCTCCCACCAGCGTCGAGGAAATGGTCGATGGCGCACACCACTTGGGCCTGGGTGACTTGTTTCTCCGCTGGGAACCGGCCGACTGGCAGCGCTTGGAACAGCAAGGAAAAATCCCCGACTGGCAGCATTGGCGGCACCAGCTGACCAGCGGTAGTATCGGCGTCGATGCCCTGATCAGCGCCGCTGGCCTGACCGCATTTCGCAGCGATCAACAAGCCTTGGATGAGCGCATCGAGAAATTGTTGGATGAATAGTTGTGACGCTTCCCTCAAAGGTCGAATTCGGGTGGAACCAGGCGAAGCGAGCGAGCGCGTCCAAGCGCGAAGT
>CAYONM010000092.1:0-13662 GCA_964405325.1 uncultured candidatus Brocadiaceae bacterium | reverse complement strand
GCTGGAGGTAAAACCAGGCTCTAGTGAACGGGAGAGGTAGTTATCTGTTATTTATGTTTGCCTGTCCCCAATCTTAACACCCAATCTTAACATTACTGCCTGACCCCAATCTTACCAATCTTAACACAGTCAAGTAAGCACGACCAATCAATCGTCGGCTTCGGCCCGCTCACGCATGTTGTAGGCGCGCTCAATATCCGCTTGCAAGTCGGCGGCTTCGGCGTCACTCAGCTTCTGGCCATCACGTTGAACATAGAACACGTCCAGAGCGACATCGCCGCGGGTGGTGATGGAGGCGAAGCCGATGGAACAGCCATTTTCGGCGATGATGTGACACAAGCGTGACAGCAGGCCGACGTCGTCCCGTTCCTGGACATCCAGAATGGAATATTCCTGGGAGCTACGCTGGTCGACTTTGACCGATGGATCATTGAATCCGGAATCGGCGGCACTGGGCTGATAGCGCTCGCGCTGGCGACGCGCGTCCAACTGTTGGTTGGCATGCTGGGGCTCTTGCAGGGCCTTGGCGAGGTGTTCGTGCACGCCGCGCCAGAAATGATCTTTGTCAGCCTCGGCGTAGCGGACCGCCTCCAGGCGCAGACGACAAAGCGCGCGATGCCGGTCGATACTCCAGATGCAGGCATCCTCAATATCCAGGCCGCGACCACTGAGCACCGCGCAAGCCTGGGCAAAGGAACCGGTCCGATCGGGCAGAATCAGATCCAGGATCACGGATCCCTGATCCTCGTCCCAGTGCATACCAAGCCGATCTTGATCAGGATCGGCGCAGAGACGGAAATGCCCCACCGCCTCTTCACTTTGTGCCTGGTAGAAATAAGCATCGGGCAAAACCAACAACCAAGCGTGCGCTTTCGCTTCGTCGATATCCGATTCGATCAGCGCACGCTGAAAACGCGCCCGAATCCCTGGGCGAGAATGCGGCTCGGCCTGGGCCATGGTTTCGGTCAACAGCTCGTACAGGTCCGACAGCAACTGCTCCTGCCAGCCGGTCAAGATATCCGGAGCCACCGCCACGGTATCGCAATAGGTCAGCAGATAGAGCATGTCCAAACGGAATTGATTGCCGATCAATTCCGCCAGACCGGCCAGAAATACCGGATCGGAAATATCGCGCGAGCGACTAGCCACCGACAGGTCGGTGTGATGCCGGACCAGGAAATACAGACACTCGGCATCATCCTCGCTCAAGCCCAGACGCCTGGCAACCTGATGCACCATCACCGCACCACGCTCGCTATGGCCGCGCCCCATGTATTTCCCGACATCGTGCATCAAGAGCGCCAGCGTCAGCAGATCTCGACGGACATGATGCCGCAGCATGCGCTTCATGTCGGGCAAGCCCTGCAATTGCCCACGCCACAGTTGCTCCAGGTTGCCGACGGCGAACAGCGTGTGTTGATCGATGGTGTAGGTGTGATAGCTGTCGAACTGCATCAGGCAGGTGATATTACCAAACTCGGGCACCATGGTGCCCAGGAATTCGGCATCGTGCAAATCGGTGAGGATCGCCTGCAGATGATGACAATCCCCGAGTATTTCCATAAACAGCCGGCCGTTTTCCGGATTACAGAGTTCAGCATTCGTGATCGTCGACATATTGGCGCGCATACTGCGCCCCAACACATAACTGAAGCGCACACCGGATTGTTGTGCTGCCCGAGCCATCTTGAGGATCTCCCGGCACAACGCCGGCCGTTGCCACACCATCTGATCGGAACAATAGACTTGGCCACGCACGGTACAGAATGCCTTGGTCAATGGACGTCGGGATTTGATCAACACCGGATTACGTCCCAGATAGCCGTGATGATCCAGGTGCGAGACAGTCAGGTCCACCAGCTGCACCACCCGACGGACCAGGCGATAATAATCGCGCATCATCACTTCCACCGCGCGCAAGCGGCTGGCACCGCTGTAACCCAAGTGCCGGGCACAGCGCAATTGATCGCGCAGGGTCCACACGTCCTGAGCCCGACCATGATGGAAATGCTGCAGTGAGCGCAGGCGCAGCAGTAGATCGTTGGCCTGATACAACGCACCGATGTCGTCGCGCTCCATGCCATCGATGATGGACAAACCACGCAGTAGGCGTTCGCCACACAGGGTCCAGCTGATGTTCATCAACAATTGCAGATCACGCAAACAGCCGGGATTGGTTTTCAGATCCGGCTCCATACGGAACAGGCTGGCACCGGCCTTGCTGTGGCGTCCGCGCAACTCCTCGACTTTATACGACAAGAAGGCCTTGGCCCGCCGCTGGCGAAAACGACCCAATAGGCAACGCATCTCGGCCTGAATGGACTGATCACCCCACAGGCAGCGCTGTTCGGTGCTGGCCGTGGCAGTGACGAAATCGTGTCCGATGATCCGCTCAAGCTCGGGCAGACTACGCATGGCGCCGCCAACCTTGAAACCGGTATCCCAGAGCAGGGTGTTGAATTCCTCGTAGACCTTGCGCATCCAAGGCTGCAGCTGGTGCTCTGATACGACGACCAGGATGTCGAGATCGGAATGCGGATTCAACTCACCACGGCCATAGCCACCGGTGGCAAACAAGGCCATGTAGTGGTCAGCCTCAGCCGGCGCATCAGCACGCTGTCTGGCGAAATCGAACAGGGCGCCAACCAGCGTGTCGGTGGCCTGGCTCAGCCGGATGGACACGTCCAGCCCCGTGATCTCGCCGACCTGATCCAACTGCCATTGCTTGGTGACCGCCCATTCGCGCTGACGCAGGCCCTTGACCATCTGCACCGCTTCCGAGCGACCACGGCCCTCCATCCAGGTGAAGATGGCGGGCAGGGGAAGATCGATCTCGCTCGGGTCCATGGGCGGCAGATTAGGGGCTGGGAACGGTCAGTCGAACGCTGTTGCCAGCAGGCATACGCTGTGGTCGACAGTCCGTGGGCACCGACCCATTCTTGCAAGTCCAGTCGCAATCCAAAACTAGATCAAATGGACACAGCACTGGCCATCACCCCCCTGGCACAGACACCGGTCGGCACTTGGACCATTCCCGGCTCCAAGAGCATCACCAACCGGGCCCTGATCCTGGCCAGTCTGGCCGAGGGGACCAGCATCCTGGAAGGAGTGCTGGAATCCGACGACACCCGATACATGCGCCAGGCCCTGCAACACCTGGGCATCAGCATCGAGTCCATCGCCGCCGAACAGTTGCTGGTGCGCGGCGGCCGCAGCCACCTGCAAGCAACCAGGCAGGAACTGTTTATTGGCAACAGTGGCACCAGCATCCGCTTCCTGACCGCGCTGGCTTGCCTGGTGCCCGGCCGCACCCACCTGTGCGGCGATGCGCACATGGCCAAGCGGCCGATCGCCGATCTCGCCAACGCCCTGCGCCAGCTACACCTTCCGGTCAGCGATGCCGATGGCTATCCCCCGGTGGTGGTTGACGGCGGTCGCCTACCTGGCGGCACGGTGCACATGCGTGGCAATCGTTCCTCGCAGTATTTCTCGGCGCTCCTGATGGCCGCCGGCTGCGCCGAGGCACCACTGCATATCCGGATCGAAGGCGAGTTGGTCAGCCGGCCCTATGTCGACATGACCCAACGCATGATCACCGCCTTTGGCGGGACGGTACACGAGGAAGCCGACGGCAGCCTGCTGGTGCATCCCTGTGGTCAGTACCGCAGCCGCAGCTACCGGGTGGAACCCGATGCCTCCGCCGCCAGCTATCCCTTCGCCCTGGCTGCGGCCGGCGCAGGCCGCATCCGGGTACCACATCTGCAGGGCGACAGCCTGCAGGGCGATGTCGGTTTCGTCGACGTGCTGGCGCGCATGGGCGCCACGGTCAGCCGTGACAGCCACGGCATAACGGTATCGGCAACCGCCCCCCTGCAGGGCACCGAAGTCGATATGCACCACATCAGCGACACGGTCATGACCCTGGCCGCCATCGCACCGCTGTGCCAGGGCCCGACCACCATCTACAACATCGCCAATATCCGGCTCAAGGAGACCGATCGCCTGCAGGCCACGGTCACCGAGCTGAAACGCCTGGGCCAAGGCGTGAGCCACGGCCAGGACTGGCTGCGCATCGAGCCAGCGCCAATCACGCCGGCGACCGTGCATTGCTACGACGACCATCGTATGGCGATGAGCTTTGCCCTGCTGGGCTTGCTACAGCCCGGCATCAGCATCGCGGACCCGGGCTGCGTCGCCAAGACCTATCCCGGTTTTTGGGATGACGTCACCAGCTTCCGCAGACGACTGTCAGAGCCATGAGCGTCCGCATCATCGGCGGCCACTGGCGTGGTCGTAAACTGGATACCCCCCCCGGCACCGACACGCGCCCCCTGCTAGACCGGATCAAGCAGAGCCTATTCGACCGCCTGGGCCAGAAACTGGACGGCCTGAGCGTGGCCGATGTCTGCGCTGGCTCCGGTAGCTTTGGCTTCGAGGCCGCCAGCCGTGGCGCCGAACACGTCTCCCTGATTGAAGCCGCCCAGCCAGCCCTGCGCTGCCTGATGGCCAACGCCGACAAACTCGGCGATCCGGACAGCGTACAGATCTTGGCCGGTCGCTTCCAAGAACACCTGCCACGCCTGCACAATCTGGATCTGATTTACGCCGATCCACCCTTTCCGTGGTACCGGAATGACCCGCAGCAATTGGACGAATTACTCGCCTGCGCCGCAAACAGCCTGGCTGGCGATGGACACGTCCTACTGCGCGGCGAGCAAGGAGCCTCGGTTCCAACTCTGCCGCCCGGCCTGCAGGCCCTGGAGACCTGGTCCTATGGCCGCAGTTGGATTCTCAGCGCCCAGCGAAAGGCCGACCGCATTCCCGGTTGACCCTGCCACATCAGGTATACATATTTCGCTGACCGTTCGGTCAGCGAAAGGTGGTCATGCGTCACGCGGTACTCATCCTGCTTTTACCTCTGTTACCGCTGTGGGCAGTGGACAGCGTCAAAGAGACCACCTTTGGCCTGTTGTTCCGCCCGGGCCTGCCCAAAGAACACGGCCGTTTCTTCACCTTCTACGACATCAACGCCGAAACCGGGGTGGACACCAGCGACCTGCAAGACCAACGCTATCAGCACCACGACGGCGGCCTGGCCGTGGCGGTCAACGCCCTGAAACGCGAGACCTGGGTCCTGCGTGCTTATATCGGTGCCCGCAACCGTAATCTGACTGGCGATTTCCGCTTTCACGGCCGCGATGATCATGGTTCCAGCCGCACCGGCCTGGCGTTGCCCAACGAGATACAACAAGTGGCCGCTGGCGTTGCCGCCAAGCATCTGCTGGCCCCCAACCAGACGTTGACCTGGCGTCTTGGGGTCAACAGCTCCAGCGACAAGCCGCTGAACACGACGGACGAGGCCAGTCTGGAAGCGGAAGTCCTCTACCTTTACGCCTTTCCCAAGCGCAGCGCTCTGATGACCGGCATCATCTGGACCAGCCGCTCGGTGTATCCGGTCCCCACCGTCGCCTACGTCTATCCGGTCAACGACCAGCTGCGCCTGACCCTAGGCGTACCCTATTTCCGCGCCGATTGGCAGATCAGCAAACGCTGGAAGGCAGAGCTTGGGGCGGCACCGATCATCAACGACATCGATGCCAGCATCACCTGGCAGGCCAATAAATGGGTCAAGGCCGGTTGGACTCTGCACCAAGACAGCTGGACTGCCTACCCCTCAGAGCGGGAAAACCCCGACGATCAACTCAGCATGCGCACCTGGCGCACCGGCCCCTTTGTCTTCGTTGGCCACAAATATGCCGGCGGACTTCGCCTGGAAACCGGCTGGGGATTTGAACGGAAATTCACCCTGGAAGAGAAAAAACACCTGTTCGACGACCCCGGCTACCGGACCTATATCTACATCGAACCGGGACCGTATCTGAATCTGACGGCAAATATCAATTTTTAATTAAAGGGAACGCTGCCCTCTCGCGCCTTCGGCGCACCCGCCTGCCACGCTCCTTCGTCGCGATTTGCTCGCTTCGCGCTCGCTTTTTCTGCAGAGGGCGCGCTGCTCTCGACAAAATCTCTCGACAAAAAACCTCGGCCATAAGCCGAGGTTTTTATTGGGGTCCCGAACGCGATTTGAACGCGCGACCTCCAGAGCCACAATCTGGCGCTCTAACCAACTGAGCTACCGGGACCATTTTTGCGAGGGCCGGACGTTAGGGAGACAGCCAGCTTCGTCAAGGGTCTTCGCTTGGTTCGCTCATCCCCGAAATCAACCCCTCCGCCAAAGGCTCTTCGTTGCTGAGCGCCCGGCCCTTGCGGGAGAGGATGACCGTGAAGGTGCTGCCGGCCGGACTGGTCTCCTGCAGGATCACATCCCCTCCCAGCTGGCGGCAGAGGCTCTTGCAGATGTACAGCCCCAGACCAGTGCCCTCCTTCTTGCGGGTCGTGCTGTCCTCTTCCTGAAAGAACGGATCGAAAACCCGCTCGCGAGCAGCATAGGCAATGCCACTGCCAGTGTCGGAAACCAGAATACGGACCCGTTTGGGCTCGTGCTGCACACCCACCCGCACCGACCCTGCATTGGTGAATTTCAGGGCATTGCCGACCAAGTTGTCCAACACTTGATTCAAGCGCTGCCGATCACAGAGGAAGGACTCGCCCGGCTGCGAGGCTTCGCGGATCAGTTCCAAGCCCACCCGATCGGCCTGCGGCCGCCAGCGCTCCACCAAGGCATCCAGCAGCGCATCAGCCTGCAAGGGCGCCATCTCGAAATGGATCGTCCGACTCTCCAGCTTGGCGAAGTCGATGATGTCGTTGATCAGGCGCAACAAGCCTTTGCTACTGGCGTGGATCAACTCCAGGTAACGACTCAAATCCCCCGGTTGGCCGCCATAATCCAGGCGCAACAGTTCGCAAAAGCCGATCACCGCGGTCAGCGGTGTACGCAACTCGTGACTGGTAATGGCGAGGAACGAGCTTTTCGCCCGATTGGACTCCTCGGCCTTGGCCCGCGCTTCCACCAGATCTCGGACAAAATTCAGTCGTTCGGATTCATCACGGGCCGTCAGCAGGAGCACGGTCTCGTGCTGCATCCGATAGGGCCGGAGGCTGATCTCAGTGGGGAAACGACTCTGATCTTTGCGGTAATGCCAAGCGTCATAGCGATGCACGCCACCACTGGCCAAAAATCCCTGCAAGCGCTGCTTGATCTCTGCAAAACTCAAGCGTTTGCCATCGCTGCCATCGGGCCCGCGCGGCTGCTCCAGATCGGCCAGGGATTGCCCCACCATGCCACCAGCGTCGTAACCGCGTTCCTGCTCACAAAAATGATTGGCATAGCGCACCAGTCCGCGGGGATCGATGACCATGTACGCCTCGTTGCCGCTGGCGAGGATATGGCCCTGCTCGGCCAATTGCGCCTGTAAGCGCAGCAACTCGGAACAATCCTCGCACACCCAGAGCTGACCGCCGTCGACCAGGGCAGAGGAACGGAACTCCAACAAGCGGCCTCCCACCACGATTACCACCCGATCGCCGACAGCGATGTCGGTCAGGGCTTCGGCGCCAACACCGATCGCGGCGATCAGTTGCTGAATATCCCAGCCAATCTGTGGTTGCCGCTGCAACAGCTCGCACAGGCGCGAGTTGACCGCGACAATCCGCCCATGCCGATCGATATGCAGCAATCCTTCTTGAAGATGGCATGTGACATCAATCGAGAAACCGGTTGAGACCGTATCCATACAGTGACTCTCGTGGCTGACAGCAGGTAAACAATCGCTGGCCGGCTGAAGCGGGAGGCATTACGGCCACCCCGCCCAGTTAAGCAGGTTCCAGGTCCCTCGCCAGCTGACGTATTCATGCGCGAACTGCAACGGCCCGTCGAAACCGAGAATGTAATGTCGTCCGCGCCGCTGATAATACCACGGCCCACCCCCCTGCACGCTGGGAATGGCCTCAAGGCCATGGCCGATCAGGTCGTGCAATGCTGCCGGCGGCCGACCCAGCTGCTGCCGATACGCTTCTATGGTGGTCTGTAAGGCCGCACCCCCGCCTTGCACCGACGCCAAGGCATCCCGGCTGGCCTGACGCACCGCCAAAGCCTGGGCCAGCCAGCAAGCCAAGATCAGGGCCAACACCAAGGCCGACCAGGACTTGTCACGCCAGAACATGGCCTGCAGCACCACCGCCAGCATGCCACCGGCAATGAGCCAGAACGCGATGTAGCCAGCATCGCCAATGGTCCGCATACCATAGCCGAGCCAGGCGTACCACCCCACCAACGGCAATCCCAGCAGCAGCCACCACTGGTGACGCGATGCCTGCCAGGACCAAGCGATGCCGGCCCGCGAACGCCAACGACACAGGCCCCACAGCGCCAACGCCACCAGCAGTGCCAGAGCCAGGATCGCACCGGCATACGCCCCCAGTACCGGTTGATCGTACAGATCAATCAGACGATGTTTGCCGGGGACGAAATCCCAATTGCCCTGCGGAAACAACACCGGATGCAAGCCACGCGAAAACAGGCTCCACTGCGAGGCGATCACCGCCAAAGCACCCAAGCCGCCAAGCACCAGCACCGCCCCGCGCCGTGGCCCCCACCAGCGCTGCTCACCCTGACCGATCAGGCCCGCCACCGCCAGCAACAGACAGCCGAAGGTGGTCCAGCGGATTCCATCCAGCACCCCTCGGACATCGGCCAAGTGGCCGACTTCGCGCTCGCTCCAGCGCGCCGGCGACAGTTCGCCACTGGCATAGTAGAAATCCATCACTTCGCGGTGTCGCGGCTGGGCATCGGGCAGACTGGTCTGATCGACAAAGGCGTCGATCGCCAGACTGCCAACCGGCAGCGCCCGGATGCCGATCTCGACCGCGCTACCTGCGATGACCAAAGCCCAACAACAGGCGAAGAACCAAGTCAAGAGGACGTGTCCCATCACGAAATTGAAGACCACCTGAACAGCGGGGCAAGCAGGTTCCGGCGGCGGAATCACCCTCGACGGCAGCGGCAATGAACATACGACAAAAAACAAGGTGTTCATTGCCCTGGCTCGGGCCAGCACACCATGGGCCGTCTTCTGGAGATACCACCATGTCCAATCCCCATATCGCAACACGCGCCCTGCACGCTGGCCACCAGCCGGACAGTGAAACCCTCTCGCGTGCGGTCCCCATTTACGCCACCACCAGCTACGCCTTCAAGGATGCGGAGCACGCTGCCGACCTGTTCGCTTTGCGTGACTTCGGCAATATCTATAGCCGTCTGATGAACCCGACCAATGGCGTGCTGGAGCAACGCATGGCCGCGCTGCATAGCGCCAGCGGCTGCGTCGCCACCGCCTCGGGTATGGCAGCCATCACCTACGCGGTGCTGAACATCGCTGGCGCTGGCGACAATATCGTTTCCGGCACCAAGCTCTACGGTGGCACCAACACCCTGTTCACCTACACCCTGAAACGGCTGGGCATTGAGGTCCGCTGGGTCGAGACCAGCGATCCGAGCAGCATTGCCAGTGTCATCGACGCGAAGACCCGCTTGGTCTATACGGAATCAATCGGCAACCCCGATGGCAATGTCGACGATCTGGATGCCATCGCCGCCGTGGCGCATCAGTACGATCTGCCGCTGATCGTCGACAACACCATGACCCCACCGCCGATTTTCGACCCCTTCGCCCACGGTGCCGATGTGGTGGTGTATTCCCTGACCAAACTGGTCGGCGGCCACGGCACTGCCGTGGGTGGCTGCGTCATCGAAAAGGGCAATTTCAACTGGGCCAACGGGAAATTCCCAGAAATCACCGAACCCGATCCTGCCTACCACGGGGTCTCGTGGTGGCAGGCCTTCGGTGACCACGATCAGGCCGCTGCCCGTGGCCAAGCCTTCACCCTCCGCATCCGTTGCGGCCTGCTGCGTGACACCGGTGCCGCCATGAGCCCGTTCAACGCGCAGCAATTGCTGCTGGGTATCGAAACCCTGCCACTGCGGGCCGAGAAACACTGCGCCAATGCCCAGACCGTAGCCGAATTCCTCGCCAGCCATCCGAAGGTAGACTGGGTCCGCTTCGCCGGCCTGAGCGATCATCCCGACCACGCCCGCGCCAAGGCCTATTTCCACGGTGGCCCCAGTGCGGTGTTCGGTTTCGGCATTGCTGGCGGCCTGGCTGCCGGCAAGCGCTTCATCGACCGCGTCAAGCTCTGCACCCACCTGGCCAATATCCTGGACGCCAAGACCCTGGTGATCCATCCCGCCAGTACCACCCACCAACAGCTGAACCCCGCAGAACAGTTGAAGGCCGGTGTCAACCCGGAAATGATCCGTATTTCTGTCGGCTTGGAGGATGTCCAGGATATCATTGCCGATCTGGAACAGGCCTTGGCCGACTAGGAGCATCGACATGCCTCAATCAGGATTCGGATCCACCGTCTTGATGGCCCGGTTTTGGCATTGCTGTTTTCGCTATCCTGTTTTGGTTGAGACAATCATACCGGAGCATTGTCAGCGGCCATACCAACCCGGAGGGCCGAGATGACATATGGATGTGGTTTATCGTCTTATTGGTACTCAGCCACTCGGTATCCTGCTTTTGAAAACAGGACCGCCACGAAAACAAACATCACCAGATGTGACCAATAACCGTACCCCCCGCTCGTTTCTCCGAGGAGCCCCATGAGTCGTTATGATCCACCGGAATCCCCCCGTTCGGTTGGTTGGACCAGACCGGAACGCATCCGCTTGGCCAGCACCGAGCAACCCCTGTCCCTGGAACTGGGTGGCCAGCTGGGGCCGGTGGAGGTGGAATTCGAGACCTATGGCCGACTGAATGCCGCAAAAGACAATGCCATCCTGGTCTGCCACGCCCTGACCGGCGACGCTCACGTTGCCGGTTGGGATCAGCAGGCCGAAGCCGATGGCCGTGCCTGGCGTTCGCGCAAGCCCGGCTGGTGGGACACGGTCATTGGCCCCGGCAAAGCGATCGACACCGATCGCTGGTTTGTGCTGTGCAGCAACGTTATCGGCTCCTGCTACGGCTCGACGGGTCCCTCCACCATCGATCCGGCCACCGGCAAGGTCTATGGCCTGCGTTTTCCGCTGGTGACCATTGGCGACTGGGTCCGGGTCCAAGCCCGGCTGCTGGACGAACTCGGCATCGATCGGCTGCACGCGGTCCTTGGCGGCAGCCTGGGTGGCCAGCAGGCCCTGGAATGGGCTCTGCGCTATCCTGAACGTGTCAACAAGGCTGCCATCTTGGCAGCCTCGAACGCCCTCAGTACCCAAGGCCTGGGCTTCAATGCCGTCGGTCGACACGCCATCATCAACGACTCGCATTTCCATAGCGGTGACTACTACGGCTTTGATGAAGCTCCCGATACCGGTCTGACGATAGCGCGGATGCTGGGGCACATCACCTACCTGTCGGATGAAGGCATGCACGCCAAATTCGGCCGGCGGCCACAAAAACCCGAGACCGAAGAATTCGGTTTCGGCGTGCATTTCCAGGTGGAAAGCTACCTCGACTACCAGGGCCGCAGCTTCGTCAACCGCTACGACGCCAACAGCTACCTGTACGTGACCCGAGCCATGGATTTCTACGATGCCGCCGCCCGCTGGGGCGATGGCGATCTGACCGCCGCCTGCAGCCGGATCCGATCCCAGGTGATGGTGATGAGCTTTTCCTCCGACTGGCTGTATACGCCACGCGACTGCCGCGCCGTGGCCGACGCCATTCTGGCCAGCGGTCACCCCGTCACCTACACCGAAGTGCCCTCGCACTACGGCCACGACGCCTTTCTGGTGGAGGAGCACTCGGTCACCCGATTACTGGCACCATTTCTCCGAGGAGGCTGCCCATGATGGCGCGCGAATTGGAACCCGCCCTGGTGCGTTGGTTCGGCGAATTACTGGGCCGCCTGCCCACCGTTACCGGCCTGGAACACATCCACGTCCCCCTGGGCCGTTGGCAGGACAACGTCATCGCCGAGCTGGTGCCGCAGCAATGCCGTGTTCTGGATGTGGGCTGCGGGGACGGGGAATTGCTCCAACGCCTGATGCACGACAAGCAGGTCGTCGGCCAAGGCCTGGAGCTGGATGCCGAAGCGGTGGTTGGCTGTGTCGAACGGCAGGTGCCAGTCATCCAGCACGATCTGAACACCGGACTGGACGCCTTTGCCGACAACAGTTTCGATCTGGTGATCTGCGAAGAGACCCTCCAGACCCTGGCCAAACCGCAGCAATTGCTGCACAACATGTTACGTGTCGGCAAACGCATTCTTGTCAGTTTCCCCAACTTCGCCCATTGGCGCATGCGCCTGGACCTGTTCTTGCGCGGCCGCATGCCCAGCTCCCAGGCCTTTCCCCACCCCTGGGCCGACTCCCCGAATATCCACCCGATGACCCTCTCAGACCTCCAAGACTGGGCCAAGGCCGAGCGGGTCCGGATCGTCTCCGGACACGTCCTATCCGATGGCGACATCCGCGAACTACGCGACGACGACAACCTGCATGCCGAACAGGTCCTGCTCGTGATGGAGAAATAGGGGACAGGCTTTGCTGGCCCACGATCACGTATAGCCTGCGGCCCAGGAAGGATCATGCCCATGCTCAGCCCGGCCCAATGCCGCCTCCTGGACCTGCTGACCGCCACTGGCGCCCTGCGCTTTGGCGATTTCACCCTGAAATCAGGACGTCGGAGTCCCTACTTCATCAATACCGGCTGTTTCAATCGCGCCTCGCATCTGACCAGCATCGGCGCCTGCTACGCCGATGGCCTGCAGCAGCATTTCGGCCACAACTTCGACTGCATCTTCGGCCCCGCTTACAAGGGCATCCCACTGGCCCTGACCACCGCAACCGCGCTGCAGGCTGCAAGCGGCCGTGATTGCGGCTGGGCCTTCGACCGCAAAGAAACCAAGACCCACGGCGATGCCGGCAACTTTGTCGGCATGCCACTCTCAGACGGTATCCGCGTGGTGCTGGTGGACGACGTGCTCACCGCCGGCACCGCCCTGCGGGAAAGCCTGGCCAAACTCAGCCAGCTCGACGTGGAAGTGGCCGGTGTCCTGATCTCGGTCGATCGTGAAGAACCCGGCCCTGCCGGCCGCGCCACCGCCCGCCAGGAACTGAGCGAAGATCACGACCTGCCGGTACACGCCCTGATCGGCATCAGCACTGCCGCCGACCACCTGTGCCAGACCGGCGTCATCAATCCAGACATGCGGCAGCGGATCACCGATTATCAACAGGAGCTTCTGCAACAATGAAGGTCTTTCTTGGCGGCACCTGCAATGGCTCCACTTGGCGCGAACAGCTGAAACCGCTGCTGACAGTCGATGCTTTCGATCCCGTGGTCAGTGAGTGGAACGAAACCGCCTATCAGCGGGAATTGCACGAACGGGAGCACTGTGATCTCTGCCTATACGTGCTGACCCCCCGTATGACCGGCGCCTACGCCGTGGCCGAAGTGGTCGACGACAGCAACAAACGTCCTCGGAAAACAGTGGCCTGCGTCTTGAACGAAGACGGCGAAGACGGCTTCACCGTGCATCAACGAAAATCCCTGGACAAGGTCCTGCAACTGATCGCCAACAACGGTGCCACCGTTCTGCCGTCGTTGCCGGCGGTGGCGGCATACGTCAACGGGCTTGGCAGCACCTAAGGGCCCGTCAATAAATAAAGGTAGCGTCTCATTTGATCTTTTGCCGCCCTTC